>CAZIQO010000001.1:0-17161 GCA_964541465.1 uncultured Oscillospiraceae bacterium
TGAAGCGGTTATGCTTCTTCTTTTTTTTACTTACCCCAATCTATAGTGTAGAGCCTTTTTTTTCTGCCGTTCGGCGTGTACAAGCCGGGCGGGCAGGAACCGGCGGACCGGACGGATCGGGTCCGTGTTGATACCGAATCCGGATCGTGTTATACTGTATCCTGTTTCAATCCGGGCTGTATGGGGCGGATACAGGAGGATTCCCGTATTTGGAATAGTCCCGCGAGGCGGAAGAGGATGGCATGCGTCTGCAAAGGCGGTCGCCGCTGCGCAGGCCAAGCAAGGGTATATATGCAGAGCTGAACATAACGGCTCGCCTTATAGACGGGCCGTTTTTTCAAAAGGATCGCGCTGCCGCATACGGGCCGCGCCGAATGCGGAAACTGATTTGAGTTCCGGATGCGGAAAGGAAACGGAGGAGATCGCGCATGCATGACGATACGATCAGAAAACTGACGACGGGAGGCGTGCTCGCGGCGGCCATCGTGCTGCTGACTTGGCTGGCAAAGATACCGACGCCGGTTGGGTACTACAATCTTGGGGACGCGGGCGTGCTCGTCGCGGGCGTGCTGCTTGGCGGCGGCTGGGGCGCGCTCTGCGCGGGCGTTGCGTCGGCGCTGTCGGACGTGCTGGCCGGGTATATCATCTACGCGCCGGCGACGCTGCTGATCAAGGGCGCGGTCGCTTTCCTGGCCGGCACGGCGTTTGTGAGGATCAAATCGCGCGCGCGGTATGCGTTTCTGTATCTGGCCGCGCTGCTCGTACCGGCGGGGTACTTCCTCTATGAGATACTTCTCTACGGCACGGCCGCCGCGGTTCCGAACCTGCTGTTCAATGCGATTCAGTGCATGATCGGCGCAGCCGCCGCGCACGCGCTGATGGTCGTTCTGCAGCGGACCAAGCTGTTTTCCGCGCTCGGCGGGCAGGGTTCCGTATGCGCGGAGATCCTCCGCGACCCGAAAAACGGGCCCGAGGTGGTGCTGGTCGCGCCGCGCGCCCAGGCGGAGATGATCCGGAAGGCCGGAAATTATCTTTCTGTGCAGGGGATCACCGCACGGCTCGTCGCGGTGGACGACGCGTATGCATTCGACCGCCTGAACGGGAAGGCCCTCGCGTATTTCCTGCCGGAGGGGAAACCGTTCGTGCGTGTCGAGCAGGAGGATGCGAACGCGAGAACGATCGCGCAGGCCGCGGCGGAAACGCTGGCGAAGGCCGCAAAGGAAGCCAGAGAAAAGGAGAGAAAAGCATGATCTTTGCTTCGGTCGAGGATCTCATCGGAAAAACGCCGCTTCTGTACGCGGACCGGTTTGGAAAAGCATACGGCGTTACGGCGCGGCTCGCCGTCAAGCTCGAGAGCCGCAACCCCGGCGGGAGCGCGAAGGACCGCGTCGCGCTCTGGATGATCCGGGAGGCGGAGCGGCGCGGCGAGATCAAACCCGGGGCGACGCTCATCGAGGCCACGAGCGGCAACACCGGCATCGGCCTCGGCGTGGTCGCCGCGGCGCGCGGTTACCGCGTGATTCTGACCATGCCGGACACGATGAGCGTGGAGCGCAGGAAGATCCTCGGCGCGCTCGGCGTGGAGATCGTGCTCACGGACGGAACGCTCGGCATGGCCGGTTCGAACGACAAAGCGGAGGAACTGCTTTCCTCGATCCCGGGCAGCAGACGCATGCTCCAGTTTGAGAACCCGGATAATCCGAAGGCGCACGAGGAAACGACCGGCCCGGAGATATGGGCCGATTCCGAGGGGCGCGTCGGCGCGCTGGTCGCCGGCGTCGGCACGGGCGGAACGGTCTGCGGCGCGGGGCGGTACTTAAAGAGCAGAAATCCGGATATCCGCGTCGCGGCGGTGCAGCCGGCGGAGTCGCCCGTGCTGACGGGCGGCGCGGCGGGGCCGCACGGCATCCAGGGCATCGGGGCGAATTTCGTTCCGAAAAACTACGATCCCTCCGTCGTGGACGAGGTGATCTCCGTCACGACAGCGGAAGCGCTGGAAGCGGCGAAGCGGTTTATGCGCGCGGAGGGCATCCTCTGCGGGATTTCCGGCGGCGCGGCGCTCTGCGGCGCGGCGAAGCTTTCCGCCGAACATGGCGGGAACGCCGGGCTGATCGTCGCGATTCTGCCGGACACCGGGGAACGGTATCTTTCCACGGCGCTGTTCGAATAAGCAGACTGCCGATGAGGCGGTGCGCCGCAGGGTTTTCCTGTTTTTAGGAAAGGGGCGACGGATCTTCCGGAATACAACATATAGCGGTAACAGGCGGCAATCTTAAACAATGTATTACAATATTTTGTTTCCTCTTGCAAATCCGGCGCGGATTCCGTAAAATCAGAAATCGGGAGACCGCTATGGATTTACATACAATCAAACGGTTTTTTAAGAAATTGAAGAAGAAACTCCTCTCGTGGCTGAAACGCTTTCTGCGCACGTGCTACTTTATGGGGAGAACGACGTGCATCTTCATGGGGTGCACCGTTTTGTTCGTCTTGCTCGGCATCATCCTGATCATCGCCATCCCGAAATCCAGACAGCAGAGGGCCGAGGCGATGTCGATGGAGCTGGCCGCCGTGGCCACGCCCACGCCGACGGCGAGCTTTACTCCCACGCCTGAGCCGACGCCGACCCCGACGCCCGAGGTCCGCATCGAGAAGGGGCAGGAGGGCGACGACGTGCTGGAACTGCAGCGGCGGCTCATGGAGCTCGGGTATCTGGCTATCGACGAGCCGACGAGCTATTTCGGCAATGCCACAAAATACGCCGTTGAGCTCTTCCAGCGTCAGCACGGCCTGCAGCAGGACGGCATCGCCGGGGAACAGACGCTTGCGATCCTCTATTCCGACGATGCGAAGGAGTACGTGATGTACGAGGGCGCCGAGGGTGACGACATCAGCGCGTTTCAGGAGCAGCTCGTAGAGCTCGGCTACCTCAGTGAAAGCCAGGTGACGGGATACTACGGGACCGACACGGTCAGCGCGGTTATGAAGTTTCAGAACCGCAACCACCTGACCAAGGACGGAAAAGCGGGCGAGAAAACGCTCGAGGCGATCAACTCCGCCGACGCGCGCGTTTCCTACACAAAGGAGCTCGAGATCGCGGCGGAAAAGAAGCGGCAGGAAGAACTGGCGCGTGCCTCCTCCGCCGAAGGGCGCATCGACAAGATGATCTCGATTGCGAAAAAGCAGATCGGCAAGCCGTACGTGCTCGGCAAGAGCGGACCGGATTCCTACGACTGCTCGGGGCTGGCGTACTACTGCCTCAGGCAGGTGAACGTCTACACCCGCCGGCTCAACGCGTCCGGTCTGTCGAAGACCAGCAGTTGGACGAAGATCACCAGTCTCGACAAAGTGCAGAAGGGCGATTTGCTGTTCTTCAAGTCGGACGACAGCAGCACGGTCGGGCATGTTGGCATCTACATCGGCGGCGGCGAGATGATCGACGCGTCCTCCGCAAACGGCGAGGTCGTGCGGCGGAGCGCGAAAACGTCCTACTGGCGCAGGAATTTCGTCTGCGCAAGAAGACCCATCGAGTAGACGACGCAACGGAAACGGCGGTGCGCTGCGGCATCGCCGTTTTCTTATGGGCGGGGCCGCGCGGACCGTTCGTATTGCAAACCGCCGCGCGATACGGTATCATGTTAGCCATATGCGGGAGGAATCGATATGGCGTATCCGAAAGAACTGATCCGCAACTTCTCCATCATCGCGCATATCGACCACGGCAAATCGACGCTGGCCGACCGCATGATGGAACTGACCGACACCGTCTCCGCGCGCGACATGACCGAACAGATGCTCGACACGATGGATATTGAGCGCGAGCGCGGCATCACGATCAAATCCTCCGCGGTCCGGATGTTTTACCGCCACGCCGACGGAAAGCAGTATATGTTCAACCTCATCGACACGCCCGGCCACGTGGACTTCAACTACGAGGTAAGCCGCGCTTTGGCCGCCTGCGAGGGCGCGGTGCTCGTCGTGGACGCCACGCAGGGCATCGAGGCGCAGACGCTTGCAAACGTCTACCTCGCGGTCGACAACGGGCTTGAGGTCGTGCCGGTGATCAACAAGATCGATCTGCCGAGCGCGGAACCGGAGCGCACCGCGCAGGAGATCGAGGATATCATCGGCATTCCGGCGCAGGACGCGCCGCGCATCTCGGCCAAAAACGGAACGAACGTGGAAGCGGTGCTCGGCGCCGTCGTCCGCATTGTGCCGCCGCCGGAAGGCGACCCGGAAAAGCCGCTCACAGCGCTGATCTTCGACTGCTACTACGACAACTACAAGGGTGCGCTCTCCTACGTGCGCGTATTCGACGGAACGGTCAAGGCCGGCGCGCGCATCCGCTCGATGGCGACCGGGCACGAGTTCGACGTGACCGAGGTGGGCGTGTTTTCGCCCGACCTGCGTCCGGTCGAGGAACTGACCGCGGGCGAGGTCGGGTACATCGCCGCGTCGATCAAGAGCGTGGCCGAAACCAAGGTGGGCGACACGATCACGCTGGCGGACCGCCCCGCCGCGAAGCCGCTGCCCGGATACAAGCATGCGCACCCGATGGTATTCTGCGGCATCTATCCGGCCGACGGCGCGCATTACGACGATTTGCACGACGCGCTCGAAAAGCTCGAGCTCAACGACGCGTCGCTCTCCTACGAGCAGGAGACCTCCGTCGCGCTCGGCTACGGGTTCCGCTGCGGGTTCCTCGGGCTGCTGCATATGGAGATCATTCAGGAACGGCTCGAACGGGAGTTCGACCTCGACCTTGTGACCACCGCGCCGAGCGTCGTGTACCGCGTGAACACCACCTCCGGCGAGACGCGCACGATCGACAACCCAACGAACCTGCCGCCCGCGACCGAGATCGAGTCCATCGAGGAGCCGGTGGTCAGCGCCGCGATCATGGCCCCGTCGGAATTCGTGGGCACGATCATGGAGCTCTGCCAGGAGAAGCGCGGCGTGTTCGTGGACATGAACTACATCGAGGAATCGCGCGTCAACATCCGCTACGTGCTGCCGCTCAACGAGATTATCTACGACTTCTTCGACCAGCTCAAGTCCAGAAGCCGCGGCTATGCGTCGTTCGACTACGAGCTCAAGGGCTACGAGAAATCCGACCTGGTCAAGCTGGACTTCCTGCTCAACGGCGACTGCTGCGACGCGCTCTCCACCATCGTCCACCGGGACCGCGCCTACGCGAAGGGTCGCGCGGTCGCGGAGCGTCTGCGCGACGTGATCCCGCGCCAGCAGTTCGAGATCCCGATCCAGGCCGCCATCGGCGGCAGGATCATCGCGCGCGAAACGGTCAAGGCCGTCCGAAAGGACGTGCTCGCCAAGTGCTACGGCGGCGACGTTTCGCGAAAGAAGAAGCTGCTTGAAAAGCAGAAGGAAGGAAAGAAGCGCATGCGCCAGATCGGCACGGTTTCGCTGCCGAGCGAGGCGTTCATGAGCGTTCTCAGGATCAACTGAACGATGGCCGGTCTCTATCTGCACATTCCCTACTGCGTGAAGAAATGCGATTACTGCGATTTCACGTCCTTCCCGCTTGACGATACGCTCGGCGATTACGTCGCGGCGCTCTGCGGCGAGATCGCGCTGACGGCCAAAGCGAACCTCTGCGCCGGCCCGTTCGATACGGCCTATCTCGGCGGGGGAACGCCTTCGCTGCTTGGCGGAGATCAGCTCGGACGCGTCATGGACGCGCTGCGGGAGCACTTCCCGCTCGTAAGCGGCGCGGAGTGCTCGATGGAGTGCAACCCCGGCACCGCTTCCGCCGAAAACCTGAGGGCGTACCGCGTATCCGGCGTCAACCGCCTTTCCGTCGGGCTGCAGACGTCGCACGACTCCCTGCTCGCGTCGGTGGGCCGCATCCATACCTACGCGCAGTTCCGGGACACAATCAAAGCCGCCCGCGCGGCGGGGTTTGAAAACATCAGCGTGGACGTCATGCACGGCCTGCCGGGGCAGACGCAGAAGGCGTATCTCGACACGCTCCGGGTCGTGTGCGACATGGACGTGCAGCACGTTTCGTCCTACGCGCTCACGCTCGCGGAGGACACGCCGCTCGGACGGCGCGTGAAAAGCGGCGAGATTGTCCTTCCCGACGCGGACGCGGTGGCCGACATGCAGGACGCGGGCATCGACTACCTTGCCTCGCGCGGGTATCTTCGCTACGAAATCAGCAATTTTGCGCGCGAAGGCTACGCCTGCCGGCATAATCTGAATTACTGGAACAACGGCGAATACCTTGGCTTCGGCGTGGCCGCGCACTCGGCCGTGCGCATGCGCGAATGGACGCGCTACGCGAACGTCGACACCATACGGGAGTATCTTCGCCTCATCGGGCGGAAGCGCAGGCCCGTGCGCGAGATCATCCGCCTGTTTCCGGCGGACGAGATGTTCGAGAGCGTCATGCTGGGACTCCGCCTGACGGCGGGCGTCGACCGCGCGGCGTTCCGTGCGCGCTTCGGCGTCGATCTGGCGGACGCGTACGCGAGCGCCATGGAATGCCTGCGCGAACGCGGCTGGGTCGTCGAAACGCCGGAGCGGATCTGTTTAACCCGCCGCGGGCTGGACCTGCAGAACGAAGCGCTCGGGTATTTCATGTAATCGGCGCGCCCTGCCGCGCGGCGCGGCGCCGTTTCGCCGCACAAGTTCAAACCGGAAATTTCAGCCGGAAAGCGACCGGTTTCCCATCTCCCGAATTCACCGGAATGTCACATTTTTGCACCAGCGTTTACTTGACATGCGGCTTGCCAGGTGTTAAATTTTTGTTAGTGTTTAGCACTCGATGAAACAGAGTGCTAACAGCATGAAAGGAGGCGGCGGCCGTGGAACTCGATAAGCGTAAGCTCGGCATTCTCAAGGCGATTATCGACGAGTACATTCTCTCGGCATCGCCGGTCGGATCGCGCTCGATCAGCAAGCGCGACGATTTCAGCCTTTCAAGCGCAACGATCCGAAACGAGATGGCCGACCTTGAGGAGCTTGGCTATCTGGAGCAGCCGCATACGTCGGCGGGACGCATCCCGTCGGATAAGGCGTACCGGCTGTACGTGGACCGCATGATGCGCCGCGCGGACCTGACGGCGGACGAGATCAAGCTCATCCGCGCGCATATGACGGCAAAACTCGACGAGCTGGAAAACGTGATGAAGCAGACCGCGCAGACGCTCTCCGCGGTGACGCATTACACCGCCATGGTGATGCCGCCGATGCTTTCGGCAAACAGACTCCGGCATATTCAGCTGGTTCCGCTGCGCGAGGGGCGCGCGCTGGCGGTCATCGTGACCGACGCGGGATTCGCGCGCGACGCGATCATCCGCGTGCCGGACGACATGGGCGCCACGGAGCTCGAGCGGATCTCGCGCATGATGACGGAGCGGTTCGCCGGCTGTCGCATGGACACGGTCGCGGAGCGCATGCTCAAGGAGCTGGGCGGCGAACTGTACGACCGGCGCGAGTTTCTGAATACGATGGTAGAGACCATCGAGCGCAAGATTGCGCCGGACGCGCCGAACGTACAGCTTTCGGGCGCGACCAACATGCTGCATTACCCGGAGTACAGCGACGTCAACAAGGCGAAGATGTTCCTCACGGCGGTCGAGGGGCGCAATACGCTCTATGAACTGCTCAGGCGCGCAAGCAGGCTGGAATTTACGGTCACCATCGGCTGCGAGAACGAGAACGAAATGCTCAAGGACTGCAGCGTCGTAACCGCGACATACCGTGTCGGCGACGAGCCGATGGGCTCGATCGGCATCATAGGGCCCACGCGCATGCAGTACGGAAAGGTCATGTCCGTGCTGGAGTTCATGCGCAGATGCCTTTCAGAAACGCTGACCAACTACTTAGAAGAGGAGAATCGCTGAATTGGGCAAGAATATGGGAAAGAAAAAGGAACCAACCGAACAGGCTGCCGTCGAGGAGGAAATCGACGCGGCCGCACCTGCGGAAAGCAAGCCGGCGAAGGAAGCGCCGAAGGAAACCGCAGCCGCGGAACCGGAACCGAAGGCCGCGGCGGAAGCCAAGAGTGCGGAACCGGAGGTGCAGGACGCCGAGCCGGATTCCTATACGCTCACGGCGGAGGAGTTTCAGGCGGCGAAGACGCATATCGAGGCGCTGCAGAAGGAAAAGGACGAAACCGTGCAGCTTTTGCAGCGTATCCAGGCGGATTTCGACAACTTCCGCCGCAGGAACGCGAGCGTGCGCCTGGACAGCTACGAGGAAGGCAAGCGGGACTGCATCAAAGAGCTGCTCCCGATTCTCGATAATTTCGAGCGCGCGATGGAGCACGCGGCCGCGTCCGACGAAAACTGGCGCGAAGGCATCGCCCTTGTGCAGCGACAGTTTTCGGATTCGCTCAAAAAGCTGGGGCTGGAGGAGATTGAAGCGGACGGCAAATTCGACCCGAATCTGCACGAGGCGATCGCGCGCGAAAAGACCGAAGGCAGGGAAAGCGGCGAGATCCTGCAGGTGCTGCAGAAGGGATACCGCGTCGGCGACCGGATCCTGCGGCACAGCATCGTGAAGGTAACCGAGTAAATTTTAACTGGATTGATTTGAATTTTTAGGAGGATATGATTATGAGTAAGATCATCGGCATCGATCTTGGTACGACAAATTCCTGCGTGGCGTTTCTGGAAGGCGGCGAACCCGTCGTCATCCCGAATTCCGAAGGCGCGCGCACCACGCCGTCCGTCGTGGCGTTCAAGGACGGCGAGCGCATGGTCGGCAGCATCGCAAAACGCCAGGCGATCACGAACCCGGAGCGCACGGTCTCTTCGATCAAGCGCGACATGGGCTCGACCCGCAAGGTCCATATCGAAGGCAAGGATTATACACCGCAGGAGATTTCGGCCATGATCCTGCAGAAGCTCAAGCAGGACGCGGAAGCGTACCTCGGCGAAACGGTCAAGCAGGCGGTCATCACGGTTCCTGCATACTTTACGGACTCGCAGCGGCAGGCCACGAAGGACGCGGGCCGCATCGCGGGACTCGACGTGCTGCGCATCATCAACGAGCCGACGGCGGCTGCGCTCGCGTACGGACTTGATAAGGAAAACAACCAGAAGATCCTGGTCTACGATCTCGGCGGCGGCACGTTCGACGTTTCCATTCTGGAAATCGGCGACGGCGTGTTCCAGGTCATGGCGACCGCAGGCAACAACCGCCTCGGCGGCGACGACTTCGATCAGCTGATCATCGACTATATTGCCGAGAGCTTCAAGCGCGACAACGGCATCGACCTGCGGCAGGACAAGATGGCGCTTCAGCGTCTGAAGGATGCCGCGGAAAAGGCGAAGATCGAGCTTTCGGGCGTGGCGCAGACCACGATCAACCTGCCGTTCATCACGATGGATAAGTCCGGCCCGAAGCACCTCGATTTCACGATCACCCGCGCGAAGTTCAACGAGCTGATCGCGGACCTCGTCGACCAGACGAAGGAGCTTGTGCAGAAGTGCCTGCGCGACGCAAGTCTGTCCGCGTCGCAGATCGACAAGGTCATCCTTGTGGGCGGTTCCTCGAGGATCCCGGTCGTGCAGGAAATGGTCAAAAAGATCACCGGCAAGGAACCGTTCAAGGGCATCAATCCGGACGAATGCGTCGCCATCGGCGCGGCGATTCAGGGCGGCGTGCTCGGCGGCGAGGTCAAGGATATCCTCCTGCTGGACGTTACCCCGCTTTCGCTGGGCATCGAAACGGTCGGCGGCGTGTTTACCCGCCTGATCGACCGCAACACGACGATCCCGACCAAGAAGAGCCAGATCTTCTCGACCGCGGCGGACGGGCAGACGAGCGTGGAGGTGCACGTGCTGCAGGGCGAGCGCGAGATGGCGCAGTATAATAAGACCCTCGGGCGCTTCCAGCTCACCGGCATCGCGCCCGCGCCGCGCGGCGTGCCGCAGATCGAGGTCACGTTCGACATCGACGCCAACGGCATCGTGCACGTATCGGCCAAGGACCTCGGCACGGGCAACGAGCAGCAGGTGACCATCACCGCCTCGAGCAACCTCACCGAGGACGAGATCAAGCACGCTGTCAACGAGGCGGAGAAATTCGCCGGCGAGGACAAGAAGCGCAAGGACGAAGTCGAAGCGCGCAACCATGCCGACCAGCTCGTCTATACGACCGAGCGTTCCCTGCGCGAGATGGGCGACAAGATCGATTCCTCCGGCAAGGAGGAGATCGAGAAGGCCGTCGCGGACCTCAAGAAGACGCTTGAGGGCGGCGACATCGACATGATCAAGACCGCGGGCGAGCACCTCACGGAGGTCAGTTACCGCGTGTTCGGAAAGGTCTATGAACAGGCCGCGCAGCAGCAGCAGGGATCGGCCCAGGGCGGCGCCGGCACCGAAGGACCGCAGCAGGATTCCGACGCGGAAGGCCCGTCGAAGGACGACGTGGTGGACGCGGACTACGAAGTAGTGGACGACGACAAGAACTGACCGGTCCCGCTTCGAATGAGCAGGCAAACGGAGGCGCGGCGGCGTTCGCGCCTCCGGCGGCTATCTGGGAATCGTTTGGCGCGGACGGGGGACTGCGGCTGCGAAAGAGCGCGCCGTTCGGGACGCGCCGAACGAACGGACATAAGCGAAAATCGCTTTTTGAATATTTTGTGGGGGCGAAGCGGTGCTTGCGCCTTCTTGTTGAGAGGTAAGGGGCATTGGCTGAAAAACGCGACTATTACGAGGTGCTGGGCGTATCCAAGAGCGCCACGGCCGAGGAGATCAAGAGCGCGTTCCGGAAGAAGGCGAAGGAGTGCCACCCGGATCTGCATCCGGGCGACAAGGCGGCCGAGGCGCAGTTCAAGGAACTGAACGAAGCGGCCGAAGTGCTCTGCGATCCGGATAAACGCGCCAAGTACGATCAGTTCGGCCATGCGGCGTTCGATCCCAGCATGGGCGGGCAGGACCCGTTCGCCGGCGGATTCGGCGGATTCAGCGATCTGGGGGATATTCTGGGGCAGATGTTCGGCGGCGCCTTTTCCGGCGGGTTTGGCGGGCAGACGCGCGGCGGCCCCGTGGCGGGGGACGATCTGCGCTACAGCGTGAATATCAGCTTCGAGGAGGCCGCGTTCGGCGCGGAGAAGGAGATCACGATTCCCCGCGAGGAGATCTGCTCCGTCTGCGGCGGCACGGGCGCGAAGCCCGGCACGCAGCCGACGAAGTGTAAAACCTGCGGCGGCACCGGTCAGGTGCGCACCCAGCAGAACACGATACTCGGTTCGTTTACTTCAACGCGTCCCTGCGCCGCCTGCCGCGGCACGGGGAAGATCATCACGGACCCGTGCACGGAGTGCCGCGGCACGGGAAGGGTGCGAAGGAACGTTAAACGCAAGCTGACCATTCCGGCGGGCATCGACAACGGGCAGACGATCTGCCTGCGCGGCGCGGGCAGCGCGGGGCATCGCGGCGGCCCGAGCGGCGATCTGTACGTGACCGTCAACGTGCATAACCACAAGCGGTTCGTCCGCAAGGGATTCGACCTGTATCTCGACACCCCGATCTCGTACACCATGGCGGCGCTCGGCGGGAGCATCACCGTGCAGACGCTGCGCGAGAACGTGAAGCTCAACATACCGGCCGGCACGCAGCCCGGCTCCACGTTCCGCCTGCGCGATCAGGGGATCAGGCATCTCAACGCCAGCGGCACGGGCGATCTGCTCGTGACGGTGAGCGTGGAGGTGCCGAAGCATCTGACCGAGGAACAGCGTTCCCTGCTTGAGCGGTATGCCGATACGCTCGGGGAACAGGGAGAGCACGCGGGCAGGCGGGACATCTTCGGGAAAAGAAGATAAGCACTCCTATGAAAAGACGGCCTTCCATGAGCGGGAGGCCGTTTTTGCCGCGCTTCAGCGAAGGATTCAGGGATGTTCCGGCGATGGGGCGGAATCGGACGGTTCCTGATTTTCTGCGGCCGCGCGTTTGCGGCGGGTAAGAAGGAGCTGCATCAGCAGGGAAACGACGCTGCTTACGAGAAGGATCAGGTAGAAGCTCACGGTTCGGGAAAGCAGCATCGCGGGCACGATGAGCGTGCTCTGAAACAGCACGCGGAACAGAGAAACGAACCCGCTCTCGCTCGCGCCGGCGGAACCGGGCAGCGGGAGGAAGCACACCGCAAGGAACAGCACCGACTGCAGCGCGACGAAATCGACGACGCCGTATGTGTTCAGACCGAACGCGCGGTAGACGAAATACGGAATGATGAACTGCGAGCCGAGCAGCACGACATACGCGACCAGTTCGATGGCAAACAGCCACGGATGCCGCTTGAACAGATCCGCCCCGTGGCGGTAGAGCTGAAGCTGACGCTCGGTGCGCGCCTCCGCGGCGGAGCGGTTTTTAATAAGGCGCAGTCTGGCAAGCAGCCCGATGATCCAGAAGACCGCGCGTCTGGCGAAATCCGGCGAAAACATGGAAAAAATCAAAAACAGAATCAGCGCGACGTTGACGACCGTGCCGAAGATCAAAAACCAGAGGAACGTGCCGAGATTATCCAGTATCAGCCCGGCGCGAAACGGAAACAGCGCCAGAGGAATCAGCAGCACGATGATCTGATGCGCCGCGTTGACGAGCAGCAGGGAGAGCGACGCGTAGGAAAACTCCACCCCGCAGGCGCACATGTAGTAGAGCTGCATGGGCTGACCGGCCGCGCCGGCGGGCGTGATGGCGGTGTAATACTGGCCGATGTATCCAAACCCGATGCTGCGCAGCAGCGGTATGCGTTTTCCATAGAGCGTGCGCAGGGAGATATGCAGCGCAAAGCCGAACATCAGCGAAGAAAGCAGCGACGCGGCTATCGCCAGCGCGAACCAGAACGGATCGACGGACCGGATCGCGCTCCACACCTCGGGGATCGAGGTATCGCGAAAAACCACGATCATGACGACCGTGATCAACGCCAGCATCAGAAGGGAACCGATGCGGTTCCACAGCTTGCTGGTGGGTTTCTGAGCGCCCGGCTGATTCTCCCCGCCCGGAAGGACCGGGGGAGCCAAAGGCGCCGTTCCTGCGCTGCTCCGATGCTTCATGAACTGTATCATACAGGATTTTACAGGGAAAAGCCAGTGGAAAATTGCGGTCGGAGATCGGCAGCGGCATAGGCCGCAGGAAACCGAAAACGGCGGCGGCGGGAAGAAAAAAAGAGACCGGTTCGGTCTCTTCGCGCCGTGACGCAACCCTGCCGAAACGACGGGACGCCCGTGCCCGTCAGCCCGCTTCGACGGCGGCGCGCTCCTTTTTCGGGAGGGAGGAAAGCACGGCCGCGTACGCGTTGTCCAGCATGGCGCGCGCCGTTTCGTCCGGAACGTCGCTTTCAAGGAACATCGAGCTCCAGTGCGTCTTGTTGCAGTAGTAGCCCGGGATGACTGCGCCCGGAAATTTCGCGCGGAGCAGTTCCGAGAAAGCGGGTTCGAGCTTGACGGTCAGGATCGGGCGGCCGTCGCGGTAATTGCCGAGCTCCGCGAAGATCTTTCCGAACAGCAGGAACAGCGTCATGTTCCACTCGGGCTTAAACGCCTTTACGACGCCCTTCTTGCCAAGGCAGTATGCGCCGATCCATTCGCGCATCGTTTTCTCCTTCCGGCGGAACGCGCGCCCGTCTGCTTCAAAAACGGCCGGCGGCCGGCAGGTTCAGTCCACGGTGAAAAACGCCTGGTGCCCGAGCGCGTCGGCAAACTGCACGACGGGCGCGGCAACGCCGTCGAGCGGGAAGAGGACGGGCAGCGCCGGGCGGCAGTCGGTGGAAACGGGCAGGAAGCGTCCGTTCTCCGTCGTTCCGAGCGCGGCGTAGATGAGCGGTGCGGCCGGCTCGAACTCCGCCCGGTCGATGAGGAGCATCCTGCGTCCGTGCCGCTGCGTAAAGCCGCAGGAGAAGGACGCCGGCGTATTGTCCGACGGATAGGCCAGCCGGAGTTCGCGTTCGCCCTCGAGCAGCGAGGGCGCGCTGGCGTTCTGCAGCAGGCGCGCGCGCAGCGTGTAGAGCGCGAACGGCGAAGCGTCCACGGCGACAAACCGGCGCCCGAGCCGGCTCGCGACCGCGGCGGTCGTGCCGCTTCCGGAGAACAGGTCCATCACGAGATCGCCCGCGGCGGAGGACGCGAGCAGAATGCGGCTGAGCAGCGCCTCGGGCTTCTGCGTGGCGTATCCCACCCGCTCGCGGTCCTTCTGCTGGAGATGCTCAATGTCGTCCCAAACGTCGCTCGGGTAGACGGGCGTGTCCTCGTAATAGGTGTACACCCTGCCGCCGGAGCGGATGGAAAAGCAGATGCGGCCGTCGCCGTCGATATAGCGCTTCATGTGGTTCCGTTTTTCGGGTCCGCGCGGACGGCCGACCGCGGCGATGTTGAAGTACACGCGCGGGCTTTTGCGGTAAAGATAGATCGTATCGTGTTTGCGCGGATAGTAATGTATGCTGCGCCCGCCGGACCGGTAGCGCCAGATGATCTCGTTCATGAAATTGGAGGGGCCGAAGATCTCGTCGAGCAGCAGCCGGAGCTTCGCGTTCATGCGGTAGTCGATGTGCAGATACAGGGAGCCGGTGTCGGAAAGAAGCTCGTATGCGCCGGTCAGGACACGTTTCATCCAGGCGAGGTAATCGTCCTCGCTCATGCGGTCGTCGAAGGCGGGCAGCGTCAGGCTTTTCCCGCCGACGGGGAGCCGGACGGAAAACGTATCTCCCGTGCCGAACGGCGGGTCCAGATAGATCGTCTGCACCTGCCCGGCGTAGGACGAAAGCAGCGGCTCGAGCGCGTCCTCCACCCGTGCGAGCAGAAAACACCCGGGTCCGCCGCGGCGGTGCAGTTCTTCGGTGCAGAAAATGCGCATGACGATCCCTCCGCTGCTGGATATATCGGGGAAACGGACGGGATTGCGCCTCTTCTATACGGACGGATGATATCCCGCCGCGGTTGCGACGTGCTCCTCCATGTATTCTTTCGCGGCGGGCGCGTCGTGCCGTTCGATCGCCGCGAAGATGCTCTTATGCTCCTGCAGCGAACAGGCCGCGCGGTCCGGAACCGTGAGCGAGCTTTGACGCGCCTTGTGAATATTGTGATGCAGCGATGCGAGAATGTGCTTGATCGTGCGGCTTCCGCTTGCCTCGTAGATGATTTCGTGAAAGCGGGTGTCCAGGCGTACGAGATGTTCGATGTCGTTTTTCTGGGTGTAGAATTCCATCAGTTCGATCACTTCGCGCAGCTGTTTGAGCTGCTCCGCGCCGATGCGCTCCGCCGCCCAGTAGGCGGCCTGTCCCTCGAGCAGATGTCGTATGGTGGAAACGTCCTGCAGATCCTCGCTCGAAAATCCCTTTACGACGACGCCGCGGTTCGGCTGGGAGACTACGAGGTCCTCAAGTTCGAGTTGCTTGAGCGCCTCGCGAACGGGCGTACGGCTTACGCCGAGCTCCTCGGCGATCTTCATCTCTACGAGACAGTCGCCCGTTTTGTAGCGTCCCTCGGCGATTCCGTCCCGCAGACTGGTATAAACTTTGTTGGATAGGGACGCGTAGTCCCGCGAATCGTAGAAGCTGGTCATCCTTTTTCTCCACTTCCTTATTTTTTAGTTTATCGCGTTTGGGTGGCGAATACAAGCGTTTCCATGCGAATCCGGAATCATATTTCCCCTATGGACACGTATAGTGAACCGATGGGATCGAACAAGCAGTCGGAGCAGAACTGGAAGCGGGACCTGACGCCGTACCTGACCGGATACGCGGCGGAACTGCTCGGCGCGGTCGAAGCGCCGATGCCGCCGGAGGAGATTCGCATCCGCGCGGGACGGCCGATCCAGCTCCGCTTTGCAAAGGGGGAACGGATGCTCTCGGGCGGCGGGGGCCGCGCGCCCGTCTCCGGCTCCGACTGCGAGGCGATCCTCTCGTCGTTTGCCGAGCATTCGCCCTACGCCTGCGAATACGAGCTTTCGCAGGGGTTCCTGACGCTCAGGGGCGGTTACCGCGTCGGCATCTGCGGGAAGACGGTGCGGGACGGCGCGGGCTTTCTGCGTTTCGAGCAGGTGAGCGGATTCTGCATCCGCATCGCGCGGGAGATTATCGGCGCGTCGAGGCCGCTTTTTCCGCGTATCCTCGGCGCGGACGGGCGCGTATGCTCCGCGCTGCTCGTCTCTGCGCCCGGCTGCGGCAAGACGACGATCCTGCGCGACGCGGCGCGCGCTCTGTCGAGCGGCGACTACGGCGCGCAGGCGTGCAGCGTGGGCATCGTGGACGCGCGGTACGAACTCGGCGGCGGCGCGGACGGGACGGTTCGCTTCGACCTCGGTCTGCGGACGGACGTGCTGTTCGGAACGACGCGTGCGGAGGGGATGCGGATGATGGTACGAAACCTTAGTCCGGACGTGATCGTGACCGATGAGATCGGCACGCGCGCGGACGCGGACGCGGTCTATGAGGCGATCAACAGCGGCGCGGCGGTTCTGGCGAGCGCGCACGCGTCCGGCCGCGAAACGCTTGAACGCAGGAAGGTGCTTCGGGATCTGATCGCGGAGGGGGCGTTCGAGCGGATCGTCCTGCTCGGACGAAGCGCGGGAACGGGAACGGTGGAACGGATCTGGTGTCCCAGCGGGGCATTGGAAGCAGGAGGCGAGGCGGATGCTGCGGTATCTGGGCGCGGCTTTGGCGCTGCTGACGTGTTCGGCGGCGGGGCTTTGGAGCGCACACCGGCTGGGGCGGCGCAGGGACGCGCTCGCGCGGCTGTGCCGCGCCATGCGGGCGCTGTTTGACGACGCGCTGACCCATGCGCGAACGCTTGAACGCGCGGCCCTCGGCCTCGGGCGGGAGGACCCGCTCTTCTGCGCGTTCGCCGTGCAGCTTCGCGGCGGGGCGCGCGCACCGGAGGCGTGGCGGCAGGCGCTTGCCGGGGAACGGGCGCGCGGCGGTTACGCCGCCTGGTTCGAACCGGAGGACGCCGCGCTTTCCGAACGGCTGATCGAAGCCCTGTCCGGCGGGACGCGCGCGAGCGCGCGCGAACAGGGGGAACGGCTGCTCGGTTCGCTCGAACGGCTTGCGTCGGAGGCGGAAACGGCCTGCCGGGCGAAGGCGCGCGTATACCAGACGCTGGGCGTGCTCCTGGGGGCCGGCGTGTGCATCCTGCTGCTTTAGCGAGGGCCGCCGCGACGGAAATGGGAACGGGTGGACGGAAGCCGGGCCG
>CAZIQO010000001.1:17171-66285 GCA_964541465.1 uncultured Oscillospiraceae bacterium
GGGATGCGGACGGCGAGAGAGAATACGATGGATGTGGATATGCTCTTCAAGATCGCGGGCGTCGGCATCGTTGCGGCGATCATCACACAGCTGCTCAAGCAGAGCGGGCGCGACGAACTGGCGACCGTCGCGGCCGTGGCGGGACTCATCATCGGGCTGATGATGATGCTTTCGATGGTCGAGGAGCTGCTTGAAAGCGTACGCTCCGTATTCAGCTTCTATTAAGGCGGGCGGGAACGACGGTATGAAGATCCTGCAGATCGTGCTTCTGGCGATGATCGGGACCTCGATCGCGGCGCTGCTTCGGAGCGTGCGGCCGGAGCTGGCCGTCGCGGCAGTAGTCGTTACGGGCGCTACGGTGCTGCTGGCGGCGGTCGGTGAGCTGACCGGGCTGTTCGACACCGTCCGCGCGCTCGCGGCCGAATACGGGCTGGACGACGGGTATCTCGGCGTGCTGATCAAGATCGTCGGCATCGCGTACGCCGCGCAGTTCGGCGCGGACGTGTGCAGGGACGCGGGCGAGGCGGGCACGGCGGCGAAGGTGGAGCTCTGCGGGCGGGTGCTGATCCTCGCGTGCGCGCTGCCGGTGGCGGTCGCGACGCTCAGGGAGGCGGTGAAGCTCCTCGGGAGCGCGTCGTGAGAAAGGCGCGCGCGGTGCTGCTCTTTGCGTTTGCGGCAATGCTGCTGGTCCCGATGAGCGCGGCGGCGGAAGGCGAGGAAGACGTCTCCTCCGAGGGCGACGCCGCCATCGAGGACGGCGTGACGGAGTGGATGGACAGCATCGACTGGAGCGGCATGGAATCGTTTCTTGCCGACCTGCCGGACGAGGTGCGCGCGCTCTGGAACGGACTCGGCGCGGAGGATACCGCGCAGCAGTACGCCGCGGAGGGCGCCTTCGGCGGGGAGACGGACGTTTGGGAGACGCTTTTCTCCGCGCTTGGCGGACTGCTCAGGAGCGAACGGAAGAACCTTGCCGGGCTGTTCTGCTCGCTGATCGGGATCTCGCTGATCGGCGCGTTCGCGCAGGCGCTTTCGGTCGGCAAGGAGGAGAACGCGGGCGAGGCGGCGGCGTTCGTGGCGCAGTGCTTTACGCTTGCCGTGCTGCTGGCGGCGTTCTCGTCGTGCGCAAAGTTCGCGGCGGAGTGCATGGACACGCTCTGCGCGTTCATCGAGGCCGTGTCGCCGATCCTTATGGCGCTGCTGACCGCCATGGGCTGTACGGCGGGCGTCGGCGTGTACCAGCCGGCGCTTTCGCTGCTTTCCGGCGGCGTGGCGGCCGCGATGACGCGCGTCGTCGTGCCGCTCGCGCTGTGCGGCGGCGTGCTCGGCATGTTCGACAGGCTCTCCGGCCGTGCCGCGCTCGGCGAGATGAGCGCGCTGCTCAAGAGCGCGGTCAAGTGGGCGGTGGGCATCGTGACGACGCTCTACATGGGGATCACGAGCATACGGGGCCTTGCCGCCGCCGCGTTCGACAGCGTTTCGATCCGAACCGCGAAATACGCCGCGTCGAACGCCGCCCCGATGGTTGGTTCGCTGCTCTCCGGCGCGTTCGACACCGTGCTCGGCTGCGCGGGACTGGTCAAGAACGCGGCGGGCCTTACGTCGATCCTGCTGTGCGCGAGCGTGGTGATCGCGCCGCTGTTCCGCCTAGGCGCGTACATCCTGCTGCTAAGGCTGACCGCGGCGCTCGTGCAGCCCGTCGGCGGGGAGAAACAGGTCGGGCTCATGCGGACGGGGGCTGACATGCTCTCGGCGCTGCTTTCGGCCTGCGCGGCGGCGGGCGCGATGTTCATCGTGACGGCGGGACTCATCACGGGTCTGGGAAACGGCGGATACTGGGGGTGAACGTATGAACGGCCTGAATCCGGGCGGCCTGCAGCTGATGGACCGGATCGTTTCGTTCTCGACGGGCGTGGCGGCGGCGGCGCTGATCATCGCGGTGCTCGAGTTCCTGTTTCCGGCGGGCGCGATGAAACGCGCGCTGAAGATCGGGACCGGTATCGTGTTTCTGGCATATGTGACAGACAGAATTGTAGGAATATTCGCGGATTTGGGGGTATAGATATGCAAAGGAAGGATGGGTCGGACGAGCGCGCCGCCTGGCTTTCCCGCCTGTACGCGAGGATGAAGTCCAATCGGAAACTCGAGATCGCCGTGTACGGCGGGGTCGCGCTGCTCGCGGTGATCCTGTACGCGGCGGCGCTGCTTCCGTCGAAGGACAAAACCACGGAGGACGGGGGAAGCGCGTCCGCTTCCGAACAGCTGAGCGGGGAAACGGAGACCGACGTTGAGGAGCGGCTCAGACGGGTGCTTTCGTGCATCCGCGGAGCGGGGCAGGTGGAGGTGATGATCACCTATGAAACGGGGACGGAAATCGTCGCCGCGATGAACACCAGCACGAATACGAACGCCTCGGAGACGAGCGACGGCGAGAAGACGAGCACGAGCACGCAGACCACGCAGAGCGAGCAGCCGGCGACGATCGACGGAAGCGACGGCGACGAGCCGATCATCCTGCTCGAAAAAACGCCGACGGTGCGCGGCGTCATCGTCGTTGCGGAGGGCGCCGCGGACGTGAAGGTGAAGCTGGATCTGCAGCGGGCGGTGCAGGCCGTGCTGGATATACCCCTGTCGAAAATCGAGGTATTCGAGTTATCCAAATCGAGCATGGATTAGGGAGGGAGTTCAATGAACAGAATGAAACCGGAGCAGAGGAAGCTCAACCGAAAGGTTCTCACGCTCTGCGGGGTAACGCTGCTGTTGATCGGCGCGATCGTGACGAACCTTTTGATCAACCGCGCGCAAACGAAGCAGGAAGAGGCGCTGCAGACGTCCGCGGAGGGCGAAACCGTGGAGACGAGCGCGCAGACGAGTTTCTTCGATTCGTTCCGTCAGGAGCGGGACGAAACGCGCGAGCAGGAAATCCAGTATCTAAATACGATCATCGAGCAGGGCGCGGACGAGGAGACGCTTGCCGACGCGCAGGAGCAGAAAATGAGCATCGTGGACAGTATGGAGAAGGAGATGACGATTGAAAGCCTGCTCAAGGCGAAGGGCTTCGCGGACGCGGCGGTGACGCTGCACGAAGGGTCGGTCAACGTCGTGCTGCAGGCGGAAACGCTCACCGACGAACAGGTTGCGCAGGTGCTGGACATCATTCTGCGCGAGACCGGCGAAAGCGCGGACAACGTAAAGGTGACGACCGCGCAGTAGCCAAAAAGGCGGATTATGCCGGAAAACTGCCTTAATTGTTTACGCGGCGGTAACATGCGCGAAGGTTTGCGTATTTACACAAAGTCCGTCGGCTGATATAATCTTGCCAAAGAAGAATGGAGGTGTGCTTATGTCCGAAGAAAAAACGACAGGCGCCGAAGTCGCCGTGAAGGAAACCGAAGGAGGCCGCGTGGTCTTTGCAGACGACGTAGTCGCAACGATCGCCGCGCTTGCGGTGGCGGAGGTAGAGGGCGTAGCGTCGATGAGCGGCGGCATGGTGGAAGGCATCACCGAAATGCTCGGCAAGAAGAGCCTGACGAAGGGCGTGAAGGTTGAGGTCGGTCAGGAAGAGGCCGCCGTCGATATTTCCGTGAGCATCAAATACGGTTACAAAATCAAGGAAGTCTGCGAAAAGATTCAGCTTGCGGTAAAGAACGCGGTGGAGACGATGACGGGACTAAAGGTCATCGAGATCAACGTGTTCGTGCAGAGCGTGGCCTTCGATCCGCCTGAGCCGGAGCCGACCCGTGCGGAGAAGCGCAAGGAAAAGGCGAAGGAGAAGGAAGCGAAGAAAGAGGCGGAGACCGTAGAGACCGCGCCCGAGCCGCCGCGCGTCAAATAGGAAACATCGGCGATTCCTTGCGGGCGGAGCGGCGCTCCGCCCGCTTTCCGAAAACGGCCGTCCGAACGGGCAGACGGGCCGCATTTCGGTCTGCCCGCGTTTTCACAAAAGAAAGGGAGTCATTTCTATGAAATTGAAGGTGTTTGACCGGATTCTTCTGGCGATCCTGCTCATTGTGGCGATCGTCACGTCGTTTGTTCTTTTCGGCATGGCGGCGAATCTCATTAAGGAAAACGTCGTCGATTCGTTTATCGCGCTGTTCTATATGTTCCGCGAAAACGCGATGATCCTCGCGGGCTGCGGGCTGATCCTGCTGCTGATCTGCATCAAGCTTCTTTTTGCGGGCAAAGGCAGCGGCGGCGGCAAGGCGGAGGCCCGTCCTTCGTCCGCGATGATGCGGCAGACCGACATCGGCGGAACGTTCATCACGCTCGAGGCGCTCGATACGATGGTGCAGAAACACTGCCGCGCGCAGTCTCGCGTGCGCGATTGTCACACCACGCTGCATAACACCGACGCGGGCGTCACGATCGCCATCCGCCTTTCCGTGCTGCCGGATACGGACGTCGTTTCGCTTACGGAGGAACTGCAGAAGTCGCTGAAGGAATACGTGGAGCGTCTCACGGGCATCACCGTCAACGAAATCGGCATACTGATCGAAAACGCGGCGGCCGCTCCTGCGGCGCGCGTGGAGTAAGGGGGGCAAACATGAACAACTTCGAGGAGTTCTTTCGGGAACATAAATTTACGATCCTGTTCGTTCTTGCCGGGCTGATCCTCGCGGTGCTGTTCATGACGATCGGTTTCTGGCGTACGCTTCTTTTAGCCGTGATTCTGGCGCTGGGCATCTTCTTCGGCATCCTGATGGACCGGAACGGAACGGACGGCGTAAGGGGATTCTTCGGCAGACTGTTTGACAGGAACAACAAAAAATGAGCAGAACAGGCGCGCGGGAAGTCGCGGTGATGATGCAGTATGCAGGCCTGCTTGGCGGCCGGGATACGCCGAACGACATCCGCGACAAAACCGACGGCTGCTGCGCGGAAGCGCTGGACGATGAGGACCTGACGTATGTAAATCAGGTCGTCGCCGGGGTGGACGAGCATATCGACCGGATCGACGAACTGGTGAAGAAGTACTCCGTGGACTGGTCGATCGACCGGATCGCGCGCGTGGATCTGAGCATTCTCCGCGTGGCGATCTACGAGATGCTCTACCGGGAGGACGTTCCGGCGGGCGCGGCGATCAACGAGGCGGTCGAACTGGCGAAGCGGTACGGCGGGGAACGCTCCTACGCGTTTATCAACGGGATTCTCGGCAGCGTCGCAAAAGAGATTAAGATCGAAGCGACATGAAACGGTTGTTTCTCGGCGTCGATACGAGCTGCTATACGACGTCAATCGCATGCGTTTCCGAAGAAGGCATCGTTTTCGAACGGAGGACGATGCTTTCGGTGCCGTTTGGGGAACGCGGACTGCGGCAGGGGGACGCGGTGTTTCAGCACGTGCGGAACCTCCCGCCGCTTATCGACGCGCTGTTCGGCGAGATCGACCGGCGCGCCGTCGCCGCCGCCGCGGTAAGCGCAAAGCCGACCGCGCGGGACGACTCCTACATGCCCGTGTTTCTCGCGGGGAAGCTCTGCGCGTGTGCGCTGTCGAACGCGCTCGGCGCGCCGCTGTATGAAACGACGCATCAGGCGGGACACGTGCGTGCCGCAATGCTTGGAAACGAGGCGGCGCTGCCATGCGGAGCGTTTCTTTCCATGCATCTTTCCGGCGGCACGACCGACCTGCTGCTTGTGCAGCCGAACGACGGCGGGATCGAACGGATCGAATGCGTCGGACAAAGCGGCGATCTGCACGCGGGGCAGTTCGTCGACCGGATCGGCGTTTTGATGGGGCTGTCGTTTCCGAGCGGCATTGAATTCGAGCGGCTCGCGCTGAGCGCCGCGGACCGGTCGATCCGGATTCCCTCCGCCGTGGACGGGCTCAACTGCTCGTTTTCCGGGCAGGAGACGCAGGCGCGGCGGCTGCTCGAAGGCGGTGCGGACAAAAGCGCGGTCGCCTACGCCGTATACGACTGCATGGCGCGGACGTTTTCCAAAGTGCTCGGGCTGGCGTTCGGGCGTTTCGGCTGCGAAAACGCGCTGCTTTCCGGCGGCGTTTCCGGCAGCGCGCTGCTTCGAAGCCTGCTGGAAAAGAGGCTCGGCCGCAGCCTCCTGTATGCGCGGGAGGGCCTGTCCGGGGACAACGCCGTGGGCGCGGCGCTTCTTGCGCGCGACCGGTTTGAAAAGGGACGGTGAGCCGAATGGAACAACTGCCGGTTCCGGTATTTTCCGTCAGCGAACTGAACGAATACGTCGGCACGATGCTCTCCGCCGATCCAAACCTCAGCGATATCCGCGTCGCGGGGGAGATCAGCGATTTCAAGCGGCATACGTCCGGCCATCTGTACTTTTCGCTCAAGGATGAGAACGCGCTCGTGCGGTGCGTGATGTTCCGTCAGCAGGCGGCGCGGCTTTCGTTCTCGCCGCAGGACGGCATGCAGGTCGTGCTGATCGGCCGCGCGGCGCTCTACGAAAGGGACGGGTCGTTTCAGCTTTACGCCAACGCGCTCCGAAAGAGCGGCGAGGGCGAGCTGTTCCGCCGGTTCCTCGCGCTGAAAGCCGAACTTGAGAAAAAAGGGTATTTTGCGCAGGAGCGCAAGCGGCCGATCCCGTTTTTGCCGCGGCGCGTCGGCGTCGTGACCAGCGAAACGGGCGCGGCCGTGCAGGATATCGTCAACATCATCCGAAGGCGGTTTCCGCGCATGCCGATCGTGCTCGCGCCGGTGAAGGTGCAGGGCGACGGCGCGGCGGCGCAGATCGCGGCAGCGATAAGCCGCATGAACGAATCAGACGCCGCGGACGTGCTCATCGTCGGGCGCGGCGGCGGCAGCATCGAGGATCTCTGGGCGTTCAACGAGCCGGCCGTGGCGGAGGCGATCGTAGCCAGCCGGATTCCGGTCGTGAGCGCGGTGGGGCACGAAACGGACTTTACGATAGCGGATTTTGCGGCGGACCTGCGCGCGCCGACGCCCTCCGCGGCGGCGGAGCTGGCCGTCCCGGAGATGGACGCCTGCTACGAGGCGGTTACGGCGGCGGAGGACCGCATGCGCCGCGCGCTGACCGCGGCGCTCCAGCGGATGCGCGCGAAGGTCGAGCTCTTCGCCGCGTCGAACGCGTTCCGGCTCATGGAGCGGCGCGTGTCCGACGCAAGGCAGACGCTCGACGGCGAGCGCGAGCGCGCGCGGCGCGCCGCGAACGAACGAATCCGCCGTTCGCGCGAACAGCTGGCGCGCGCATCGGACAAGGCGAATGCGATGAGCCCCGGGGCTGTGCTGCGGCGCGGCTATGCGATCGTGACCGACGAAGCCGGGAACGCCGTGCCGGGCGTGGCCGGGCTGAAGGAAAAGGACGGCGTGAACATCCGGATGCGCGACGGAACGGCTGCGGCGACGGTCCGGTCGGTCCAGCGCTCTTTTCCGGAAGAGTAAGGAGGGACGCGAAATGGACGAACCGCTGCGCTTTGAAGAAGCGATGAAGAAGCTGACCGACATCGTGGACAGGCTCGAGAGCGGCGAAAGCTCGCTCGACGAGATGATCCGCCTTTACGAGGCTGGCATGAAGCTCGTGCGGGACTGCGAAGCCCAGCTCGACGCGTACGAAGCAACGATTACGAAGCTGACCGGATCGGCGGAGGAGTCGTCCGATGCTGAGTGAGCGCCTGACGGCGTACGCCGCGCTGACGAACGAAAAGCTCGACGAGCTGCTCGGGGCGTGCGGAGCGGACGACGCGGCGCCGCTGCTTGGCCGGAGCATGGCGTACAGCGTGTTTTCCGGCGGAAAGCGGCTCAGACCCGCGCTCTGCATGGCCGCCTGCGACTTCGCGGGCGGGCGCGCGGAGGACGCGCTGCTGCCCGCGTGCGCGCTGGAGCTGATCCACACCTATTCGCTCATCCACGACGATCTGCCCGCGATGGACGACGACGATTACCGGCGCGGCAGGCCGAGCAGCCACGTCGCGTTCGGAGAAGCGAACGCGATACTGGCCGGCGACGGGCTGCAGGCGCTCGCGTTCGCGGTCCTTTCGGACTGCCCCGCGCGGGACGCGGCCGGGTATATCGCGCGCGGTGCGTTTGAAATGGTGATGGGCCAGAGCCTCGACTGCAGCGCGGCGCCGGGGGAGGTTCCGCTCGAAACGCTCCAGCGGTACAAGACCGGCGCGCTGTTCCGCGCGGCGGCCGCATCGGGCGCGGCGTGCGCGAACGCGCCGAAATCGCTCGTCGATTCGCTGGTCCGCTTTGCGGACGCGTACGGCATGCTGTTTCAGATCACGGACGACATTCTCGACTGTGAGGGCGAAGCCGCGGCGCTCGGCAAGAGCGTCGGAAAGGACGCGAAGGCGGGCAAGGGCACGTTCGCAACGGTATACGGCGTACAGCGGGCGGGAGCCTTTGCGAAGGAATACGCCGGGAAGGCGCGCGAGGCCCTGCGGGACGCTGGCGGCGGCGACGCTTCGTTCTTTACCGAGCTCGTCGGCTATACGCTGGAGCGGCGGTCGTGAGGATCCGGCTTCTTCAGAAAATCACGGCGGACGCGGTCCGCCGAACCAGACAAAACGGCGCGGCGAAGGCGGGACGGCCGGAGAAAAACGCGCCGTGCAGGGAACAGAACAGGAACGACAGGGACAAAATGAACCGTTACCCTTTATTGGACGAAATTCAGTCGCTGGAGGACTTCAAAAAACTGCCGGAACGCGATCTGCCCGTGCTGGCCGCACAGATCCGGCAGTATATGGTGGAGGTCGTCTCCAAAAACGGCGGGCACCTCGCGTCGAGTCTCGGTGCGGTGGAGCTCACGATCGCCATCCACCGCGCGTTCGACAGCCCGAAGGACAGGATCGTGTTCGACGTGGGACACCAGGCGTACGCGCATAAGATCCTCACGGGGCGCCGGGAGGCGTTCGCAGGTCTGCGGCAGCAGGGCGGCGTGAGCGGCTTTCCGAAGCGCGAGGAAAGCGAGCACGACATGTTCAACACCGGGCACGCGACGACCTCGATTTCCGCCGCGCTCGGCATGGCGCGCGCCATGCGCCTGCGCGGAGAGGACGGCACGGCGGTCGCCCTGATCGGCGACGGCGCGCTCACGGGCGGCATGGCGTTCGAGGCGCTCAACGACGCGGGGCAGGCGGACGTGCCGCTGGTCGTCGTGATCAACGACAACGAGATGTCGATCTCGCCGAACGTCGGCGCGCTGCACCGCGCGCTCATCGACATGCGCGTCAGCCGCGGCTATGTGCGCTTCAAGCGGCTGCTGGTGCGCGCGCTGGACACGGGCGCGATCGGCCGCTGGCTTTCGCGTCATATGGAGAATTTCAAAAACCGCGTCAAGAGCTTTCTTCTGCCGCATCTGCTGTTTGAGGACATGGGATTCCTCTATCTCGGACCGATCGACGGGCACGATATCCATAAGCTGACGCGGATCTTCCGCCGCGCAAAGGAACTGCGCGTGCCCGTGGTCGTGCACTGCGTCACCCAGAAGGGCAGGGGATACGCGTATTCGGAGCGAAACCCGGAGAAGTTCCACGGCGTGGCGCCGTTTTCCGTCGATACGGGCGTGATCGAGAGTCTGGTGAAGAAGAGCAATTCCGAGGTGTTCGGCGACGCGATGGTCTCTTTGGCCGAGCAGGACGAGCGCATCGTGGCCGTATCCGCGGCGATGCCGATCGGCACGGGGCTGCAGAAGTTCGCGGAGCGCTTCCCGGACCGGTTCTTCGACGTGGGGATCGCGGAGGAGCACGCGCTGACGATGGCGGCCGGCATGGCCGCGGGCGGGATGCGGCCGGTGGTCGCGATCTACTCGACGTTTCTGCAGCGCGGGTACGATCAGGTCCTGCACGATATCTGCCTGCAGAATCTGCCGGTCGTACTCGCGGTCGACCGCGCGGGGCTCGTCGGCGAGGACGGGGAAACGCACCAGGGCGTATACGACGCGGCGTTTCTTTCCACCATGCCGGGAATGACGATTTATTCGCCCGCGACACAGCAGGAGCTTGTGCATATGCTTTCGCTCGCGATCGAGCGCGAAGAACCGGCCGCGGTGCGGTATAACCGCGGTTGCCTGATGCAGGCGGTTTCCCCCCTGCCCGTGGAGAAGGGCAGATGGGAGATCCTCGAACCGATCGCGGAGCGCACGGTCGTTGCAACGGGGGATATGGTCGCGCTCGCGCTGCCCGTCGCGCGCAGATGCGGCGCGGGGCTGGTCAACGCGAGGACGATCCACCCGCTCGACGGGGACATGCTCGAAGAAATCCGGCGCACGGCAAAGCGCGTGGTTGTGCTCGAGGACGGCGTGGACTGTCTCGGCCTGCGCGTGGCGGCGGCGCTTTCGCAGGTGACGGTCGTGCGGATGTGCGTGCCGGACCGGCCGATCCCCCACGCGAGCGTGGCGCAGCAGCGCGTTCTGTGCGGGCTGACCGCGGAGGCGCTGGAACGAAACCTCGGAGACGGCGCATGAAAACGCGGCTGGACACGGCGGTATTCGAGCGCGGGCTTTCCAAAAGCCGTGAGCATGCGCGCGCGCTTGTGCTTGCGGGGCAGGTCTACGTGGACGGCGTCCGGGCCGAAAAGGCCGGGCAGCCCGTCGCGGAGACGGCGGAACTGACCGTGCGCGGGGACGCCTGCCCGTTCGTGAGCCGCGGCGGGCTGAAGCTGCAGAAGGCCCTGGACGTGTTCCCGATCTCGCTTGCCGGCGCAGTCGCCGCGGATGTCGGCGCGTCGACCGGCGGGTTTACGGACTGCATGCTCCAACACGGCGCGGCGCGCGTTTACGCGATCGACGTGGGCTATGGACAATTTGACTGGACGCTTAGAAACGACGCGCGCGTGATCGTGCGCGAACGCACCAACGCGCGGTTCATGGAGCCGAGCTGGTTCGAAGGGCCGCTTGATTTTGCGTCGGTCGACGTTTCGTTCATCTCGCTGGACAAGATCCTGCCGCCGCTTTACGCGTGCCTGAAGGAGACCGGCGGCGTTGTGGCTTTGATCAAGCCGCAGTTCGAAGCGGGGCGCGGAAAGGTCGGCAAGCACGGCGTCGTTTCGGATGCGGAAACGCATGTGGAAGTGATCGAACGCATCGCGGAAATCGCCCGCTCGGCCGGGTACTTCTTCCGCGGGCTGTCGTTTTCCCCCGTTCGCGGGCCGAAGGGGAACATCGAGTTCCTGCTCTGGCTGTCAAAATGCATAGAGGCACCGGGCGCGGAAGCGCATTTTTGCCGTGAAACAGTCGTTTCGATCGTTCAGCAGGCGCATAACGTGTGTATATGAAGAAATAATATTCACGATTTTACTTGTATTTTTATTAAAGCGGTCGTATAATATGAACACATTGTGAATAACGAGGTTGATGCAATGCGAGTCGGCTTTGCCGCAAACTTAGAAAAAGAGGGCATCGCCGGATATCGCAGCGAACTGATGCGCCTGGCCGAAGAAGCCGGGTGCGCATGCGAAACGTTCGACGACGCGGAAGCCCTCCGCTCCTCCGAACAGCCCCCGGAACTGCTCGTCGTGGTCGGCGGCGACGGGTCGATCCTGCGCTTTGCGTCCGCTTCGGCGGAGCGCGGCGTGCCGATCCTGGGCGTCAATCTGGGTCGGATCGGGTTTCTGACCGAGGTCGGCCGGGACGGGTTCCTTCCGGCGCTTTCCCGTATTCAGAAGGGCGAGCACCGCATCGAGGAGCGCATGATGCTCTCCTGCCGCGTGAAC
Organism: uncultured Oscillospiraceae bacterium; assembly: GCA_964541465.1. Taxonomy (GTDB): domain Bacteria; phylum Bacillota; class Clostridia; order Christensenellales; family CAG-138; genus UBA7703. The sequence continues at coordinate 28,810 of CAZIQO010000001.1, forward strand.
GGAACGGAGCGCGCAAACTGCCTCAACGACATCCTCGTGTTCAAGCGTTCGTTTTCCGGCACGGTGCAGGTGCACATCCGCTGCGACGACCGATCCGTGGGGTCGGTGTTCTGCGACGGCGTGATCGCCTCCACGCCGACGGGGTCCACCGCGTACAACCTTTCCGCCGGCGGGCCGGTCGTTACGCAGACTTTGGACGCGATCGTCGTTACGCCCGTGTGCTCGCATACGCTGCACATGCGCCCGGCGGTTTCCTCCGCCGACTCGGTGTGGACGTTCTGCGTGCGTGACAAGGGGTTTGTTGCGGCGGACGGCATCAAGATCTGCCAGGTGACCGCGGAGGACTGCGTGGTCGTGACGAAATCGCGTCTCAGAGCGCGCTTCGTGCGCTTCGGCGAACAGAACGTATTCGAACTCATACAGCAGAAACTATCCTGACGAACCAGACGGGACCGACACTTGCACTCATCATTCCATGCATCGGGGTTGTAAAAATGAAAGCAAAACGACATGATATGATCTCCAAGCTGATCGCCACGGAAAACATTGAAACGCAGGAGGAGCTCGCCGGGAAACTGCGCGACCTCGGCTACTCCGTCACGCAGGCGACCGTATCCCGGGACATCAAGGAACTGCGGCTGATCAAGGTGCTCACGCCGGAGGGGCGGTACCGCTACGCGACCGTCGAAAAGGCGGAGGCGGATCTGCAGGAGCGGTTTATCCGCATCTTCAGCAACTGCGTTCTGTCGGTTTCGAGCTCGGGCAATCTGGTCGTCATCAAGACCATCGCCGGCAGCGCGCCGGCCGCGGCGGAGGCGGTCGATTCTCTCAAGTGGCCCGACATCCTCGGCTCGATCGCCGGGGACAACACGATCTTCATCGCCGTGCGGGACGCGCGGTCCGTGGGCGAGGTCATCAAAAAATTTCAGAAGATGCTCAAATAGGAGGGCGGCATTCTTGCTCAGGCAGTTATCGATCAGGAACGTCGCGCTGATTGAACGGCAGTCCATCGATTTCTTCGATGGATTTTCCGTACTGACCGGCGAAACGGGCGCCGGCAAATCCATCATCATAGAATCGCTGAATTTCGTGCTGGGCGAGCGCGCGAGCCGCGAACTGGTCAAGTCGGGCGCGGAGCGCGCAAGCGTCGAGGCGGTGTTTCGTGTTGCCGAAAACGAGCCGGCCGCCGCCGTGCTCGACGAGCAGGGCGTGCTCTGCGAGGACGGAGAGCTTACGCTCTACCGCGAGTTCACGCTCGCCGGCAGGAACGTCTGCCGCGCGAACGGCACGATGATCTCCGCCGGAACGCTCAAGCGCATCGGCGACGCGCTGGTGGATATCCACGGCCAGCACGAGCACCAGTCCCTGATCGATCCGAAGCGGCATATCGTGCTGCTCGACCGGTTCGCCGGGAAGGAAGATGCGGAATGCAGGGCGCGCGTTGCGGAGGCGTACCGCCGCGCGGCGGAGGCGCAGAAGAAACTGCGCGCCGCGCAGTTCGACGAGCAGGAGCGCGCAAGGCGCTGCGATATGCTGGCCTATCAGGTCAAGGAGATCGAAAGCGCGAACCTGACGGACGGCGAGGAGGAGCGGCTGGAGGAGCAGCGCGAACTGCTGCAGAACGCGCAGGCCGTCATGGAGGGACTCGAGGGCGCGGGCGAAGCGCTTTCCGGCGAGGAGGCCGGCGCGCTGGGCGCGCTGTCCGTGGCGCTGCGCATGCTCGACGGCATCGCGCGCTACAGCGCGGACTACGCGCAGGTTTCCGAAAAACTGCATTCGCTCTACTACGATCTTGAGGACGCTTCCTACAGCGTGCGCGATTTTCGGACAAACTTCTCCTATGAGCCGGGCATGCTCGACGAAATCGAAACGCGGCTGGAGCTGATCGCCGCGCTGAAGCGCAAATACGGTGCGTCCGTCGCCGAGATCCTCGCATTCCGGGAACGGAGCGCGGAGGAACTGGAGCTTCTCAGCGGCGCGGAGGAGCGCAGGGAAGAACTGAAGGCCGCGTACGACGAGGCGAAGCGGCAGTACGACGAGCAGTCCGCCGAACTCACGGAGATCCGCCGTCAGGCCGCGCGGAGGCTGACCGAACGCATCCTCCCGGAGCTTGCCGACCTCGGCATGCCGCATGCGGCGTTTGAAGCGTCGTTCCGGCGCATGGGCGGCGAACTTCCGTCGTCAAACGGCGCGGACGAGGTCGAATTTCTGCTTTCAACCAACCGGGGCGAGCCGGTCAAGCCGCTTTCGCGCGTCGCCTCCGGCGGCGAGCTTTCGCGCATCATGCTCTCGTTCAAATCGGTGCTGGCCGATCTCGACGGAATTCCGACGATGGTGTTCGACGAGATCGACAGCGGCATCAGCGGTCAGGTCGGAACGGCGGTTGCGGTCAAGATGCGCCAGATCGCAGATTCGCATCAGGTGCTGTGCATCACGCATCTGCCGCAGATCGCGGCGTATGCAAACCGGCAATATCTGGTATTCAAGGAAGAATCCGGCGGACATACGCGCTCTCTGGCGCGGCTGCTCGGCGAAGAGGAACGCGTCGGCGAGATTGCGCGGATCATGGGAAGCGCGCCGAACGATCCGGTCGCGCTCGAACATGTAAAACAATTGATCCGCTCCGCGAACGAAAAAATCGATCGTCGGGTGGAATAGGTTTCCGGTGCTGCCACAAATCCACACGGCATAATTTTCACCTCCTTTCGCAACCTAAATTCATTCGGTTACGGCTGCGAAAGCAAATGAGGTGAAGGGTTGAACGGACGGATCAGATCCGCGCTGACGCGCGTTCTCGGAGTCGCCGTATGCGCGGCGCTGATCACGCTGAATTATTCCGCTCCGATGCGCTATGTGCGCGCGCTGCCGGAGACGCTGCACGTTTCAACGGATTCGCAGGCCTCCGTTCTTTCGGAGAACGCCGCGAACTTTTTGACCGTCAGCGGCGACGCCGTGGCGGTATCCGCAAGCGGCGACGAGCGGCTTTCCGAAGCGTCCGGCACGGCGGTCTACCGTCTCTTCGGCGTGGTTCCGGTCAAGACGATCGAGATCGTCCGCAGCGACGCGGTGGTTCTCGTGCCGGGCGGGACGACGGTCGGCATCATGATCCGCACGCAGGGCGTGCTGGTGGTCGGCCTCGGCGCGGTCGACACGGAAGCCGGCGCGCTGAGCCCGGGAAGCGCGGCGGGCATCCGCCAGGGCGACGTCATTCTTGCGGCAAACGGCGAAACCGTGAAAAACGCGGATCATCTCGCCGCGATCTGCCGCGCCTCCGACGGAACGGTGACGCTTACGCTCGAACGCGGCCAGGAGACGTTTGAGCGGAATGTTACGCTTGTTAAGGACAGCGCGGAAAACGTATACCGCATCGGCCTGTGGGTGCGGGACAGTACGGCGGGCGTGGGCACGCTGTCGTTTTACGATGTGGAGACGGGCTGGTTTGCGGCGCTCGGACATCCCGTGTCGGACGTCGACACGCAGTCGCTCCTGACCGTGCGCGAGGGTCGCATACTGGAAAGCGAGATCATCGGCGTTGAGAAAGGGGCGGAGGGCAGTCCCGGCGAGCTGATCGGCGTGTTTTCCATTACCGACGCTGCGCTAGGGGAGATCCTTGTCAACAGCGAGTTCGGCATCTACGGCAGGATGAATCTGCCGTATGCGAACGAAGCGTTTTCCGAGATAGAAATGGCCTACAGCTACGAGGTGCACACCGGTCCGGCGGAGATGCTCGCCACCATATCGGAGGAAGGCGTAGAGTCGTTTGATTGCGAAGTGGTCCGCGTCAACGCACAGAGCAGCGCGGCGGGCAAGGGCATGATCATCGACGTGACCGACGAGCGCCTGCTCGAAGAGACGGGCGGCATCGTGCAGGGCATGAGCGGCTGCCCGATCGTACAGGACGGAAAACTGATCGGCATCGTGACGCATGTGTTCGTCAACGATCCGACGCGCGGTTACTGCATCTACGCCGAGTGGATGCGCGAGCAGATTCTTCTTGCGACGCAGGGGAACACGCAATAGCGTTCGTTTGCCGACGGGGGCGGCACAGAGGGAAACGATGAAAAAGAATCTACTGATCGCAAGCAACAATAGTACCGATGCGAAAGGGCTGGAGGAAGCGTTTTTCAACCTCGAGGAGGTCCGGCTGCTGCCGACCGTCTTTTCCGGGCGCGAAGCGATCGACGCAATCTTCTCGCGGGACGTGGACCTGCTGATTCTCGACCTGTTTCTGCGCGATCTCGACGGCATCAGCGTGCTGGATTTCATCGGCAGGCTCAGCGAGGACCGCCGGCCGCTCGTATTCGTTACGACCGCGGTTGCGGACGATCGTCTGCTGCAGGTGATCAAGGACCGCGTGATGTACTGCTTCACCAAGCCGCTCAAATACGAACTGGTACAGATGCGGGTGCTTGAGTTCATGCGCCTGTTCGACCGGGAAAACGAACGGGCCGACGAACTGGTGGACATTCTGGAAAGCCAGATCGCCGCCGGCATCCGCGCGATCGGCGTGCCGGCGCATCTGAAAGGGTATTACTATCTGCGCGACGCGATCCGCATCTACGCCATGAGCGAGTCGCCCGTGGAGCTGAGCATCACGAAGGACATCTATCCGACGGTCGCCAAGCTCTACAACACGCGCCCGCCGCTCGTGGAGCACGCCATGCGCAACGCCATCGAGATCGCCTGGACGCGCGGCAATCTGGACACGATCCACGCGTACTTCGGCTACACGATCAACGACTACAAGGGCAAGCCGAGCAACCTGGAGTTCGTCGCCATGATGGCGCAGCGCGCGCTCACGTATATTCGACGGTAAACCGGCGCGCGGCCGCTACATGAACCACGCTTGTCCCGCATATGGTTGGGTATGCGGGGCTTTTTCATACAATGCGTTTTCCGGGCGCGCGGCCTGGTATTCGACTGCCGGCAGGCGCTCGCGCTGTTCGCGGCGGCGCTCGTGCCGGCGGCCGCGGGCGGATACGCGCTCTTCGGCGCGCTGTACCGGGACGGGATCGCCGACCGGCTCGCGCGGCTCTCCGGCGCCGCGGCGGCGCAGGGCGGCGTGGGCGTCATGCTGTTCTCCGCGGCGGTTCCCGCGCTCCTCTACGGCGCGGCGATGAGCGTATGCGCGCTTTCCCCGTGCCTGCTGCCTCTCTGGTTTGCCGCCGTGTTCTGCTATGCCGGCGGGGCGGGCGTTTCGCTCGGCTTCGGCGCGGCGCTCTGGAGCGCCGGAATGCGGCGCGCCTGCCTGCTGATGAGCCTGGTTCCGACGCTCGCGCCCGCGCCGCTGTACGCGCTGCTTGCCCTGCTGCCGATTCGGTCCCTGCAGACGCGCGGCGTAAAAAGCGAGGAGGAGCGCATCCGTTCGCACGTGATCCGGTGCTTCGCGGCCGCGACGGCGCTCGCCGCACTCTCCTCGCTTTTGGCGGCGGCCGGAGGTGCGTACGCGCTCGGACGATTGCTTGAAGGGGGCGCATAAAAAAGCGAAAACGGAACACGCGGCCGGATTCGGCGGCCGGATTGACGATCCGGCAAATTGGCGTTACACTGTTTGGCGTAAGAAGAGGTGAGACCATGAAACAACAGCAAACGTCAAAGAAACGCGTGATTCTGATCATACTGGACAGCGTGGGGATCGGGGAGATGCCGGACGCGGCGGCGTTCGGGGACGCCGGTTCGCATACGCTGGGCAATATCCGCAAGGTGCGCGGCCGGCTCGAACTGCCGAACATGACGAAAATCGGGATCGCGGCCATCGAAAACAGCCGGCTCGACCCGGGCAGAACGCCGCCGACGGGCTGCTACGGGCGGTGCGCGGAGCAGACGCACGCAAAGGATACGACCTGCGGTCACTGGGAGATCGCGGGGCTTCCGCTCAAGCATGCGTTCAAGGTCTTTCCGCAGGGCTTTCCGAAGGAACTCATGGACGAGTTTGAAAAGCAGATCGGGCGCGGCACGCTCGGCAACCGTCCGGCCAGCGGAACGACCATCATCAGCGAGCTCGGCGACGAGCACGTCCGCACCGGCAAGCCCATCGTCTATACGTCCGCGGACAGCGTGTTCCAGGTTGCCATGCACGAGGACGTGATCCCGCTTAAAGAGCAGTACCGTATCTGCGAAACGGCGCGCCGGCTCCTTGTCGGGGAATATCTCGTCGGGCGTGTGATCGCGCGTCCGTTCATCGGCAAAAGCGGGGCGTACACGCGCACGGAGAACCGCAGGGATTTTGCGGTGGAGCCGTTTTCCGATACGATCCTCGACGCGCTGGACCGGCGTGGGCTGCCCGTGGTGGGCATCGGCAAGATCGAGGACATCTTCTGCCACCGTGGCGTGACGATCGTGGACCACACGCGCAACAACCACGACGGCATCGAGTCGATCGTGCGCTTCACCGAGAGCGGCGAGGGCTCGTTCGTATTTGCCAATCTCGTCGATTTCGACATGCTCTACGGTCACCGCAACGACGTGGAGGGTTACGCCGAGGCGCTTGAAACGTTCGACCGCGCGCTCGAGCGCATCCTGCCCGCACTCAAGCCGGACGATATCCTCATGATCTCGGCCGACCACGGGTGCGACCCGACGACCCCGAGCACGGACCATTCGCGTGAGTACATCCCGCTTCTGGCAACGGGGGTCCCGCTCAAACGGAACGTGAACATCGGCACGCGCAAGAGCTTCGCCGACATCGGCGCGACGATATTCGAATACCTCACCGGCGAACGCTGGAACGCCGGCGAATCGTTTCTGAATCTGATCAAGGAGAAATAAGTATGCAGAGCGTGATAGACGGCGCCGAGGAGCGCCTTGCCCCGCTGTGCGGGGATTCCTGCAGGATCGGTCTGATCCTCGGTTCGGGTCTCGGCGGCTACGCCGACCGGCTTGCGAACGCCCGCGCGCTCGATTACGCCGATATCCCCGGTTTTCCGCGCTCGGGCGTTCCGGGGCACAGGGGGCGCTTCGTTACGGGCGAGCTGTTCGGCAAAACGGTCGTCTGCATGCAGGGGCGGTTCCACTATTACGAAGGATATTCGCCGGCGACGCTCTCCTTCGGCGTGCGCGCGATGCGCCGCGTGGGCGTGACGCATCTGCTGCTGACGAACGCGGCCGGCGGAGTGGACCTTTCGTTTGCGCCGGACGATCTGATGCTGATAACCGATCACATCAATTTTGCGCGCGTCAATCCGCTCGTCGGGCCGAACGACGACGCCTACGGGCCGCGCTTCCCGGACCAGACGAACGTGTACGACCGCGACCTGCGAACGCGCGTGCGGGAGACCGCCGCCGAGGCGGGGATTCCGCTCCGCGAGGGCGTGTACATGATGTTCACCGGGCCGTGCTTCGAAACGCCGGCGGAGATCCGCATGGCGCGCACGCTCGGCGCGTCCGCCGTCGGCATGTCCACCGTGCCGGAGGCGATCGCCGCGTCGCACTGCGGCATGCGGACGGTCGGACTTTCGCTGATTTCGAACATGGCGGCGGGCATCCTCGACCAAGCGCTTTCGCACGAGGAGGTCCAGAAGGCGGCCAACGCGGCGTCCGCGCGGTTCTCCGCGCTCGTGGACCGCATCGTCGAACGCGTGTTTTAAAAAAATGCACTCAGGAAATATGCAGAATCGGCCGGGACGCAGCGCTTCGCTCCGGCCGTTTTCTCGTCGGCGCGGCGTCTATTGCGGCGGGAAACCGCTCGGATTGCGTCGGGAATTTGAAACTTGTCGGTTTGGCTTGCCTGCCGAACCCGGACGGGTCTATAATAAAAAAAAGCGACAAGGAGGACTACTGTTTTGATTGGAGTCATCTTCGGCGAAAAGGGCACGGGAAAAACCAAGCAGATACTCGACATGGCCAACAAGTCTCTTCAGCAGGCAAAGGGAAACGTCATCTTCATCGACAGCGACAACAGCTACATGTACGATCTATCCACGAAAGCCCGTTTCATCAACGCGACGGAATACGGCATCACGACGCCGAAAATGATGTACGGATTCCTCTGCGGCCTCGCCGCCGGCGACTTCGACCTCGAAACCATCTATATCGACGGTCTCCTCAACATCGTCCATCACTCGCTCGACACGCTCGAGGAACTATTTTCCGAGCTGCGGGCGTTTTCCGATAAACACGCGATCAGCATCATCATGAGCATCAACGGCAGCATCGACACCGTGCCGGCGTTTCTGCGCGCGGACGTGCTGAAATCCACATAAAGGAAAAAACAAATGCGTTATCTGAGCACGCGGGGCGGGGAAGCGGTGTGCGCGGCGGAAGCGATCGTGCGCGGCATCAGCCCGTCCGGGGGGCTGTACGTCCCTGAAACATATCCCAAAATCGAGTATTCGGCGGACTCACGCACGGATTACCGCGACACCGCGCTGCGCGTGATGCGCGCCTATCTGCCGGAGACGGAGCCAGCGCGCCTCAATGCCATGATCGGCGAGGCGTACCGCAGTTTCGACGCGCCCGAGGTCGTGCCGCTGACCCGGCTGTCCGAAACCGAGTACGCCGCGGAACTCTGGCACGGACCGACGATGGCGTTCAAGGACGTCGCACTGCAGATGCTGCCGCGCCTGATGCGCGAATCGCTTCGCCAGACCGGCGAAACGAAAAACGTCTATATCCTCGTGGCGACGTCGGGCGACACGGGAAAGGCCGCGCTCGAGGGTTTTAAGGACGTGGAGGGCACGCGCGTGCTCGTGTTCTACCCCTACGGCGGCGTCTCCGCCGCGCAGCGGCTGCAGATGGTCACGCAGGAAGGCGGGAACGTGGACGTATGCGCCGTGCGCGGGAATTTCGACGACGCGCAGACGGGCGTAAAGAAAATCTTTGCGTCGGAAGCGATCGCCGGGCGGCTCGCCGCGCGCGGATGGCGCCTTTCGAGTGCGAACTCGATCAATTTCGGGCGGCTGCTGCCGCAGATCGTCTATTATTACGCAAGCTATGAAACGCTGATCCGCCGCGGGGCGGTCCGGCCCGGGGAGGCAATCAATTTCTGCGTTCCGACGGGCAACTTCGGCGACATTCTGGCCGGCGAGTACGCGCGCCGCATGGGACTGCCGGTTCGCCGGCTGATCTGCGCGTCGAACCGCAACAACGTGCTGACGGATTTCTTCGAAACCGGGATTTACGACGCGGACCGACCGTTTTACCGGAGCATGAGCTGCTCGGTCGACATCCTGATCTCCTCGAACCTCGAGCGGCTGCTCTTCGAGCTGGCGGAGCGGGATACGGAGACGGTGCGCGGCTGGATGCGTTCGCTCGGCGAAACGGGCCGCTACGAAATCCCGGCCGAAGCGCGCGAAACGCTGCGGCGCACGTTTACCGCGGGCTGGTGTTCCGAGGAGGACACGCTCGGGACGATCCGCCGCACGTTTGAAACGAACGGATACCTCATGGACCCGCACACAGCGGTGGCGCAGCAAGTGTACGAGCGGTATGCAAAGCGCACGGGGGACCGGACGAAGACCGTGCTGCTATCGACCGCGAATCCCTATAAATTCGCCACGCATGTGCTCGGCGCGTTCGAGACGGCGGACGGCGACGATTTCAGGAACGTCGAACGCCTGTACGAGCGGACGAAAACGCCCGTCCCGGCCGGCGTAAGCGGACTGTCCGACAAGCCGGAACGGCATCTGGACGTCTGCGGCATCGACGAAATGCCCGAACGCGTTGTAAGGCCCGTGCTGGGGTAACCAGCGGCCGCCTGTCGGCGCGTCCGGAAGCGAAGGAAGCGAAACCCGTATGAAACGATCGAACGCCTCACTTTTCATCATTGTATTCGGCCTGCTGCTCATCGCAGTGCTGTCCGCCGCGCTGGTGTTCGTCTACACCGGGCGCAGTGCGGAAAGTGCCGTGGACGTAAGCCCGCTCGAGGAGCTTGCGGAGACGATCCGCTCACAGTACTACTTCTATGACGACAAGGAACTCAGCGACGAGAAGCTGGTCGAGGCCGCCATGCGCGGCATGGTGAGCGAGCTGGACGACCCGTACGCGGAGTACTACACGCAGGAGGAATACGACGAGCTGCTCTCGGAGAACGCCGGCGATTACGTAGGCGTCGGCATGACCGTGACCGTGCCGGACGACACCGGGAGCACCGTGGTGAACGTCTATGCGGACGGCCCCGCCGATCAGGCCGGGATCCGCTCCGGGGACGTCATAACCGTGGTCAACGGAACGTCGACCGCCAACCTGACCATGGACGAGATGCTCGCGCTTTTCTCGGACGACGACGACACGCCGGACTCGGTCACCTACCTGCGCGACGGCGTGGAGACCACCGTTTCGCTCACGCGTGCGGAGGTGCATATCACCCGCGTCACCTCGACGGTCTACCGCGGCACGATCGGCTATATCCATATCACCGAGTTCAACGGCAGCGTCGCGACCGATTTCTGGGACGCTGCGGTCGCGCTGCGCGACCAGGGCATCCGCAGCCTGATCATCGACCTTCGCAACGATCCAGGCGGCGGGCTGAGCGAGGTGCTCGCCGTGGCGAACCATCTTATCCCCGAGGGAAACACGATCGTGACGATCCGGTCCAAGAGCGGCGACGAAACGGTTTATTCGTCCGAGGGCGACGAACAGCTCGACATGAATCTCGCGGTGCTGGTCAACGGCGATTCCGCGTCCGCGAGCGAACTGCTCACCGGCGCGCTGAAGGATTACGGCCTTGCGACGATCGTCGGCACGCAGACGTACGGCAAGGGCATCGTGCAGAGCTTCTACCGCCTGGAGAACAACGGCGGCTGGGTGAAGTTCACGACCGACGCGTACTATACGCCGAACGGAACGTGCATCCAGGGCGTCGGCATCACGCCGGACATCGTGGTGGACCTGCCGGAGGAGCTCCAGAGCACCTCGCTCGAACTGCTCGATCCGGACGAGGATACGCAGCTGCAGGCGGCGATCCGTTCGCTGCTCGACGGGGCGAGCACATCCGGCGCGGCAACGCGGTGATCCGGCGGCGGACGGGAAACGATCAAAAGGGGGACTTTGCATGAATTGGATACGAAACATCGATCTCGCGCCAGACGGAGAGCGGAAGATCGAGTGGGCGCGCCGCAACATGCCCATTTTAGGCGGCATCCGCGAAACGTTTGAAACCGAGCGGCCGTTTCAGGGGCTGAAGATCGCGCTTTCGATTCATCTCGAGGCGAAGACGGCTGCGCTGTGCCGCGCGCTGGCCGCGAGCGGCGCGGAGATGTATGTGACCGGCAGCAACCCGCTTTCCACGCAGGACGACGTTGCCGCTGCGCTCGCCGCGGGCGGACTGAACGTATTCGCGCTGCACGGCTGCACGCCGGAGGAGTACGACGGCTGCATCGCGCGCGTGCTCGAAGCCGGGCCCGACATCGTGATCGACGACGGCGGGGATATCGTGCATATGCTGCGCGCGCGGTTTCCGCAGCTTGAAAGCCGCATCTTCGGCGGCTGCGAGGAGACGACCACGGGCATCGTGCGTCTGCGGGCGCTTGAAAAGGCGGGCGAGCTGCACTTCCCGATGTTCGCGGTCAACGACGCGGACTGCAAGCACCTCTTCGACAACCGCTACGGAACGGGCCAGAGTGTGTTCGACGGGATCAACCGGACGACGAACCTCGTCGTCGCGGGCAAGACCGTCGTCGTGGCGGGGTACGGCTGGTGCGGCAAGGGCGTGGCGATGCGGGCAAAGGGACTCGGTGCGCGCGTGGTCGTGACGGAGACGGACCCGGTGCGCGCCATCGAGGCGGTCATGGACGGATTTACCGTGATGCCGATGCGCGAGGCCGCGCCGGTCGGCGACCTGTTCATCACGGTCACGGGCGATATCCGGGTGATCGACGAGCCGGAGTTCCGGCTGATGAAGGACGGCGCGGTCCTCTGCAACGCCGGACACTTCGACGTGGAGGTCAACGTAAAGAGCCTTGCCGCGCTCTCGGAGGAAACCCGCGAAATGCGGCCGAACATCACGGGCTACCGGCAGAAGGACGGCAGGTGGCTCTACCTGCTGGCGGAGGGCAGACTGGTAAACCTTGCCGCGGGGGACGGGCATCCCGTGGAGATCATGGACATGAGCTTCGGCATCCAGGCGCTCTGCGCGCGCTATATCGCCGACCACCGCGGCGCGCTGGAAGCGAAGCTGCATGCGGTGCCGAAGGAGATCGACCGGGAGGTGGCGGAGCGCAAGCTCGCCGCGCTTGGCGTCTCGATCGACAGCCTGACGGCCGAACAGCAGGCGTACCTGGAGAGCTGGGAAGGCTGAAAGAAGTGGTTTACAAGGGCTTTTGAAGCTGTTACAATATTTTTTGGCACGCATCCGCGGGCGCTTCCGCCCGATTGGGAAAAATAGAGCAAAGCGAAAGAAACTGTACAGGGGGAACCGAAATGAAGGAATTCACCGCGAAGGACATTCGCAACATTGGCGTCTTCGGACACGGCGGCGAGGGCAAAACGACGCTGACCGAGGCGATGCTGTTCAATGCCGGGCTGCTGGACCGCCTCGGCAAGGTCGAAAACGGCACGACGACGACCGACTTCGATCCCGAGGAGATCTCCCGCGGTATTTCCATCAACGCGGCGCTCGCCCCCTTTGAATGGAAGAATACGAAGGTGAACGTCATCGACGCGCCGGGCTTCTTCGACTTTTACGGCGAAGTGACCGCCGCCATGGCGCTCGCGGACAGCGCGCTGATCGTCGTCGGCGCGGTTTCCGGTCCCGTCGTCGGCACGGAGAAGGCCATGGCCATGTGCGCAAAGCAGCACAAGGCGCGTATGATCGTGATCAACCAGCTTGACCGCGAGAACGCGAATTTTGAAAAGGTGATGGGCGAGATCAACGCGAAGTTCGGCCCGAGCGTCGTGCCGATCCAGCTCCCGATCATCGAGGGCGGCGCGTTCAAAGGATACGTCGATCTGGTGCATATGACCGCGAAGCTCTTCGACGGAACGGGTGTGAAGGAGATTCCCATCCCCGTCGGCAAGGAGGAGGAAGCGCAGAACTTCTATGAGAAGCTCGCCGAGGCGGCCACCGAGGGCGACGAAGCGCTCATGGAGAAGTACCTCGAAACGTTCGAGCTCAGCCGCGAGGAGATCATCCGCGGGCTGTCGATCGGCGTGCGCGAGGGAATCGTAACGCCCGTCTGCTGCGTATCCGCCGTACAGAACATCGGCGTGATCACGCTCATGGACAATATGATCAACTACTTGCCGCCGGCGGACCTTGCAAAGGCGCCGAAGGCCACCGATCCCAAGACGGGCGAGACGGTCGAAGTCGGACAGGACGGCAAGTTCGCCGCGCAGGTCGTCAAGACCATATACGACCAGTTCGGCAGGTATTCGATCCTCAAGGTTTACCGCGGTTCGCTGGACGTTTCCACGCCGCTGTATAATCCGAACGCGGAGAAGAGCGAAAAATCCACCGCGCCGGTGCTGCTGCGCGGCAAGAAGAGCATCGGCGTCGACAGGCTCAACGCGGGCGATATCGGCGCGCTGCCCAAACTGCAGGCCACGGCCACGGGCGACACGCTCTGCGACGCGTCCGAACCGGTCCGGTTCGCGTCCATCGACTTCCCGCTGCCTTCGATCTCCCTCGCCGTCACCGCAAAGAAGCAGGGCGAGGAGGACAAGGTCATCTCCGGTCTCAACCGCATCTGCGAGGAGGACCCGACCATCCGCATCGAGAAGAACCAGGAGACGGGCGACGTGCTCATCATGGGCCTCGGCGAAATGCATATCGACGTCGTATGCGGCAAGCTCAAAAACAAGACCAACGTTGAAGCGCAGATCTCCGACCCGCGCATCCCGTACCGCGAGACCATCCACGCCATGGCGGAGGCCGAGGGCAAGCATAAGAAGCAGACCGGCGGAAGCGGCCAGTTCGGCGTGGTTCAGATCCGCTTCGAGCCGACGGAGGAAGGAACGGATTTCGAGTTCGTCAACGCGATCGTCGGCGGCGTGGTGCCGCGGGAGTTCATCCCCGCAGTCGAGAAGGGCCTCAAGGAAGCCATGCAGCACGGCGTGCTCGCGGGCTACCCGATGGTCGGCGTAAAGGCGACGCTCTACGACGGCAAGTATCATCCCGTCGATTCCAAGGAGGTCGCGTTCAAATCCGCCGCACGGCTGTCCTACAAGGCCGCCTGTGCCAAGGCGAATCCGACGCTCATCGAGCCGATCTATCACTTCGAGATCTTCGTGCCGAACGATTATGTCGGCGCGATCAGCGGCGATCTTTCCTCCCGCCGCGGCCGCATGCTCGGCATGAATCCCGTCGACGGCGGAACGGTCATCGTCGCGGAGGCGCCGCTCTCCGAGATGTTCAAGTACGCGACCGACCTGCGCAGCATGACGCAGTCCCGCGGGTCGTTCACAAGCGAGTTTGTGCGCTACGAGGACGTGCCGGCAAACATCGCCAGGAAGATCATCGAGCAGGCGAAGAACATAGACGAGGACGAGGAATAATTTTATACGACGCGGAGGGCGAAAGAACGCGCCCTCCGTTTTTCTTTCCGTCGGTGCGGCCGGCGCAGAGGAGGAATATACATGGAACGGATCACCGTAAAGGTGGATAAGCAGGCGATCAGTCTGCTCGACATCACGAAATGGAGCAATCTTGCCTGCATCCTGCTGCTCGCCGTGCTGAACGCGGTGAACTGTCTGCGCGCCGGCAGCGGGGATGGAACGACGCTGTTTGCGGGCATGTCCCGCGAAACGGTGCTGATCGTCAGCGCGCTGCTGGGCGCCTATATGGCGGCTCGGTGCTTCACCGCCGTGGCGGTCAAACGCCGGCTTGAGCAGGTTTCCTTCACGATTACGGAAACGGGCGTGGAGGGCATGTCGATGCCGGAGCCGATGAGGCGCGACCGGGTTCATCCCGGCGGCGAGCCGTTCTCCGTGCCGTTCGAAGCGATTCAAAGCGTCCGTACGGCGGAGGTGATGATCACGAAGAAGCATCCCATGCCGTCGCTCGCCATCGAATGCGAAAATGCGACCTACGTCGTGCCCGCGCCGGAGCAGCTCAAGGAACTGATCCGGCAGATCGAAGGCAGGCTCTCCGGCGCATGGCAGTAAATGCGTTGCCGTAAGATGCAAAGTTTCGCGCGCATGCTTAAAAAAGATCTGCCGCAAGCGCCCTGGAACAGGGCGCTTGCGGAGTCAGGGATTCCCAAGGGACGTGTCCCTTGGGTGGGGTGCAGGGGTAAAACCCCTGCAAAAGAACCTCTTGACACACTGTCGCTTTCACCCATTTTCGGGTGGAAGCGATTTTCATTTGATTTGATCAATTGGTGCGGGTAAAATCAATCGGCTTTATCTGGCGGCACGGCGGCCGGTTCCGCGGCGTCCGGCGGTTTATTTTCCGGCTCTGCCTGAAAGTAACGGACGATCGCGTCCGCGGTGCGCGCGTCCACGGAGGGAACCGCGCGCAGTTCTTCGGCGGATGCCGCCTTGATCGCGTCGAGCGTCAGGAACGCGTCGAACAGGGCGCGCTTCCGCTTTTCCCCCACGCCGGGAATGCCGTCGAGCACGGAGTAGAGGGCGCTGCGGTTGTGCACGTTTCGGTGGTAGCTGACGGCGAAGCGGTGCGCCTCGTCGCGCAGACGCTCGAGAAGGTGCAGCGGGGAGGAGTTCCGCGGCAGAGCGACGGGTTCGTCCGCGCCGGGCTGCCAGATCGTCTCGTTCCGCTCGGCGAGCCCGATCGACGGAATATAGTCGAGCGAGAACGACGCGAGCACCTCGAGGGCGACGGAAAGCTGCGTCTTTCCGCCGTCCACGATCAGCAGGTCCGGCAGCGGCAGGAAGCCGGGCGCGCCTTCGGCGGCCTTTGCAAAGCGCCTTGTCAGCGCCTCGCGCATGGCGAGCAGGTCGTCTCCGCCCGCCTCCTCGCGCAGGCGGAAGCGGCGGTAGGCGCTCCGGTCGGGCTGGCCGCCGGTAAAAACGACCATGGAGGAGACGGCGTCCCGGCCCATGATATGCGAATTGTCGAAGCACTCGATGCGCGCGGGGACGCTTTCCAGCCCGAGGATGCCCGAAAGCTGGGTCAGCGCGCCCTCGCCGCGCTCCCACGCGCGCTTCTGCAGCGACGCGTCCTTTTCAAGCGCGTCGATGCAGTTGCGGTAGGCAAGTTCGGTCAGATGCCGCTTCTCGCCGCGCTGCGGCCGGTGCACGTTCACGCGCCGCCCTGCAAGGCCGGTCAACCAGGCGGAGATCGTTTCTTCGTCCGTCGCGTCCTGGTAGAGCAGCACTTCGGGCACGAACGACGCCGCCTCGGCGTAGTACTGCGAAAGAAACGCGGAGAGAACGTCCGCGTCCGGCTCCTCGGCGTCCGCGTCCATGCGGAATTTCTCGGTCCCGATCACCTTGCCGCTGCGCACGAAAAGGGCGAACACGAGCGTTGCCGCGTCCAGACGCCCGAGCGCGAACACGTCGAGCATGCGGTTGTCCGCCGCGATGACGGCCTGCTTTTCGTTGAGGCTCTCCACGGCGCGGATGCGGTCGCGCAGCAGCGCGGCGCGCTCGAAGTCCATGGCTTCGGACGCGCGGTCCATCTCCCCGGAAAGCGAACGCAGGACGGACTCCGTATTGCCGGAGAGGAACGAAAGCGCCTCGTTCAGGAGCGCGTGGTATTCCTCGCGCGAAACGTTGCCCGAGCAGGGCGCGCAGCATTTGCCGACGTGGTACATCAGGCACGGCCGCTCGCGCCGGTCGATGGCGCGCGAAATGTCCTTCTTGCAGTGGCGGATGGGGAACTGCTCGCGCACGAGCGCGAGGCCGTCGCGCAGCAGCAGGCCGGAGAGGAAGGGGCCGAGGTACTTCGCACCGTCGTTTTTGACGCGGCGGACCACCTCGAGGCGCGGGAAATCCTGCCGAAGGTCCACGCGCAGATACGGAAAATGCTTGTCGTCCTTGAGGAGGATATTGTACTTCGGGCGGAACTGCTTGATGAGGTTGGATTCGAGCGAAAGCGCCTCGGTTTCGTTCGCCACGCGGATATACTCGAAATCCGCGATCTGCCGCACCATGGCCGTGACCTTCGGCGTGTGCGACCGGGAGGACTGGAAATACTGGCGCACGCGGTTTTTAAGCGAAATCGCCTTGCCCACGTAGATCACCTCGCCCGCGGCGTTGAACATCTTGTAAACGCCGGGCGAGGAGGGCAAAAGCTTCAGTTTTTCTTCGATAACAGTGTTCATAAACAGCGAAGGCCGGTTTCCATCAGCCGGCCTTGATTTCCCGCGCGTCGATGAGCATGCGGTATAAAATCGGTAGCGGCATGCCGATGACGTTGAAGTAGTTGCCGTCGACGCGCTCGACGAACACCGCGCCGGGCCCCTGCACGCCGTACGCGCCGGCCTTGTCGAGCGGCTCGCCAGTAGCGACGTATGCGTCGATCTCCGCTTCGCTCATGGACGCAAAGGTCACGTCCGTGCAGCAGAAGCGCACGTCCTCGTAGCCGCGCTTGAGCACCGCGACGCCGGTGTAGACCGTGTGCGTGCGGCCCTGCATACGGGTCAGATACCGTTTGGCAATCTCGGGCGTATAGGGCTTGCCGAGGATTTCACCGTCGAGATAGACGATCGTGTCCGCGCCGATCACGCAGTCGTCCGGGTGCGCGCCGAAGACGGCGTTCGCCTTCTGCAGCGCGAGCGTCTGCACGTACTGCGCGGGCGGCAGGCCGACGGGCTGCACCTCCTCGTCCTCCGAGGGGACCACGGCGAACGGGAGGCCGATCAGCGTCAGAAGCTCCCGGCGGCGCGGGGATGAGGACGCGAGCAGGATCATGGTTCCTCCGCCAGAAGGCACACGGGGCAGTGGTCGCTGCCGTATACCGCGCTGAGAATCAGGCTGTCGTTTACATGCCCGAGCAGTCGTTCGGACACGATAAAGTAGTCGATGCGCCAGCCGGCGTTCCGCGAGCGCGCGCCGCCGATGTAGCTCCACCAGCTGTACGCGCCCGCCCGGTCCGGGTAGAGACGGCGGAACGTGTCGGCAAAGCCGCTCTCCAGAAGCCGCGTCATGCAGGCGCGCTCCTCGTCGGAGAATCCGGCGTGGCCGCGGTTCGGACCCGGGTTTTTCAGGTCGATCTCGCGGTGCGCGACGTTGAGGTCGCCGCAGACGATCACGGGTTTCTCGCCGTCGAGCTTTTTGAGGTACGCGAAAAACGCGTCCTCCCACTCGAGCCGGTAGGGCAGGCGGCGGAGCTCCTCCTGCGCGTTCGGCGTGTAGACGTCCACAAAGTAGAACGACGGGTATGAGAGCGTAATCACGCGGCCCTCCGTATCGTGCGCGGGCACGCCGAGACCGAGGAACACGTCGTCCGGCTCGGTTTTTGCGAACACCGCCGTGCCGGAGTAGCCCTTCTTCTCCGCGCTGTTCCAGTAGATATGATACCCGCCGGACTCAAGGCCGAACTGCGCGGGCAGCATCTTCGTCTCCTGCAGCGCGAGAAGGTCCGGGGACTCGCTTTGAACAAAGTCCCAGAATCCCTTTGTGATGCAGGCGCGAAGGCCGTTGACGTTCCAGGAAATCAGTTTCATGCGTCGATTATAACACAGCGCGCGCCGGCGCGTCGACGATTTTGCCCGGGCGACGGCCTTTTTTGCGGAAGCGGCGAAAAAACGAGGTGGGACTTCTTGACAAACGCGTGGCATACTGCTACG
Source organism: uncultured Oscillospiraceae bacterium (assembly GCA_964541465.1). Taxonomy (GTDB): domain Bacteria; phylum Bacillota; class Clostridia; order Christensenellales; family CAG-138; genus UBA7703. The sequence continues at coordinate 47,436 of CAZIQO010000001.1, forward strand.
ATAATAACGAAAAATGTACCAAACGGAACAGATATGGAGGACAGCATGAGCAGATCGACCAATCCGGCTTCCTACGCGGCGCTGGCGGGGCGGACGTTTCTGTTCCGCGGACTGAAGGAGGACGAGGTCCGCGTGCTGCTTGGTACGGAAGGCGTTCGTGTGGCGCATTTTGAAAAGGGCCAGACGATTTCCGACCGGGACGGCGCGGAGCGCGCGCTCGGCGTGATCCTCTTCGGCAAATGCGCGGTCACGAAGGAAAACGCGGACGCGAAGATGCCCATGAGCGAGCTCAGGCCCGGCGAGCTCTTCGGCGCGGCGTCGCTCTTCTGCCGGGAGGAGCGGTATGTTGCCCGGATCGCGGCGGACGCGAGCACCTGGGTGCTGCTCATCCCGGAGGATGCGCTGAGGAGCATGATGCGTCGGGAATTCCGCGTTGCGGAAAACTACATGACGTATCTGACCGCGCGCATCCGGTTTCTGAGCGAACGGCTGGACGGATTCCTGCCGCAGTCCGTTGAGGAGCGGCTCTACGACTATATGCGCCTGCGCGCAAGGGACGGCGTGTTCGAGCCGGAGTGGAGCGTGAGCGCGATCGCCGAGGCGCTGCGGGTGGGCCGGACGACGCTCTACCGCGCGCTCGACCGGCTCATTTCGGATGGAAAAATCAAACGGTGCGGGCGGACGTTCCGCCTGCCGGAAGGAGAACGATAACATGAAAAAGAAACTGATTGCCCTGCTGCTTGCAGCCGCGCTGCTCTTCGCGCTCGGCTGCGCCAAAGCCAGCGCCGAGCCGATGCGCGTCGCCGCGCTGAAGGGACCGACGGGCATGGGCATTTCGTATCTGATGCAGGAGCAGACCGACAAGTATTCCGTCGAGCTGTACGATGCGCCGGACGCCGTGACCGCGAAGTTCATTAACGGCGAGATCGACGTGGCGGCGGTGCCGATCAACCTCGCTTCCACGCTCTATAACAAGACGGACGGAAACGTCGTGATGCTCTGCGTCGACACGCTCGGCGTGCTGTACGTGGTGGAAAACGGCGATACGGTGCAGTCGCTTTCGGATCTGGCGGGCAAAACCGTCTACGCGACCGGCGAAAGCAGCACGCCGCAGTACGTGCTGGATTACGTGCTCGCGCAGAACGGCCTGACCGATCAGGTTACGGTGGAATACGAAGGCGAGCACACCGCGCTCGCGGCCATGCTGGCCTCCGGCGAGGCGGATATCGGCATGCTGCCGGAGCCGTTCGTCTCGTCCGTGCTGATCAAGGACGAGAACGCGCGCGTGGCGATCGACCTCAACGAGGCCTGGGAGGAAGCGTCCGGCGTGAAGCTCGTGCAGGGCTGCTATATCGCGGACAGGACGTACTACGACGAGCATCCGGACGAGATCAAGACGTTTCTGACGGACTACGCATCGTCCGTGGACCGCGTCAACACCGAGGACGGGGCGGCGGCGCTGATCGCGTCGCTCGGCATCCTCGCGTCCGAGGAGATCGCTGAAACGGCGATCCCGCGCAGCAACATCGTCTGCATCACGGGCGAGGACATGATCTCCTCCGCCTCGGCCATGCTCGGCGTGCTCTATGGAGCGAATCCCGCGTCCGTCGGCGGGCAGATGCCGGGCGACGATTTCTATGCGTCCTGAGAAAACGAAGGTCATATTAAAAGAACTCGCGATTCTCGCGGTCTATCTCGCGGCGTGGGAGGCGGCAAGTCTGCTGGTGGGCAAGGAACTGCTGCTTCCCTCGCCGCCGCGTACGCTCGCGCGGCTGTTCGAACTGCTCGGGCAGCCGGAGAGCTGGGCGATCGCGGGGATGACGCTCGTGCGCATCCTCTCTGGGTTCGCGCTCGGCGTGGCGGGGGGAATCCTGCTTGCGGTGCTGACCGCGCGCTCGCGCTTTGCCGAGGAGCTGCTCAGGCCCCTTCGCAGCGTGGTGAAGGCCACGCCGGTCACGTCGTTCATCCTGCTTGCGCTGCTGTGGCTTGCGTCCGATCTTGTGCCGCTGTTCATCGCGTTTCTGATGGTGCTTCCGATCGTATGGACGAGCACGGCGGACGCGATCGTCCATACCGACGCGCGGCTTGTCGAGATGGGGCGCGTGTTCGGGCTGAGCAAAGCGAAGATCCTCTTGAAGATCTACGTCCCGTCCGTGCTGCCGGAGAGTCTCGCCGCGTGTACGACCTCGCTCGGCTTTGCCTGGAAGGCGGGCGTCGCGGCGGAGATTATCGCTTTGCCGCAGCGGTCGATCGGGTACCAGCTCTACGAATCGAAGCTGCGCATCGAGACGGTCGACCTTTTTGCCTGGACGCTGCTGGTGATCCTGCTTTCGATGCTGCTCGAGTGGCTGCTCGTTTCGTGCATGAGGAGGATCCGGCATGATTAAGCTTCAAAACGTGTCGCTCCGCTTCGGCGAGCGCGAGGTGTTCCGGGATTTCTCGGCCTCGATTCCGCTTTCCGGCGTCACGGCGGTATCGGGTCCGTCCGGCGCGGGCAAGACCACGCTCTTCCGGCTGATCCTTGGGCTGCAGAAGCCCGATTTCGGCACGGTTTCCGGGCTGGAGGGGAAACGGCCAGCGGTCGTGTTCCAGGAGGACCGGCTTCTGCCGTGGACGGACGCGCTCGGCAACGTTTCGCTTGTTTCCGACGAAAAACGCGCGGCGGAGGCGCTCGCGGCGGTCGGACTCTCCGGCAGCGAACGTTTGCTGCCGGATCAGCTTTCGGGCGGCATGAAGCGGCGCGTGGCGCTTGCGCGTGCGCTCGCGTACGGCGGGGACCTGCTTCTGCTCGACGAGCCGTTTACGGGACTCGACGACGAAAGCAAGCGCGCCGCGGCGGAAGCGATCCGCCGCGCGGGGCTTCCGGCGCTGATCATCACACACGACGCATCGGAGGCGGCGCTGCTCGGCGCGCTCGAAACGATCCGTCTGGTATAAGCAAAGCGGGATAAAATGACGCATGATATTGAGTATTCCACCATATGGTGGTATACTTTTTTATTATCATCGGGGAGGTATGGAGTATGAATTTCACGCAGCGTGAAAAACGGTTTCCTTCCGCAACGGGGCTGTGCGACATCCGATACCGCATGTGGATTCCGGAGGAGCCGCACGCGGCCGTGCAGATCACGCACGGCATGGCGGAGCACATCGACCGTTACGACGACTTTGCGTCCTTCCTCGCCGAGAACGGCGTGCTCGCATACGGGAACGATATCGCCAGCCACGGCAAGAGCATCAAGGACGGCGTGCCGAAAGGGTACTTCGGCGAAAAGAACGGCTGGGACGCGATCGTGCAGGACATGCGCACGATGCGCGATCTTGTCAGGGCCGATTATCCGGGGATTCCGTTCGTGCTCTTCGGCCATTCCATGGGCTCGTTCCTCGCGCGCACCTACGCCGGGCGCGACGGAACGGATTTCGATGCATTCATCTTTTCAGGGACCGCGGGCAGCAATCCCGCGATCGGCATAGCGAAATGGATCGCAAAACGCGAGATCAAGAAGACCGGCGGCAGGGAACCGAGCGCCGCGCTGTTCAACCTCAGCTTCGGCTCCTATAATAAAGCGTTCCGCCCGAACCGCACGGAGGACGACTGGCTCTCGCGCGACGAGGCGATGGTCGACCGGTATGTCGCGGACGAAAACTGTGGGTTCCCGTTCACGGCGCACGCCATGCTCGATGTGTTCGACGGGCTGACCGAGATTTCCAGCGAGAAATGGGCCGCGCGCGTGCCGAAGCGGCCGATCCTGCTGATGTCCGGTGCGAAGGACCCCGTCGGCGGCGCCGGCAAGGGCGTGAAGCAGGTGTACGGATGGCTGAAGAAGACGAGGCACGACCCGGAGCTCAAGCTCTACGAGGACGGCCGCCACGAAATGCTCAATGAGCTCAACCGCAAGGACGTCTATAACGACGTGCTGCTCTTCATCGACGCGGTGGAAGCGATGGGAGAGGTGGAATGAGCGTACTGGTCTTCCGCGACGGCGACACGCTTTTTCAGGCGGCGTCGACGCTGCTCGCGGGCTGCATCATCGAAAAGCCTTCGTCCGCGCTCGGACTGGACTGCGCCGCTTCTCTCGCGCCCGTCTATCGGCGGCTCGCCGCGATGACGGACGAGGGGCTGCTGGACTGGAGCACCATCCGCGCGTTCGATCTTTTCGAGCACGTGCGCGCCGATACGGACGCGACGGCCGAGTCCCGCATGCACGTGATGCTCTACGACCGGGTCAACATTCCGCCGGAGAACATCTATGCGCCGAACGCGGACGCGCGCGACTGGAGCGTGGTCTGCAACGATTACGAAAACGCGATACTGGACGCGGGCGGGCTGGACACCGTCGTCTGTTCGGTCGGCGCGGACGGAAGGGTTGCGTACAATCTGCCGGCGACCGAGCTCGCGCCCGTCACGCATGTGGAGCGCACGGAGGAAGGGCGCGTGGTGACCGTCGGCATGTCGACGATCATGTCCGCAAGGCGGATCGTGGCGGTGCTTTCCGGCGGACAGCTTGCCAAGGCGGCGGCGCTCATCATCGGCGGGCCGATCGTTCCGGGCATGCCCGCGAGCTATCTGCAACTGCACCCCAACGCGGTGTTCATGCTTGACGAGGATGCCGCGGGTATGATATAAATTCGAAACGGCAGAGCGGCGGGAGAAATGGCGGATCTTACCTGGGAAACGATCGAAAATGCGATCTGCGAATGCGGCAGATGCAACCTGTGCCGGCAGCGTAAGCATATCGTGCTCGGCGAGGGGAACCGGAACGCGGACATCATGCTGGTCGGCGAGGGACCCGGCGGCGACGAGGACCGGATCGGCCGGCCGTTCGTCGGCAGGGCGGGCCAGTTGCTCGACAAGATGCTCGAGGCGATCCATCTCAGCCGCGCGGACCTGTACATCACGAACGTGGTCAAGTGCCGCCCGCCGAACAACCGGACGCCTCTGGACGAGGAAGCCGCCGCGTGCCTGCCGTTTCTGAGGGCGCAGTACGCGTTGATCCGGCCGAAGATCGTCGTATGCCTCGGCGCGACCGCGGCGCGGTATGTATACGACCCGGAGGCGCGCATTACGCGCGTGCACGGGGTGTGGAAGGAGAAGGCGGGCGTGTGGTTCCTGCCGACCTACCATCCGGCGGCGCTGCTGCGGGACGAGTCGAAAAAGCGCGAAGCGTGGGAGGACCTGCAGTCGCTCGAAAAAAAGTATTCGGAGATCATGGGCAAAGCGTAAACTGTATCGACGGCCGTCCGGCGGCGGACGGTTCGGAAGAGGAAGAGAAGCGTTTCATCAAGTTCTTGCGTCAATAGGAGGAGTTATGTCGGGACATTCCAAGTGGGCGAACATCAAAAATAAAAAAGAAAAGACGGACTCGCAGCGCGGCCGGATTTTCACGAAGATCGGCCGGGAGATCGCCATCGCCGTCAAGGAGGGCGGACCCGATCCCATCAACAACAGCAAGCTGCGCGACGTCATCGCAAAGGCGAAGGCCTGCAACCTGCCCAACGACAACATCGCGCGCTCGATCAAGAAAGCGGCCGGCGAGGGCAATTCGATCAACTACGAGGAGTCGAATTACGAAGGCTACGGTCCCGGCAACATGGCGGTGATCGTTTCGGTGCTCACGGACAACCGCAACCGCACCGCGGCCGAAATGCGGCATATCTTCGACAAGAGCGGCGGCAACCTCGGCAACACCGGGTGCGTGAGTTGGATGTTCGATAAAAAGGGCCTCATCGTTGTGGAGCGGACCGCGCTCATGGACGAGGACGAAGTGATGATGGAAGCGCTCGAAGCGGGCGCGGCGGATTTCATCGCGCAGGACGACGCGTTTGAGATCTACACCGATCCGCTGGATTTCTCCAAGGTGCGCGAGGCGCTCGAGAAGGCTGGGTATCAGTTCCTTTCCGCGGAGGTGCAGATGATCCCGCAGAACACGGTGAACATCGACGATACGGAAACGGCGGAGAAGGCGGCGCGCTTTCTGGAGCATCTGGACGAGAACGACGACGTGCAGGAGGTGTTCCACAACGCCGTACTGCCAGAGGAAGAGTAAGCGCGCGCCCGGCAGGCGCGCATGGAATTGCGACTACAACGCCCGGCGCCGCGCCGTATGGAACGGGTTATGCGGTTACGGCGACACGCGCGGGGTATAAAATAGAACCATCGAAGCAAGGAGGCGTAACTTATGGCAGCGGAAATGGCTACGACAATGGGAAAGATCACGATTGCGGACGACCTCATCGCCAGTATTGCGGGATACGCGGCCGTCGAGAACTACGGTATCGTCGGCATGAATTCCAAAAAGGCTGCGGATTCGTTCGTGGAGATGTTTGGAAAAGACAATCTGCGCCGCGGCGTCAAGGTTACGGTCGTATCCCCCGATATTATCGACGTGGACCTTTACGTTACGCTCGAGTACGGCGTCGCGATGCCGGCGGTGGCACAGAACGCCCAGAGCAACGTTCGGTATCGGGTGGAGGAGATGACGGGGCTGACGGTACGCGCCGTCAACGTCCACGTTGAAAGCATTCGCGTTTAGGCGGTCCGGCCGAAAGGCCGGGCATTCGGAGGTAGAATTTGGATAGCAATATGAAGATCGGCGGCTCGCAGCTGCGCGATATGGTTATCGCGGGCGCGGCGCTGCTGGAGAAAAACAAAGCGGCCGTGGACGCGCTGAACGTGTTCCCCGTACCGGACGGCGACACGGGCACGAACATGTCCATGACCATGCAGAGCGCGGTCCGCGAGATGCGCGCGCTGCCGGAACACGCCACGGCGTCCGAGGTGGCGGACGCGCTGAGCATCGGCGCGCTCAAGGGCGCGCGCGGCAATTCGGGTGTCATTCTGTCCCAGCTGTTCCGCGGGTTTTCCCGCGCGTTCAAGGATGCGGCGGTCGTCGATGCGGCGCTTCTCTCCAGCGCGCTGACCATGGGCAGCGAGGCCGCCTATAAGGCCGTCATGAAGCCAAAGGAGGGCACGATCCTGACCGTTTCCCGCGTGATCGCGGAAAACGTCGCGAAGCTCTGCGAACAGGGCGCGAACGTCTACCGCCTCGTGGACGAAATCCTCGAAAGCGGCGAACGCGCGCTGGCGGACACGCCGAAGCAGCTTCCCGTACTCAAGGAAGCGGGCGTCGTCGATTCGGGCGGCAAGGGCCTGCTGATCATCTACCGGGGATTCAAACTTTCGCTCGACGGCGAGGAGATCGAGAGCTACGAGGAGGCTTTGCCGCAGGAATCCGCCGCGGCCGCGGCTGCGACGGAGGACAGTTTTTCCGGCGAAAACATCGCGTTCGGCTACTGCACGGAATTTTTTATCATTCATCCGAGCCCTGCGTTCAGCGAAGCCGAAGTCGATAATTTCCGCAACCACCTCATGCGCCTCGGCGACTCGGTCGTCGTCGCGGAGGACGCGGACATGGTCAAGGTGCACGTCCATTCCAACGCGCCCGGCAAGGTGCTCCAGATGGCGCTGCGGCTCGGCGAGCTCGAGAATCTGAAGATCGAGAACATGCGCGAGCAGAACCGCCAGTTTCTCGAGGAGCGCAAGCGCAACGAGAAGGAGTTCGGACTGGTCGCCGTCAGCACGGGCGACGGGATCGACGAATTGTTCCGCGCGCTCGCCGTGGACGGACTTATTTCGGGCGGACAGACCATGAACCCGAGCATCGATACGATCGCCTCGGCCATCAACAAGATCAACGCGCGGAAGGTGTTCGTGCTGCCGAACAATTCCAATATCATCCTGGCGGCGCAGCAGGCGGCGGACCTGACACAAAAGGGCGTCGTGCTGATCCCGACCAAGACGATTCCGCAGGGCGTGGCCGCCTGTATGGCGTACTCGACCGACGCGACCGTCGAGGAGAACGAGGCGACCATGAAGGAAGCGATCGCGGACGTGGTCAGCGGCGCGGTAACGTACGCCGTGCGCGATACGAAGTTCGACGGGCAGTCCATCAAGAAGGGCGATATCATCGGCCTTCTGAACAACCACATGTGCGCGTCCGGTGCGAGCATCGAGGCCGCGAGCGTCGCGCTCCTTCACAAGATGGCGGAAAAGAAGGGCGGCTCGTCCTTTACGGTTACGCTCTACTATGGCGACGGACAGGACGAACACAACGCCGAGGCGCTGGCCGAGCTGTTCCGGGGCGAGTACCCGGATGCGGAGTTCGTCGTGCAGCGCGGCGGACAGCCGCTGTATTACTACTACTTCGCGCTGCAGTAACGGTCGTTTCGGAAAAGACGACGGCCGGCGAACAGGACCCGGAACCGTCCGCGGCAGGCGGAAATGCGGTTCGGGCGCCGTCGCCGGCTGTTTCCGTTTTGATCGCCGGCGACAGAATAAAAACACGATCGGAGGACGCGCGGACCCCATGCTGGACATGCCGCTGACAGCCGTAAAGGGAATCGGACCCAAGCGCGCGGAGCAGTTCTGCGCGGTCGGGGTCCGTTCGGTGCGCGATCTGCTCTGCCGTCTGCCGCGGGACTATCTGGATTATTCGAAGGCGACGCCCGTCTGCAGCCTGAAGGACGGAACCTGCGCGGCCGTGCAGGTGCGCGTGGGCGGCGCGCCTCGCTTTTACCGCGCCGGCGGCAAGACGATCGTCAGCGCATCCGCGCAGGACGAAACGGGAACGGTTTCGCTCAAATGGTTCAATCAGCCGTACCGGAGCGCGCAGGTCAAACCCGGCGAAACGGTATACGCCTGCGGGCGCGTCTCCAGGGCGAAGGGGCTTACGCTGATCAATCCGACGATCTCCGCGGCGCTTCCCGGCATCCTGCCCGTATACGCCACGGTGCGAGGGCTGAACCAGCGCGCATGGCGGGAGAGCGAGGCTGCCGCGCTGGAGTCCGTCTGGGACGGGATCGGCGAAACGCTCCCGCAATCTCTGACCGAACGGTTCGGGCTCGTCCCGTTTCCGCTCGCGCTGCGGCACGCGCATTTTCCGTATTCCAACGAGGCGAAGGGCCTGGCCAGAAAACGCCTCGATTTTGAAAACGCGCTGTTGTACCTGCTCGCCGTCGAGCTGCAGCGGGCGGACCGGTTCCGGCGGAACGGTTTCTCGTTCGACTGCACCGGCGTGCCGGAACGGTTCGCATCGAAGCTGCCGTTTTCATTGACAAACGCGCAGCGCCGCGCGATGAAGGAGATCTCGGACGATATGCAAAAGCCGGTCCCGATGAACCGGCTGCTGCAGGGCGACGTCGGCTCCGGCAAGACGGCGGTTGCGCTCTATGCGCTCTGCGTCGCCGCCGCCAACGGCAGGCAGGGTGCGCTGCTCGCGCCCACGGAGATCCTCGCCGAGCAGCATATGCGGCAGCTTCGGCAGATCTTCGGCGACGCGGCCGTGCTGCTAACCGGCGGCATGAAGAAGTCCGCGCGGGACGCGGCGAAGGCGCGGATCGCGGACGGAACGGCGCTCTGCGTGGTCGGCACGCACGCGCTGCTCTCCGAGGACGTGCGGTTTTCCGATCTGGGGTGCGTGGTTACGGACGAGCAGCACCGCTTCGGCGTGCGGCAGCGCGCGGCGATGCTTGGCAAGGGCGTCCGGCCGGATATGCTGGTCATGAGCGCCACGCCGATCCCGCGCACGCTCGCGCTGCTCCTCTACGGGGATCTCGACGTGTCCGTGCTCGACGAACTACCGCCCGGACGGAAGCCGGTCAAAACGAGCGTGATCCCCGCCGCGAAGCGGAACGACATGTACGCGTATATCGCGCGTGAGGCGAAGGCCGGCGCGCAGGCCTACGTCGTATGCCCGCTGATCGAGGAATCGGAGCTTATCGGCGCGCCGAGCGTGGAATCGCTCTGCCGCGAACTGAAGAAAAAGATGCCGGGCGTCCGCGTCGCCGGACTGCACGGGCGCATGCGCGCCCCGGAGAAGGAAGCGGTCATGCGCTCGTTTCGGGACGGCGAAACGGATGTGCTCGTGACGACCACCGTCGTCGAGGTCGGCGTGCACGTGCCGAACGCGCGCGTGATGGTGATCGAGGGCGCGGAGCGGTTCGGACTCTCGCAGCTGCATCAGCTTCGCGGACGCGTCGGGCGGAGCGATCGGCAGGCGTACTGCTTTCTTCTAAGCGCATCGGAGGACGAAACGGAGACCGCGCGGATGCGCGCGCTCGCCGAGACGAACGACGGGTTCGCCATCGCGCAGAAGGACCTCGATCTCCGCGGCCCGGGCGACTTCATGGGCGTGCGGCAGCACGGCGAAAACGAAACCGCCGCGCTTTCGAGCCTGCTCGACGTGCGGCTGCTCGAGGAGATGCACCGCGTCGCAAGGGAGATCGCCGGCACGCCGAACGACGAAAACGCGCGCCTGATCGCGTACGCCGAGGAGCGGTTTTCCCCGGAGGAAACGCAGATCGCGATGAACTGACCCGGCCCAAAATGATCAAAGGCAAACAAATTTCCGGGTATTGGGCAGCGATGTTTTATCATAATATGCCAATGTAAATTTCATCATAAAAATCGAACAGATTTCGCAGAATACTCGCAGAACGCGAGATTTTTTGCTATTTGACGTAACAATTCCCAGCTATAAACGATATGTAACTGCGCAACATAACATCACATCCATTGAAGGAGGTGAACAAACAATGGCACGTAACGGAGCTTTGATCCCCGAATCCAAGAGCAAGCTCGACAGCTTCAAATCCGAAGTTGCGAATTCTCTGAACGTCAACCTCAAGCAGGGGTACAACGGCGACCTGACCTCCCGTGAGGCGGGCTCGATCGGCGGCGAGATGGTGAAGCGCATGATCGCCTATGCGGAAAAGAACATGCACTGAACCGCAGCCTGCGGAAATAACCAATGAAAGGAGCAAATCGAAGTGGCCAGAAACGGTTCTTTGATCCCGGAAAGCAAAAGCAAACTCGACAGCCTCAAGAACGAAGTTGCCAGTTCGCTCAACGTCAACCTCAAGCAGGGATACAACGGCGACCTGACGACGCGTGAAGCGGGTTCGGTCGGCGGCGAGATGGTTAAGCGGATGATCGCGTACGCGCAGAGCAGCATGAGCGGGACGAGCGGCATCAGCGGGATGAGCAGCTCGAAGAGATAAGGGCGCTTGCGCAGAGGCCGGTGGGATGAACATCGGCCTTTCCGCTGCACAGGTTCCCGCCGTCTCCCCGCGAGCGGGTCGCCGGAGCGGCCAAAGCCGGTGCGCCGCGCAGAACGCGGTGCCGGCAAAGCGCCGATCCGCGGCATCGCAGCATGCCTGCCCGGCGCGGGAACGGCGGGTGTATGCGGACCGGATGTGCACAGGTGCGGATACGCACATTGTGTTTGACGCATCCCGGTCCGCATGCTATGATATTCAAAATGGTTTCCATTCTTTCGCAATAACAGGGTGGCTGCATGGATTATTCTTCCAAAGTTTCGGAATGCGTAAAGCGCATCCCGCCGTCCGGTATCCGCAAGTACTTCGACCTGCTGGACGAACGTTACATCAGCCTCGGCGTGGGTGAACCCGATTTTCCGACGCCCGAGCGGATCCGGCACTACGTCTGCGAAAAACTCAAAAGCGGACGCGTGGCGTATACGTCCAATTCGGGCGACCCGCACCTGCGGGAGCTGATCCTTCGGTATCTTGCGGACCGGTATCGGGTTTCGGGCTACGAATCCATCGAAAACGTGCTCATCACCGTCGGCGCAAGCCAGGCGATCGACCTTGCCATGCGCGCGATCCTGAACCCGGGCGACGAGGTGATCGTGCACGAGCCGATCTACGTTTCCTACACCCCGGCCGTCGAGCTGGCCGGCGCAACGCCCGTGCGCGTCGTTACCAGGCACGAGGACCGCTTTCGCCTCCGCCCGGAGGTGCTGAAGGCGGCCATCACGCCGAAGACGAAGGCGATTTTACTTGCATTTCCGAGCAATCCGACGGGCGCGATCATGGAAAGGGCGGACCTTGAGGCGATTGCGGACGTGGTGCGCGATACGGAGATCCTCGTGATCACGGACGAGATCTACGCCGAGCTCACCTTCAACGGCAAGCGGCACGTTTCGTTTGCGTCGCTTCCCGGCATGCGCGAACGGACGATCCTGCTCAACGGCTTTTCCAAGGCATTCTCCATGACGGGCTGGCGGCTCGGGTACGCCGCGGGGCAGAGGGACATCATCTCCGCCATGCGCAAGGTCCATCAGCTTACGATGCTCTGCGCGCCGACTACGGCGCAGTGGGCGGGCGTAAGCGCGCTGGAAACGGGCTTTGCGGACGATTTTGCGGACACGCGCGCCATGATGGCGGAATACGCCGTGCGCAGGCGCTTCATCATCGACGCGTTCAACGATCTGGGGCTTTCCTGCAACGAGCCTGAGGGCGCATTTTACGTGTTCCCGTCGGTTCGCTCCACGGGGCTGAAAAGCGAGGAATTCTGCGACCGGCTGCTCGCGAGCAAAAAGGTCGTAACGGTGCCGGGCAGCGCGTTCGGCGCGGCGGGCGAGGGGCATATCCGATGCTGCTACGCCACCTCGATGCAGGACATCGAGCAGGCGATGGAGCGTATCGCGGATTTCCTTTCGGGAATCCGGTAATCGGGTGATAAAAATTGCCCCGTCACGAGATTCGGACGGGGCATTCGTATGTTGGCCGGAGGGCGTATGGCGTATGATCAACGAAAAAGCGATTCAATCCCTGGAGTTCGATAAGATTCTTTCCATCCTCAAACAGCATCTTTCCTCCGAGGTCGGCGCGGAATATGCGGACAAACTGCGCCCCGCCGGTTCGCTGCGGGACGCGGAAACGCTGCAGGAGCAGACCGAAGAGGCGGAGACGGTCTATACGCGCACGGGCCGCACGCCGGTTTCGGGTTTTCCGGACGTGCGCGAGCTCGTCGAACGCATGCGCGCGGCGCTGTTTCTCTCGGCGCGCGAGCTGCTTTCCGTCGCGCAGGCGATGCGCGCTTCGCGCGAGGCGCGGGACGTTCTGCAGAGCGGCGGCGCGGAGGGATTGCTGTGCAACATGGCGAACAAACTCGCGTCGCACCGCTCCGTCGAGGAGGAGGTCGCGCGGTGCATCCTTTCCGAGGACGAAATTGCGGACAACGCTTCGCCGGAGCTGGCGAAGATCCGCCGGCAGATGAAGATCGTCGGCGAGCGCGTGCGCGAAAAGCTCAACAACATGATCAAAAGCGCCTCCATGCAGAAGTATCTGCAGGAGCCGATTGTCACGATCCGAAACGGCCGCTACGCGCTGCCGGTCAAGGCGGAGTACCGCTCGCAGGTGCCGGGGCTGATCCACGACCAGAGCAGCAGCGGCGCAACGCTGTTCATCGAGCCGTCCGCCGTCGTCGAGCTCGGCAACGACTATAAGAAACTGCTCGCCGAGGAGAAAAACGAGATCGAGCGCATCCTCTGCGGCCTGACCGCCATGATCGCGCCGTTTGCGGACGAGATCCACGGCAGTATCGGCATGATGGGCGCGCTCGACGTGATCTTTGCGCGTGCCGTCATGGCGCGGGACCTGCGCGCCGTGCGGCCGAAACTGAACGACGGCGGCCTGATCCGCATCCTGCGCGGGCGGCACCCGCTGATTCCGAAGGAGAGCGTCGTGCCGGTCGATATCTGGCTCGGCGAAACGTTCCGCACGCTCATCATCACCGGCCCGAACACGGGCGGAAAGACCGTCACGCTCAAAACGGTCGGCCTCTTTTCGCTCATGGCCATGGCGGGCATGTTCATCCCGGCGGAGATCGGCACCGAGCTTTCCGTGTTCGGCGACGTATTTGCCGATATCGGGGACGAGCAGTCCATCGAGCAGTCGCTCTCTACGTTTTCGTCCCACATGACGAACACCGTGCGCATTCTAAAAAACGCGGACGAGCGTTCGCTCGTGCTGCTCGACGAGCTGGGCGCCGGCACCGACCCGATCGAGGGCGCGGCTTTGGCGCAGGCGATCCTCGAGCATCTCTACGAGGCGCGCGCGCTGACCGTGGCGACCACGCACTACAGCGAGATCAAGGCGTTCGCGCTTACGCATGCCGGCATGCAGAACGCGTCCATGGAGTTCGACGTGGACCGTCTCTGCCCGACGTACCGCCTCTTCATCGGCATCCCCGGCAAATCCAACGCGTTCGAGATTTCGCGCCGGCTCGGCCTGGACGACGCGGTGGTCGCGCGCGCGCAGACGTTTCTCAAGAAAAAGGACGTCGCGTTCGAAACCGTGCTCACGGAGGCGGAGCAGGCGCGCAGAAGCGCCGCGGACGACCGCGAGACGGCCATGCGCGAGCGCGCCGAGGCGGAGCGGGTCCGCGCGGCGCTCGAAAAGGAGAAGAAGCGCCTGGAGGAGGAACGGGCGGCGCTCCGGCAGAAGGCGCGCGAGGACGCGCGCGGCATGGTGCAGGAAACGCGCCGGGAGATGGAGCGGATCGTTCAGCAGCTCCGCGCGGCGGAGCACGTCGACAACAAGCAGATCGAGCGCGCCGTGCAGCAGTCCCGCGACGAGCTGCGCGAAGCGGAGGACCGGCTCTTCGAGCAGGCCGCGGCGCGGGAGAGCGCGGGGGAGCCGCCGAAGGCGGTCAGCCCGGGCGAACGCGTGCTGCTCATCACGCTCGGGCAGGAGGCGACCGTGCTCAAGGGCGCGGACGCGAAGGGCGAGGCGCTCGTGCAGGCGGGCGTGATCAAGATGAACGTGCCGCTGAAGGACCTGCGGCCGGTCGAAACGAAAAAGAAGCCGGCGCCGGCATCGTCGAGGGCCGTGCTGAGCGAGGACCGCGGCAGCGCGCTTCGGCTGGATCTGAGGGGCATGACGGTAGACGAGGCGTGCATGGAGATCGACCGGTTCATCGACAACGCGTCCATCACGGGCGTGAACGAGTTCTTTGTCGTCCACGGCAAGGGGACGGGCGCGCTGCGGGCCGGCGTGCAGAGCTACTTAAGATCAAACCCGCGGGTGAAGACATACCGCATGGGCGCCTATGGCGAAGGCGACGCGGGCGTGACGGTCGTCACGCTGAAGGCGCAGTAAAGAACGCGCTGCAAAACCGGAAGACGGAGTGCAAACGGACGGATTTTTTGATTGACAGAAAATGCCGCTTTCCCTGCGGCGGGCGGCGGCGTTATCATCGAACCGGGGGGCGAAACCGGCGGCGGCGGGCAAAGGCCGCCGCTGTGTAGCGGATGCGGCGATGGTGTGACATTTTGTCGCTTCGTTGGACAAACACGAAAATGTCTGCTATACTGTTTCCAAATTGTAATTCCTTTGCACATCCAATCAACAATGGAGGCGAGCGGATGGAGAATACCACCATTCTTGTCATCGACGACGACCGGAATATTCTGGCCATCATAGAGCTGTATTTGAAAAAGGCGGGCTTTCAGGTTTATACCTGCGCGGACGGGACCTCCGCCATGGCGGCGTTTCACGAAACGAAGCCCACGCTTGTGATTCTGGATATCATGCTTCCCGGACGGGACGGCTGGGCGGTGCTGCACGATATTCGCATGGAGGGCGATACGCCCGTCATCATGCTCACGGCAAAAGGCGACACGGGCGACCGCGTGCAGGGGCTTGAGCTCGGCGCGGACGACTATATTGCGAAGCCGTTCGACGCTAAGGAGCTCATCGCGCGCATCAAGGCGGTGCTTCGGCGCAGCGCGCCGGCCGAGCCGGAGCGCACGATCAACCTGCCGGGGCTGACGGTTTCGCTGGAGAATTACGCCGTCACGCTCGATGGACGGCAGCTTGAAATGCCGCCGAAGGAGATCGAGCTGCTCTACTTCCTCGCATCGCACAACGGAAAGGTGTTTACGCGCGAGCAGCTGCTCGAGCAGGTATGGGGATTTGATTTTTTCGGCGATTCGCGGACGGTGGACGTACACGTCAAGCGCATCCGGGAAAAACTCGGCGACAACCACGAGTGGGAACTGAGGACCGTTTGGGGAGTCGGTTACAAATTCGAGCAGAAGTGATACGGCAAGATGCGCAGGGACTTACTCAGAACGCTGTTTTCCCGTATGCTGGCAACCTACATGACCGTTACGCTCGGTCTGTTGCTGCTTTCCGGCGTCGTCATGGGCGCGTTGATGACGGGATTCATCATGCGCAACGAGAAGCAGGCGATCACGAACGAGATATCGGTGGTTTCGGAACTGTACTTTAACACCACGCTCTACGTTGCGGGCGAGACCTCCGCAATCACCGAACTGAACACGATCGCGCGGCACTACGACGCACTGATCCAGTTTATTTCGATCGACGGTTCCATGGCGCAGTACTCCTCGGGCTCCAAGTGGCAGAGCGTTATGGATCAGCGCTATACGGATGATGAAATTTCGCGCATGGTCAGCGCCGTTTCCGATCTGGATGCGAGCAGCGTGCGCTTTACGCAGGAGAAGGGCGACTTCCAGATGCTCGTCGGCTCGAGGCCGATTTACCAGGACGGCGTGGCGACGCATGTGGTTCGCTTTTTTGTCGATATCTCCGAGGCGCGCGGCGCCGTAAGTACGGCGTATATCGAGGTGATTCTGGTTTCCCTGATCGCGGTGCTGGTTTCAGTCATCGCGGTTTTCTATACCACGACGCGCCTGACGAGGCCGTTCATGGAGATCAACGACATCGTCCAGAAGTACTCCAAGGGCGATTACAACGTTCGCATCCCCATCAGCAGCACCGAGGAGGCGACGCAGCTTGCCGTCAGCTTCAATGCAATGGCGGACCAGCTCAAGGACCTCGAGGCCACGCGAAGAAGCTTTGTGGCGAACGTAAGCCACGAACTGCGTTCTCCGCTCACGAGCATGAAGGGGTTCCTCGAGGCGATGCAGGACGGCACGATCGGGCCGGAGGAGCACGAAAAGTACATCGGCGTCGTGCTTTCCGAAACGCAGCGCATGGCGACGATGGTCAACGACCTGCTGGACCTTGCGCGCATCGAGTCCGGCAAAACGGCGCTTAAGCTCGAAATATTCGATATCAACGAGCTGATCCGCCGCACGCTGATCACCTTCGAGGCGCGCATCTACGAGCACCGCATGGAGGTCGACGTAAAATTCGCGCAGGACCAGTATTATGTGGAGGCGGACAGTGCGCAGATTTCACAGGTGCTCCGGAACATCATCGACAATGCGGTCAAGTACTCGCCGGATAACAGCAAGCTCCGCATCGCAACCTACGCCATGCGGCGCGAGGTATACGTAAGCATTCAGGATTCCGGACAGGGCATTCCGGAGGAGGACGTCCCGCATGTGTTCGACCGGTTCTACAAGGTGGAGAAGGCGCATACGCCGACAAAGCAGAGCGGTACGGGCCTGGGGCTCTCGATCGTAAAGCGCATTATCGACCAGCACGGTCAGACGATCACGCTCAAGAGCGCGAAGGGAAAGGGAAGCACGTTTACTTTTACACTGAAACGGGCGCCCGCACCAAGGCGGCTGCTTCAGGATGGAGGAAAGAAAAATGGATAATTTCGGATCATACGATTCAGGGAACCGTTACGAGAACTACGACCGCCATAAGAAAAGGGGCGGGGGCAACGTCTTTGCAACGATCGTCATCATCGTTGTAGTCGTACTGATTGTTCTGCTCGTCGTCGGCCTGTTCTGGCCCGGCGCGCTCGGCCAGGAACAGACCGCCTCGATCATCGTGACCCCCACGCCGACCGCGACCGCAACGCCCGAGGCAGCGCAGCAGCCGGCCGTATCGGAACAGCCGGAGGAGACCGCCGCGCTGGAGCCGACCGCAACCCCGGCCGTCAGCGAAGAGGACCGGGACATGCCGGAACTCGATGGCGTTACGCCCGTGATTCCGGGCGAGATCGAGAACCCGATTCCGGATATCTACGACGCGGTGTCGCCGGGCGTCGTCGGGGTGATCAACTATACCAAGTCGCTCATCGGCATGAACAATAAGGAAACCTACGAGGTGTACGGCAGCGGCACGGGCTTCGCCGTTTCGAGCGAGGGGTATATCCTGACCAATGCGCACGTCGTGGAGGATGCCGACAAGGTGACGATCAAGATCGACGGGGACGACGAGGAGTACGACGCGATCATCATCGGCGTGGATACCGAAACGGACGTGGCGGTGCTCAAGGTGGACGGCGTGACGCTCCATCCGCTCGACCTTGGCGATTCGGACGAAGTGCGCGTGGGCGAATTCGTGCTTGCCATCGGGAATCCGCTTTCGACCGACGAGCTCGCCAACACGCTGACCTACGGCATTATCAGCGCGGTCTCGCGCGAGATCACGATCGACAATTATACAAATACCTACCTCCAGACGGACGCCGCCATCAACTTTGGCAACAGCGGCGGGCCGCTGATCAATATGCAGGGCCAGGTGATCGGCATCAACAGCGCCAAGACCGTCACCGCCGGGTATGACGAGTACGGCAACGCCGTCAGCGCCGAGGGCATCGGATTTGCGCTGCCGATCAATCAGGTCAAGAAGATCATGGAGCTCCTGATCACGGAGGGCAGCATCGAGCGGCCCGGCATCGGGATCACCGTCGGCACCGTGACCGAAGCGGACGCGGAGGAGTACGGCACGCCGGTCGGCGCCTATGTCGAGAGCGTTGTCAAGGGCCAGCCGGCCGAGAAGGCGGGCATTCTGGCGGGCGATATCATCGTGGAGGCGAACGGCGAAACGATCGAGACCCAGCAGGATCTGATCGATATCGTTACCGGCCTTATGATCGGCGACGAGCTGCAGGTGAAGGTCTACCGAGACGGCGAATATCTTGACCTGACCATCGTGATCGGCAACAAAACCGACATGGATTTCGACGATGTCGTCGAGTAGGCGTTAAGCGGGAAAAAGCAGACTGAGCGCGGCCGCTTCAGAGTGAAACGGCCGCGCTTTGGCCATCGAAAAACCTTGGTTTTTCGATGGAAGCCGCTGTGGCGGGAATTTGCAT
>CAZIQO010000002.1:0-66113 GCA_964541465.1 uncultured Oscillospiraceae bacterium
CCACCGGCGTCGCCCCGCCGCAGGCGCTCGACCGCCTGGCAAACCAGGCGCTCCTTGCGCCGCCGAATCAGCACGGCGCGGATTTTACGCCCGCACAGGAACGGGCGATCCTGCACGGCCTTGCCGTGCGCACGGCCGACCGTACGCAGAGCATGCCGCAATTCATCGAGGAACTCTACGGCGGCCGGCAGAGCACGTTCCAGCCCCGCTCGGTCAAAACGCAGCCGATTTCGCCCGCACCGACCACCGGCGTCGTTCCGCCCGCCGGGCCGGCAACGCCTGCAGCCTTCGAAGCCGGCGGCGCACCGAAAAAAAACCGCGGAAAGAAACCATGGCTGATCGCAGGCCTGGCCGCCGCGAGTCTGATTCTCGTTCTGCTGATTCTGTTCGCCCGAAACAGTGCCAAAAAAGCGCAGCCCGTATCCGCCTCCTCGTCGTCCGCCACGACGAACGCCGCCGCGCAGGCCGGCGCGGCAATTTTATCCGATTCGCAGACCGACGCGCTGGCCGCCACGCCGGACGCCACGCCCACGGTCGCGCCCGTCACGCCGGACGCCGTTACGATCACGCTCGGCTTTGGCGAAAGCTACCGCTGCAGCGCGGGCGACTTCGATCTGCCGTACAACATTGACAACGACGACGTTTCCTGGGTCTGCTCCTCCTCAAACCAGGGCGTAACCTGTTCCCGCGGAGGATATATCGAAGCCGGAAACGTGCAGTTTGACCCTTCGCAGGAATACAACGATCCGGTGTCGGTCGTCGGCACAACGTCGAACGGATCCGTGCTTACCTACAAGGTGCGGGTGGGCGACGGCCAGACGTACGCGTTCGACTGGTCGGACTCCGCTCGATCGATGAAAGCGGTCCAGGGTTATACCTATATCGCTACGCCCGAGATCAAGAATTGTCTCGGATTTACGCTGACCTTCGAATACGAATTATCGGAAGGAACCATTCATAACGATTCCTGGTCGTTCTGGGTGCGGGAGAATGGAACGGACTGGGTTTACATATGCGATATCCTGATAACGGAAGGCGTGGAGCATACCGAGGATATCGTATTTGACCGCCCGATTACATTCTCCGAGATCATACTGCAGCCCCAAAAACAGTACGACTATTTTTCCTACTCCCACTATTACGGCGTAGATCATCTCGTTTTCGATTTGGGCGCATAAGCGAATCCCTTGTCCGTTCCTCGGCAGACAAACGGAGTTTTACACGATCCTGCCAACTGCGCCGGATCAACCGAAAACAATGGAGGTCAAAGGAGACGACAGAATGATCGATCCGGGAAAACTCTGCATGCGCTGCATGTCGGAACTGCCAAAGCCACGGTGCTTTTGCCCGCACTGCGGCTTCGATAATACCTCCGCCGAAAACGAGGCGCATCAGCTCGAATGCGGCAGTATCCTCGCCGGCGCGTATCTGGTCGGCTGCGCGCTTGGTCAGGGCGGGTTCGGCATCACGTACGTCGGGTGGGACCTCAACCTCAACACCAAGGTCGCAATCAAGGAATACTACCCGGAAGGCTGTGTCACCCGCGACATGCGCACGCACGCCTCCGTCACGCCGCTTTCCGGCGCGCGCAGCGAGTTCTTTCAGCGCGGCAAGGCGCATTTCGTCAACGAAGCGCAGATCCTCGCCAAATTTGCCGGCGAACCCGGCATCGTCGGCGTGCGCACCTTTTTCCACGAAAACGGCACAGCGTATATCGTCATGGACTTCGTGGAGGGGGAAACGCTCAAATCGTATGCGGCGCGCCGCGGCGGCAGGCTGCCTTCCGCGGAGGTGCTCCGGCTCTTCCAGCCCCTCTGCCGGTCGCTCGAGCGCGTGCACAAGGCAGGGCTGCTGCACCGAGACATCAGCCCGGACAATATCATGCTCCGGCCCGACGGAACGCTGGCGCTGCTGGATTTCGGCGCGGCGCGGCAGATGTCGGTAGCGGGCGAGCATTCCAATACGATCAACGTCAAGCACGGGTTCGCACCCGAGGAGCAGTATCGCACGCACGGCGAGCAGGGCGCATGGACGGACGTATACGCGCTCTGCGCGACCATCTACCGCCTGACCACCGGCGTCACCCCGCCGCAGGCGCTCGACCGGCTCACCGATGGAACGGTTTTAACGCCGCCGAACCGGCGCGGCGCGGATTTCACCCCCGCGCAGGAACGGGCGCTCCTGCACGGGCTGGCCGTACGCGCCGCCGACCGTACGCCAAGCATGCGCCGCCTGGAGGCGGAGCTGTACGGGCCGCCGGACCAGACGGCGCAGCAGACCGGTTGGCCCGACCGCGCGCGGCATAACGGCCCGCCGGACGGCAGGCGCAGGAAGATCGTCGTTTGGGCGGCGTGCATTGCCGCCGCTGCCTGCGCCGCGGCCGCGCTGCTGCTGCTTGTCAATCATGCGTTTCAGGGGGAGAACGGCGCCGCGGGTTCCGGCACGCAGACCGCAGCCAGGACGGACGAAGCGGACCGCGCCGTAAGCGCGGCGGCAGCCACGGCCGCCCCGGCGCAGACAAACGCGCCCACCGCGGCGCCCGTGCTGACCCCCACCCCGGCGCCCAGTCCGGCACACACGCCGTTTCCCGCCGGTTCCATCGAGAGCGGAATCATCGCCGCGGGTTCGGATTTTACGCTCGCGCTGAAAAGCGACGGAAGCGTTGCGCGCATCGGTTCGGACGCGGTCGACACAAGCGGCTGGTCGGATATCGTTCAGATTTCGGCGCATGAGGAGCACGCCGCCGGGGTTCGCGCGAACGGAACGGTCGCATTCGCCGGCGTCAATGCGGACAACGACGGGAATGTCGCCGGCTGGTCCAATATCGTGCAGGTCGTGACCGGCTATCACAACACGCTCGGCCTGACGGCGGACGGACACGTCTACTATACCGGGTTCGACCGCAATCACCAAAGCGACTGCGCCAAGTGGACCGGCATCGTCAAACTGCTCGGCGGGGACGACCACCACGCGGGCATCAAGGCGGACGGCACGATCGTCGCCGCCGGTTACAACGGTGCGGGCCAGTGCGATACGTCCGCCCTCAGCGGCGTTGTGGACGGCGCCGTTTCCAGCGGAACGACCTACTGCGTTTTCGCGGACGGAAGCGTATGCGCCCTCGGCAAGGACTGGTGCGGCGAGGATCAGATCGGCGGCTGGTACGATATCGTGGCCATCTCGGGCGGAGACGAGCATACGGTGGGGCTTAGAAGGGACGGAACGGTGGTCGCCGCCGGCAGCAACGAATACGGCCAGTGCGAAGTAAGCGCCTGGACGGATATCATCGCCATATGTACCGGCCAGTTCCACACGGTGGGCGTTTGCGCAGACGGCACGCTGGTCGCCACGGGCCTGAACGACCACGGTCAGTGCAACGTTTCGGGTATCCGGCTCTGGTAGAAACTCTCTGTTCTTTCACAGGGGTTTCACCCCTGCACCCCACCCAAGGGACACGTCCCTTGGGAATCCCTGGCCCCGCAAGCTCTTATTTTAAGGCGCTTGCAGAAATGGGTTCTCAGGGCCGTTACGGCTCGAAGCAGTGGCTTGGAGGCGGAGCCTCCAATGGCCCCCCTTTATCGACAGGCAGGGGGCCGCGGTTCTGTCCGCGGCCCCCTGCTTTTTTTGGTACGGTCTGTATCATCCCCCGCCGCTTACAGCACGCCGCGGATGATGTAGGACTTCTCCTGGCTGAACTCCTCGAGCGTGGAAGCCACGCCCTCGCGCCCGATGCCGGACTGCTTGAACCCGCCGAACGGCTGGTCCAGATGCCGGTAGTTACCGGTGGCGTTGGTCACCACGCCGCCGGCCTTGAGCTTCGTTGCGATTTTGATGCCGAGCGCGTAGTCGCTCGTGACCACGCCCGCCTGCAGGCCGTATTTCGTCTGATTGGCGAGTTCGATGGCCTCCTCGACGGTGTCGAAGGGAATGATCGGGATCACCGGCCCGAAGATCTCGAGGTCCTTTGCGACGGGCATATCCTTCGTGACGTTCGTGAACACCGTCGGTTCGAGGAAGGTCCCGTTTTTGAGCGTGCCGCCGTAGACGCATTTGGCGCCCTGCGCCTTCAGGTCCGCGATCTGCGCCATGACCTTTTCGGCCGCCGCGGCGGAGTGCATGCAGCCGTATTCCGTGGACGGATCCGTCGGGTCGCCGCGCTTCACCCGGTCGAGCCGCGCGCAGAGGCGGCGGACCAGCTCGTCGTGGATGCTCCGGTGCACCAGGAAACGCTTGCTCGCGCAGCAGGTCTGGCCGACGTTGAACACGCGGCCCCAGTAGATCTGTTCCACCGCGTAGTCGATGTCCGCATCCTTGCAGATGATCAGCGCGTCGTTGCCGCCGAGTTCGAGGAACACCTTGTGCAGATACGGCGCGCTGTCGCTGAGCACGCCAATGCCGGCGGCCGTGGAACCCGTGATGGACACCGCCTGAATGCCGTCGGTTTTGATGATCTCGTCGGTCACGAACGCGCGGTCCGCGTAGACGACCTGCGCCGCGTCCGCCGGAACCCCCGCCTCGACAAGGAGCTTGGTCATCTCGATAAGCGTGAGCGGATCGGTCGCCGGAACCTTGATGATCACGGCGTTTCCCATGATCAGCGCGGGGATAACCTTATGCGCGTACAACTCCAGCGGGAAGTTGAACGGCACGATGCAGAGAAACACGCCGAGCGGCTCGCGGCGCGTGAAGATCAGGTCCGCCTCCAGCCCGGGCTGGTTGTCATTGATCACCTTGCCGTAGAGATGGTTCGCATGCTGGATAAACCCCTTCGAGATGTTCGCCGTACCGACCGCTTCACCCATCGCCTCGCCGTAGATCTTGCCCATTTCGCGGCTCAGCGTCAGGCCGAGACGGTCCTTGTTTGCGCCAAGCAGCTCCACGTAGCGCATGAGGATCTCCGTGCGTTTGTACAGCGGCATCGCGCTCCACGCTTCGAATCCCTTTTTCGCGTTTGCCAGGATCTGCGCGCCGTCGCCTTTTAAGGCCTTGTAAACCGTTCCCACCGTTTCGCCGTTGGCGGGATTTTTGATGGCGATTTCGCCGGCGCCGGCCGGCCGTGTTTCAAAGCCGTTCAGTTTCATGCCCATCGCGTATGTCCTCCGTTCTTTTTCTGATTTTTTACCATTCGTTTGTTTATGGACCGTTTATGGTACGGCGTTCGCCGCGATCTGCACCGCATCCCACACCGCCGCAAACGGCGGCGCATACCCGAGGTCCAGCCTGCCGAGCTCGCCTGCGGTCATGCCGCGGTCGACCGCGCAGGCGAACACGTCGATACGCCAGGCGCTCTCGCCCTTTCCCATGATCTGCGCGCCAAGGACCCGCTTCGTGCCGCGTTCAAAGCAGACGCGGATCGTGACGGGCACGGGCGCCGGATAATACGGCGCGTGGGAAAGCGTCTGCACCGTAACGTCGTCCGCGTCGAACCCCGCTTCGAGCGCCTCGCGCTTTGCTATGCCGGTCTTGGCCAGTTCGAGCGTCACGCAGCGGAGCATCGCGGTGCCGAGCGCGCCGCCGAATCCGCCGTCCCGGCCAAGCATACCGTCCGCGGCGAAGCGGCCCTGCTTATTGGCGTTCGTGCCGAGCGGGATATACGCCGGCCGGTTCAGAACGCGGTGCCATACCGCCGCGCAGTCGCCCGCGGCATAAACATCCGGAACCGACGTCTCCATGCGTTCGTTCGTAACGATCGCGCCGTTTTTGAGGCGTTCGATCTGCGCGTCGCCGAGAAAACGCGTGTTCGGCCGGACACCGACGACGACCACCACGACATCCACGGGGTATTCCCCCCTGTCGGTGCGGACCGTCCGTTTTCCGTCCTGCCCGCCGATGCCGGCGAGCGCCTCGCCGACGCAAACGAGCGCGCCGTTCTGCTCCAGTTCCTCCTTCGCCGCCTGCCCGAAGTCCGCGTCGAACCCGTTGAGCAGCCGGGGCAGGGCTTCGAAGAGCATCGTCTTCTTGCCGCGAAGAAGGCAGGCCTCCGCCAGCTCTACGCCGATATACCCGCCGCCCACGATCGCAACGCGCATACAGTCCGGCCGATCAAGCGCGTTTCGCAGCGATTCCCCGTCCTGCAGGGTTCTGAGCGTATACACAAACGGCAGGTCCATGCCGGGCAGCGGCGGGCGCACCGGGGACGCCCCGACGCCGATAAGCAGCTTGTCGTAACATTCATACGTCGTTTGGCCGTCGTGCCGCACTGCGACGGCCTTTTGTGAGAAGTCGACCGCCGTCGCCTCGTGGAACAGCCGCAGGTCGATTCCCTGCGCGCGGAACTCCTCGGCTTTCCGGATCCGCATGCGGTCCAGCTCGTCGTTGACGCCTCCAACGTAGTACGGCAGTCCGCAGGCACCGTAGGAAACCTCGCCGCTCTGTTCGAATACGACGACCTCGTTGCCGCTCGATTTCCGCACCAGCCGCGAAGCGGCGCTCATGCCGGCCGCATCGCCTCCGAGAATCAGAATCCTCATCGCGTTCCGCTCCGATCAGACGATTACGTTCCGAAGGCCGTTCCCGCGGATATAGTCGGCCAGCAGCTCGCCCGCCTGGGCGCAGATCCGGTACCCCGAGGCGGCGGAGTAATATGCCGTATGGGGCGTGATCAGCACGTTGCCGAACGCCGCGAACCGCTTCGCCGCTTCCAGGTCGCCTTCGATCACGTCCAGCGCGGCCCCGCCGATCCTCCCCGATGAAACCGCGTCGTAGAGCGCGTCCGTGTCGATCAGCGGTCCGCGCGCCGTATTGATGATGTAGGCCTGCGGCTTCATCTTGGAAAAGGCCTCCGCGTTGAGGATATGCTTCGTTTCCGCCGTAAGCGGCACGTGCAGCAGCAGGAAATCCGAGCGGCGCAGCACATCGTCGAGCGAAACGAGCGTCAGCCCGAGCCGCCCGGCAACATCCTCCGGCAGATACGGATCGTACCCGATCAATTCCACGCCGAACGGAATCAGCCGCGGCATGACCTTCTGGGCGATGCCGCCGCAGCCGATGAACCCGACCGTCGCGCCGCACATGCCGCGGATCGCGCCGTATTGCTTCGGCGGCTTCCAGCTTCCCGCGCGTACGTCCAGCACCTGCGGAAAGAGCCGGCGCTCCAGCGAAAGCAGCAGGGCCACCGTATGGTCCGCAACCTCTTCCTGACAGTAACGCGGCAGGTTGCACACATGCACGCCGCGTTCCTTCGCCGCCGCAAGATCGATATTGTCCACGCCGATTCCCGCGCGCACGATCACCTGCAGTTTCGGCAGACTGCGGATCACCCGTGCGGAGACCACCGTAAGCGCAACCAGCAGCGCATCCGCGTTTTGCCCGGCCGCGAGAATGCTCTCCTCGTCCGGCTCGCGGATCAGCTCATAGCTGCCGCCCGCCTCCTCGATCAGCCGCTTTTCGATGCTGCCGTCGGAATATCCCGTGGATACGTGCAGTACATGAAACATTGTTCGCTCCTTCCGTCCGTTCCGTCGCCCGAACGGATCAAACCTGATAAAATGAAACCGGCGAAACGGTTTCGCCGGCAAAAGTCGTCAACTGAACCGGCGGTAATCGTCCGCCACGCTCAGCAGATGCTCGGCCATGCGCGCGCGCGCGCCTTCCGCGTCGTGCTGGGCAATCGCGTCCACCAGCCGGATATGCTGCTTGTGCGCGCGCTCCTGTACGCCCGGCAGGGTGGAGGTCTTCTGTCGGCTGATTTCGCCGATTTTGCCGATGCTCGTAATGAACCGGATCAGAATGGGATTCCCCGTCGCGTAGGCGATTTTCTCATGCAGTTGCTGGTCGACGCGCGCGTCGAACCCCTGACCAATCAGCTCTTTGAGCTCCGCGATCTGCGCGTCGCTCGCGCGTTCGGCCGCAAGCGCCGCGATCGACGGCTCCAGAATGTTCCGCGCCTCAAAGAGGCTGAACACCGTGGACTTATCCAGCAGAAACACAAACTGCAGGTGCTCCACAAGTTTGCACGGGTCCAGCGAGGAAATGAACGCCCCCTTTCCCTGATAGATATCGATGACGTTCATGATCTCCAGCGTCCTGAGCGCCTCCCGGATGGAAACGCGGCTGACACCGTAGATTTCGAGCAGTTTCTTTTCGCTCGGCAGCTTATCGCCGGGCTTTAAGCGGCCTTCGACAATGTCGTTGAGGATCTGTTCCACGATCTCCTCGGAGAGGACCTGTCTTTTCGCTCCCAGCATCGATTGCTTTCCCCCTAAAAAATCAACATTCGGCTTTCTGCCGGCTCATTGCCGGACCGGCCGGAAAAACGGCAGCGAGACCCCGTCTTCCCGATCGTAAAACTCCACCTGCACCGGCTGCCCGCATTGCAGATCGGTTGGATCACAGCCGGCGATATTTGTCAGCAAACGTACGCCTTCGTCAAGATCCACACTCGCCACAACGTATGGGAGCCGCCCTTCCAGCGACGGATGGAACGCCCTTCGGAACACGACGTAGCTGTAGATCCGCCCCCTTCCGGCGCTCTCGATCCAATCATAGTCGAACGCACTGCATTCCGGGCAGACAAAGGACGCGGGCCAGCGGACCTTTCCGCAGCGCGCGCACCTCTGAAACAGCAGCCTGTGCCCGCGGCAGCCCTCCCAGAACGGACGCTCGTCGTGCGTCATCTTCGGCGCAAACAGCACCTTCGCTTCGCCTTCCGCCATCATCGGCCGCCCTCCTTCAGGATCAGCGCGAGGTGGCTTTGATACACCTCGCCGTTGTCGCTGCAAAGGATGAATTCCGGCCGTTTCGTTCCCGGCAGCACGCCGAGCTGCCGCTCCCCGCAGCGGCCCGTGAGCTGCATCACCGCCTCCGACACCGGCGTCAGACCCATGCAGTACGATTCGGACAGCAGTCCGCCCGAGGTGTTGACCGGCAGGCTTCCGCCTGGTCCGATGCGCTCGGGGACGAACCATTCTGCCGAGTCCTTCGGCTCAAAGAAGCCGTAGTCCCGCAGCGTCGCTTCCACCGTATAGGTAAAGCAGTCGTAGATTTCACATGCGCCGATCTCTGCGCGCGTAATCCCCGCCATCTCGAAGGCGTCCCTGCCAGCGGGAAACGCGCCGCTTGTTCGGTCCGTGTGAGTCTGCCAGAGCGGCAGCATAGCGGTGTTGCTTACGCCGAATCCGCTCACCGTGGCGTAGGGCCGGCCGAGTTCCTTCGCGCGCTCCGCCGTCGTGAGCACGATCGCGCGGCCGCCGTCGGTGATCATCGTCGCGTCCAGGATACGGAACGGCTCCACCAGATACTCGGCGGAGAGGTAGTCCTCCTCGCTCAGCGGTTTTCCGTACATGGCCGCGCGCGGATTGAGGCATGCCCAGCGCCGCTGGCTGGCCGCGATCCGCTTCCAGACATGCGGTCCCGTGCCGTCCTCGTACATCGCGCGCCGCGCGCACAGCGCATACTTGGCCATCACGCTGAAATCGCCGAACGCCGCGCCGTCGTCCGCGGGCGCGCCGCAGTGCAGTTCGCCGACGAACGAGCGCCGCTGCGACCGCCCGTTATCACCGTAACAGACCAGCACATACCGGCACACGCCCGTTTCCAGCAGGCCCAGCGCGTGCGTGAGCCAGCTTCGGTAGCAGTACGCCTCCTGGCTCAGCACCGCCGGGCGGATGCCGAGATGCTGCGCCACAAGAAAGCCCGTAACGTCCAGGTCCTCGCCGAGCGGCTCCAGATGCCGATACAGCAGCAACCCGTCGATATCTTCCTTGCGCAGACCCGCGTCGGCGATCGCGTTGACGCATGCCTCCAGATGGAAGCTCAGCGCCGTACGCCCGGGCACCTTCCCCTGCGGCGTATACCCAACGCCCACGACGGCGAGGCGGTCTTTCAGGCGTTCCCTGCCTCCGGCGGACATAGGCTTACTGATATTCCTTCACGATGCCGACGAACTCCTCCGTAGTGAGCCCGCGCTTCACCTCCAGGCTGCGCTCCTTGACGCGGGTCAGAATGGCGGGCACGTCGTCCTCGTTTCGGATCGTAAGATTGAGCTTTTCCAGCCAGTAGCGGATGGAGGAGGTCCCGCTGCCCTTGCCGAGAACGATCGAAACGGGCGGCTGCCCCATCACGGACGGGAGGATGCCGTAGAGCGAGAGCGGGTGCTCCTTCTCCACGTTCGGCCACCAGGTCGCCGGCATGCCCGCCTCGATCTGGTAGATCTTGTCGCCCAGCACCGGCTGATTGCCGGGTATCTGCACGCCGGCGATCCGGCCCGTTTCGATGCCCAGATCATAGAGCCGGTCGAGCTTGATCCCGCTGTCGTAGCCGTACGCCAGCTTGAGCGCGATCGCCACCTGCTCCGTCGCGCCCTGGCCGGCGCGGGGCCCGAGGCCGAGCAGCGTCGTATGCAGCACGCTCGCGCCCGATTCAAACGCCGCGAGCGCCGTGGCGGTGCCAAGTCCCAGATCGTTATGGAAATGCGCCTCGACGGGAACGTCGAGCGCGCGCACCGCCTCGCGCACCATATACTTTGCGCCCGGCACGGAAAGCGTGCCCTGCGTGTCCACGATGCTGCAGGAATCCACCCAGCTGTGCTGTTTGATATAGCGGACCTTCTCGACGAACGCCTCGGCCGACAGGCGGGAGGAGTCCATCAGGAACAGATCGACGTAGAGCCCGAGCCGGTGCGCCAGCGCGCAGGCCTCGCACGCGGCCGCGACCGGTTTGGACAGCGGCCAGCGGTAGCCGTACTCCACGAGTTCGTCGTTGCTGGGAATCTCGATCACAACGCCGAAAACGCCGAGCTGCGCGGCCAGTTCCACGTCGTCCGTTCTTGCGCGGGAAAAGACGAATATCTTGCTCGGCAGCTTCATCCGAACGATCTGCCCGATCGCCTCCCGGTCGGATTCCGACACCGCCGGCATGCCCGCCTCGATACGGTGCACACCCACATCGGCAAGCATGCTTGCGATGCGTATCTTATCGTCTCTTGTAAAGACCACGCCGGGCTGCTGTTCCCCGTCGCGCAGCGTTACGTCGTGCAGTTCCACCTTCTTTGGGAAGTGAAAGTCCTTCACCGCCCCCGGCGCATAGTCGGAGGGGCTTACAAAATAGTCGTCCGTTCTCCAGATCTCGCTCATTTCCTGTCGTCCTTTCTGTACCGACGGCTCGGGCGGAGGTTCCGTTTGAACCTCCGCCGCCGCCGGCCGTCAATCCACCCGATTCGGAAGCCTTCCGCCGTTTCAGGCGGCGAAGAACTCCCAGATATTTTTGTCGCAATCCTGCACATACATCGCATAGGAACCGAAGCGATAAGCCTTCGGCTTTGCAAGGAACACGACGCCGCGTTTTTCAAATTCTTCGCAGACCTCGTCGACGTCTGCGGGCGTTTTCAGCTTCACGGACGTCAGGAAGTTATGCGCATCCTCCGAAAGGAGGTTCTCCTCGCCCATGATCGCGGCCACGGCGCTGCGCTCCCAGATGCCGACCGTCGTCCCGCGGAAATAGTACTCGATAAAGTTCGGGTTTTCGAGCGTCGGCTGAATGCGCTTGGGCTGGAAACCGAACACGTCCTCGTAAAACCGGCGTGCGCGCGTAAAGTTGCTCGGGAAAAAGCACACCGCGTTGATCTCGTCAATTTTTTCAAAACAGCTCATGTGATACCTCCTTGTGTGTGTTCCGTCGCCGCTTACTCGCCGCGCTCGACGAGCGCCGGACCGTCCCCGCCCTCGCACCAGGCGAAGAACTCCCAGATGTTCTTCTCGTTGTCGAGGAAATACGCCGCGCGGGAGCCGAACGAAAACGTCTCGGGCTTGCTGATGCAGACGACTCCCTTTGCGGTAAACTCCTCGTAGACCGCATCGATATCCTCGACCTTGTTGAGCTTGACAGCGGTCATGTAGTTATGGCCTTCCCCGCTGATAGCCTGTTCACCGAGGATTGGGCCGGCCTCCTTCCGGTCCCAGAGCGCAATGACCGTGCCGCGGAACGCATAGTCCACATAGCTGACGGCATCGCCCGTCTCCGCCGACGGCGGCTGGACGCGCCTTGGTTTGAATCCCCAGACCTCTTCGAAGAACTTCCTGGACGCTTCGAAATCCCTCGGGAAAAAGCAGATGCCGTTGATGTTGTCAAGTTTGTCCTTGTAACTCATGCCAACCCAGTCCTTTCCTGATCTTCTTTGTGAACCGCCCGAACCGCCGCGGCTTTGCGCCGGATGGACGTTTCCGCCTTCCACGCAGGCGGGCACCGATAAAAAACCGCTGAAAAACAAGTGCGCAATTACAATGGAGTGTTTTTAATTCATTACATATGTTCATATATTCATATAGCATTATATCAATCGTATGGTGAGCCTGTCAACCGATTTTCCATTCTTTTTTCGCTGATGAATGCAGATAGAAACGGTGCTGCTTCGCGGCGGTTTGCCGCTTCTGCACGATAGGATGAGAAGGCGCGCCCGTTTCCGTTCCGCGCGCCGGCGCAGGCCTGCGGAGAGCCGGTTCGTCGGCTCCCCGCGTGAAAACAGGCACGAATGTTCCGGTTATTTCTGACAGACGGGAGATTTGCGGTACAGTTCGACAAACGCGGGCACCGAGCAGAATTCCTCCCACGTCAGCCCGCACTCGCCAAGCTCGCGCGGGTTCTGAATCCCCTTCTTGTAATCGCCGTGGTAATCCGAACCGCCGGAGTAGAAAATGCGTCCGTGGACGTGCCGCTCGACGTCCGCCCAGATTTCCTCGCGGGGGCGCTTATCGCGGCAGGTCGTCTTGTCGTAGGTGTAGCGGATCTCGATTCCGTCGAGCCCGCCCGCGATCAGCCGGTCGATGAACGTCCAGCGCGGCATCGTCTCGCCGCCGGATTCGACCTGCTCGTCGATCAGGTACGGGTGCGCAAGGATGGCGATTCCGCCCGCGTCGTGCAGAAGGCGGATCACCTTCAGCGCGTCCGGCTTCTTGCGCTTGACGCCGAAATAGGGATCTTCGCGCACAAACAGCTTCGCCGCGCTCCAGTCCGGGAAATACCCTTTTTTTGCGAGCAGATCGAAGATGCGCTTCTTCTGCAGATCCCGAAGTTCGATCCTCTCGGGCCCGCTGGAAAGCACCTCGTCGAGCGTGATCCGATACCCGCGCTCGTCGAGCCGCCGGATCGTCTCGGCGTAGGACTCGGCCTTGCTGCCCGAAACCGCCGCCACCTCCGCGAGGATGGCTGCGTTGTTCCAGTCGCATCCGAGGCCGACGATATGGACGTCCTCCACCTGCGTTTCACAGGAGAATTCGATCCCGCGCAGCAGGCACAGCCCGCGCGCCGCGGCGCAGGCGCAGATCTCCTCCGTCGTCCCGTCCGGCTTGAGCACCTCGGACGGCGCGATCACGTCGTGGTCGCTGATCACGACCACCTTGAGATCGCGGCGCACGGCGTTGCGCACAAATTCGTACGGCGTGTCGTTCCCGTCGGAATGGTTCGTATGCGCGTGCATCTCGCACGGATAGGTCGCCTTGCCGCTGTTCACAGCTTTACGTCCTCCCCGCCGAAGAGGCGGATATACTTGCTCATTTCATTGCGGCACGCCTCGTAGACCGCAAGATCGAATTTCACCGGCGCGATGTCGGTTTTGAGCAGTTCGCGCGCGGTGTTCAGATAGATGTTCTTAAGCGCGGTGGAGATGTTGATCTTGGCCGCCCCGAGCGCGACGAGCTTATGGAAGGTCTCTTCGGACAACCCCGTCCCGCCGTGCACGACCAGCGGCGTTTCACGCCTGCCGAGCTGTTCCACGAGTTCGTAGTTGAGCTTGGGCGCGTGCTTGTATACGCCGTGCGCCGTGCCGATGGCCGGCGCGATCGCGTCGATGCCGGAGGCCTTGACGAACGCCACGGTGTCGTCGTAGTTCGCCGCGCTGCCCGCCCCGCCGGAGATCTCGTCCTCCACGCCGGAGATCACGCCGATCTCGCCCTCGACCGCCACGCCGCGCGCGTGCGCGTAGCGGACGACCTCGCCGGTCTTTTCGATGTTCTGCTGCAGCGGCAGCGCCGAAAAGTCCATCATCACCGCGTCCCAGCCCGCGTCCACGCAGGCGAGCGCAAGCGCCGTATCCCGGCAGTGATCCAGATGCAGCGCAACGCGCACACGCGCGTTTTTGCGAAGGATCTGCACCATATCGAAGATGGGCTGAACGCCGTAGCTCTTGACCGTGGAGCTCGAAGGCTGCAGGATCACGTCCCGCCTGGCCTGCTCCGCCGCCTCGATGATCGCGCGCGCGGTCGAATAGTTCAGGATGTTGATGGACGCCGTGCCGGTCCTGGTCCGCTGGCTGTCCCTGAGAATGTCGATAAACAGATTGTCCATGGTTCTTCCTCCATTTGATGCAGGTTCGTCCGCGGCCGCGCGGCGCATAAAGCGGTTCTGCCCGCCCGCCGTCAGAGCCCGAGCCCCCTGCGGTTCACGATAAACGCCGGCTGCTTTCCGGCAAGATAGTCGGCGATTCCTTCCGCGGCGGTCATCGCCACGCGCTCCACGCTCTCTTTCGTCAGTCCCGCACAGTGCGGACTTACGATGAGGTTCGGCGCCGAAAAGAGCGGCTTTTCCAGTTTCGGCGGCTCCGGTTCAAATACGTCCAGCGCCGCGCCGGCAAGCCTGTTGCCGATCAAAGCCGCCGCGAGCGCGTCCTCGTCGACGATCCCACCGCGCGACGTGCAGATCAGATACGCGGCGGGTTTGAGCAGTGCGAGCTTCTCGGCGTTCAGCAGGTTCCGCGTGTCCGGCAGCAGCGGCAGATGCACCGAAAGCGCGTCGCACCCGGTCAGCACCTCGTCGATCGAGGCGCAGAGCGTCACGTAATCCGGCGCTTTTGTGATAAACGGATCGTACGCCAGAACGGGCATGCCGAGCGCCGCGTGCGCCATCTGCGCCATCCGGCGGCCGATGTTGCCGTAGCCCAGTACGCCGAGCGTCTTGCCCTGCAGTTCCACAGACTTGTATTCGCGGCGCGCCTGAAAGTTCCCGGCGCGTACGTTCGCGTCCATGTAGACGATGCGCTTGCTCAGCGCGAGCAGCTGCGAGAGCGCATGCTCGGCCACCGACTGCGCGTTTGCCTGCGGCGTATTCAGCACGAGAATGCCGCGTTTCGTCGCCGCGTCCACATCGACGCTGTCCACGCCGACGCCCGTGCGGCTGACGACCTTGAGCGTTCCGGCCGCGTCCATGAATTCCGCCGTGATCTTCGCCCACGTGCCGATCTGCAGACAGACCGCGCCGCGGCAGGCGGCTAAAAGCTCGTTTGCGTCGTTGCCCGTCACCACCGTCACGTCGCCGCTGTGCCGCAGGTATTCCACGATGTTCGGATCGGTCCTCTGACCGATCACGATTTTCTTTCCCATTTTTCCTTTCACCTCGTGCTCGTCCGGATGCGAACGTGCTTGACATGCAGGTATTCGTACAGCCCCTCCGGGCCGTGCTCGTGGCCGAACCCGCTGTCGTACCAGCCGCCGTACGGCGCGTTGATCACGCCGGCGTCCACGTTGTTGATGGCCACGTTGCCCGCGTTGAGCTCTTCGGCAAACCGCGCGGCGAGCGAAAGGCTCTCCGTATATGCGATGGCGGCCAGACCGTAGCGGCAGTCGTTGGCAAGGCGGATCGCCTCGTCGACCGTATCGAACGGCATCACGCCCACCGCCGGGCCGAACGTTTCCTCGCGCATGACGAGCATATCGTGGTTCGCGTCCCGCAGGATCGCCGGTTCGAAGAAATTGCCCTTCTCATAGGCCTCGCCCGCCGGTTTCTTCCCGCCGCAGACGAGCTTCGCGCCTTTGCCGAGCGCGTCCGCGATATGCGTCTTCACCGTTTCCACGCCCTTTTTCGTGCACATCGGGCCGAGATCGAACCGCCCGGTCAGACCGCT
Source organism: uncultured Oscillospiraceae bacterium (assembly GCA_964541465.1). GTDB lineage: Bacteria > Bacillota > Clostridia > Christensenellales > CAG-138 > UBA7703. The sequence continues at coordinate 15,827 of CAZIQO010000002.1, forward strand.
TCCGATCGTGAGCGCGCATGTTTTTTCGGCGAACCGCTTCAGGAATTCCTCGTAAACCGGCCGCTGCACGTAGATGCGGTTGACCGCGATGCAGATCTGCCCCATGTTCCGGAAGCTCCTGCGCGTCGCGCCGACGGCGGCCGCCTCGAGGTTCGCGTCCTCGCAGACGATCATCGGCAGACTCCCGCCGAGTTCGAGCGAAAGATGCCGCAACGAATCCACGCTGCCGGCCATGATGGTTTTGCCGACCGACGTCGAACCGGTGAAGGCGATCTTCCTGATCGACCTGTCGCCAAGCAGATATCCGCCGACCGCGCCGCCGCGCCCGCTGATTACGTTGAGCACGCCGTTCGGAATCGGCGCCTCCGTCATGGCCTCAACGAACGCGATGGGGCTCAGCGGCGTTTCCGACGGCACCTTGAGGATGCACGCGCAGCCGGATGCGATCGAAGCGGCCACCTTCCAAGCCATCAGCTCGATCGGGTAGTTCCACGGGGAGATGCATGCGACCACGCCGATCGGCTGATAGATTACGCTGCTGACGAACTCGCGGCCGGCGGCGTTCGGAATGATGCGCCCGTAGATGCGCTCGCCCTCCTCGGCGTAGTAGCGCAAAATCTCGGCACCCTTCTTCACCTCGCCGAGCGCCTCCAGATACGGCTTGCCCTGCTCGGTGGTCAGAATCCCGGCGATCTCCTCCGCGTGCCGGAGCACGCCTTCGGACGCCGCGCGCAATACGGCGCCGCGCGCCTGCGGCGTCTGTTTCGCCCAGGCCGGAAACGCCCGGTTCGCCGCGGCGACGGCGCGCCCGATATCCTCGCCGGACGCGGCGGGGACCTGCCCCGCGCGTTCGCCGTTTGCCGGGTTCTGCACTTCGATGACGGCGCCGGCGAGCGCGTCGCACCACGCGCCGTCGATGAGCATTCGTTTGTTCCACATCGTCGTTTTCTCCGGTTATGAAATCAGTCCCGCGCCGCGGAGCGTGTCCGCGATCGATTGCCGGACCGGTTCCGCAAGCGGAAGCACCGGCAGGCGCGGATACCCGCCGGCAAACCCGGCCAGATCCATGGCGCACTTGACCGCCGCCACGCCGCCCTTGCCGGAGACCGCGTGATTGAGGCGGACGATCTCGCGGTTGAGCGCGAAGCATGCCTCGTACTGTTTTTCGGCAAAGAGCGTGTAGAGCTTCGCCGTCATGTCGGGGAACGCGTCCGCCAGCGAGATCACGCCGCCCGCCGCGCCGCCGATCAGCGCGCTGAGAAAGAAGTTGGCGGAGCCCGCCAGAACCGCGAAATGTTCCGGCGCCGCCAGCAGGTAGGAGTCCATATTGCCCGTCGACGAGTCCTTCATGCCGACGATGTTTCCGTGCTCCGCAAGGCGCCCGATCAGCGCCGGGGAGAGCGTGATGCCGCCCGTGAACTGCGGCGCGCAGTACAGAAGGCACGGCTTGTGCACCGCGTCCGCCACATCCGTAAAATAGCGGTACAGCGCGTCGTCCGTCATCAGTTTTTTGAAGTAGCCCGGCGAAAGGAGCGTAAGGTAATCCGCGCCGATGCGCTCGGCCTCCTTTGCAAACCGGATCGTTTCATACGTCGATTCCGCGATGCAGCCCGCCATGACGACCTGACGCTTCGATTTATTTTTGACGATGATCTCCAGCACGCGGAGCTTCTCGTCCGTGAGCATATTCTTGTTTTCACCGTTCGAACCGAGCGCGAGGTACCCTTTCAGCGCGCTGGCCGCGTATTTCTGCATGTTGCGCTCGAGACCCGCGTAGTCGAGCGTGCCGTCCTTGAAAAACGGCGTGGTGATCGGCGCGAACACGCCGCCGAGCTGTTCTTTATGGTTCATCGCTTCCTCCTTTTCCAAGACGCCGGCCGTCCGGCATTTTATCGGCGCGCGGCCTGCGGTTTACTTAACGTACGCGCCCCTGACGAGGTGCTTCTCCTCGTCCCATCCGGCGAGGATCTTCATCGCTTCCGAAGCCGCGAGGCAGGCACGCGCTTCGCCGCCGTTGTCGCCCCAGCGGTCGGTGCAGCGGTTGGATATGACGGACAGCACCGCGCCCATGCGCATGTTGTGCAGATACCCGACCACGAGCTGGCCGGCCGTGTCCATCTCGATATTCGTCACGTGCGCCGACTGCAGGTCCGGGATCAGCTTCTCCGCCCACGACGGCCAGTACATGGAACCGTCGTCGGAAAGCGGCCGGCCCTGCCCGATGTAGAACGAGCCGACCGAATAGGTCAGGCCGAAGCCGTACCGGAAGCCCAGCCGTTCGCACGCTTCCTTGAGCGCCCATACCACATACGTGTTCGCAAACGCGGGGAACGCCGGCTCCACATAGGAATCCGACGTGCCGTCCTTGCGGATGCACGCGACGGGGATGATCAGATCGCCGAGCTCGAACTCCGGCACGATGCAGCCGGTCGTCCCCACGCGGATGCAGGTATGCGCGCCCACGACGTTGAGCTCGTGGATGCAGATCTCCGCGCCGGGGCAGCCGATGCCGGTCGACGTCGTCGCAAGCGGCATGCCCTTGTACGTGCCGGTTACGGTTTTATACTCGCGGTAGTAGGCTACTTCCTTCACGTTGTCCCAGTTCTTCGCGATGCGCAGCGTGCGGCCCGGATCGCCGGGCAGCAGCACGTATCCCGGGATGTCGCCCTTCTTGAGCCGCAGATGGTATACGCCCGTGTTCTCCGCGTGCGGCGCGGAAGCCTTGTTGATCGTTTCCATAGTGTATCCCTCTTCCCTTTTCTGTTCTTCGGCGTCTTACAGGAGTCCCGGGCCGTTGCCCTCTTCCCAAGCGAACACCTCCCAGATGTTGCCCTCGTAATCCGCGAAATACGCCGCCCGGGAACCGAACGGGTACGTCTCCGGCGCGCGCAGGCACTTCACGCCCCGCCCGACGAGTTCGTTGGCAATATCGTCCACGTCCGAAAGGGCCGGTACCTTGACCGCGATCATATAGTGATGTCCGAGCTCCCCGAGCGCCTCCCGGTCAAGCAGTTCCAGCACACCGTCGATCTGCCACATGGTGACGGCGGTGCCGTGAAAGTCAAATTCGGCGTAATTTGCATGCTCCGCATCCGGCTGCAGGCGCTTGACGCGGAAGCCGAATTTCTCGGTATAGAACCGCAGGCATGCGTTGAAATCCTTGACATAGAGACAGATATCGTTCAGTTTGTTCAGTTTTTCCAAAGCGCTCATCGGATTTCCTCCCTTAAAATAATTACTCTTCGCTGTTGGTCTCCGCTGCGCGGAAAATCCGGATCACGTCCTCCTCGCCGAGCGGGCGGATGCAGCCGATCTTCCCGCCCCCGCAGGCAAGCTTTGCCATGGCGGCGTAGTCCGCATCGGAACGGACGCCGATCTCCTGCATGGTCTGCGGCGCGCCGAGCTCGCGGTAGAACGCACGCAGCCGCCGGATGCCCTCTTTCGCGGTCTCCTCCGGGTGAACCCAGTCCGGCTCCGCACCCATCACGCGCACGGCAAACTGCGCAAACCTCGGCACGTTGGAGCGGTAGACGTATTCGACCCAGGCGGGGATCAGCACGGAAAGCGTCGCGCCGTGCACAATATTGTAATACCCGCTCAGCTGCGCGCCCATGCAGTGGCTCGCCCAGTCCTGCGCGCGGCCGATGCCGACAAGGCCGTTGTGCGCCACGACGGAGGAAACCATCAGTTCGGCGCGCGCGTCGTAATCGGCCGGGTTCTTCAGCACGCGGCGCGCGTTGTGCATGGCGGATACCATGATCGCCTCGCCCATGCGGTCGGTCAGATCATTTCCGACCGACGAGGAGAAGTACCGTTCCATCACGTGCGAGATCATGTCCACCACGCCGTATACGGTCTGCTTGCGCGGCAGCGTGAACGTCAGTTCGGGGTCCATGAGCGTAAAGGCCGGCCGGATGACGTCGCTCATGATGTCCCGCTTCTGCTTTGTGGCCATGTTTGTGATCACGGAGCCGTTGCTCCCCTCGCTGCCGGTCGCGGGCAGCGTCATGATCGTGCCGACCGGAAGCGCCTGTTCGACCGAGGCCTTACCGAGGTAGAGATCCCATACGTCGCCATCGTACGCCGTGCCGACCGCGACGGCCTTCGCCGTGTCGATCACGCTGCCGCCGCCGAGCGCGAGCACGAACCCCACCTTCTCTTTGCGGCAGATTTCAATTCCCTTGTACACCAGATCCAGCGTCGGGTTCGGCTGCACGCCGGGCAGCTCGAAGCACCGAAGTCCAGCGCCCTCGAGCGCGTTCATCACGCGGTCCCGCAGCCCCGAATCGTAGATGAACCGGTCGCCGTAGTGCGTGAGCAGCACACTGTCGCTGTAGCGCTTCACCTCTTCGCCCGCGAGCGCGATTGCCCCGCGGCGCAGAATCATCCTTGTCGGCGATACGAACGAAAAATCATCCATGCTCCGTCCTCTCCTTTTCCTCGACTTCTTTCCCCGGCATCCGGGGAGCCGTTTGTTTCATGCCTCTTTGCCACACGCGGACCGCCTTTCAGCGATCCGCGTTGCTTGATCCCTCAGGAGGCCTTCGCCGTTTCTTTCTTGGTTTTTACCTTCTTGCCCGTCTGCCTTGCCCGGCGCATCGTCGAACTCAGCGCAAGAGCGATGAGTGCGAACACATACGGGAACGTCTTCACAAGATACGGCGAGATGTTCGACGCGAGCAGTTCGAAGCGCACGCCGATGGCGTCCGCAACGCCCAGCAGCAGCGCGACGAGCCACGTCGCAATCGGGTCCGCGCCGCCGAACACAAACGCCGTAAACGCCGTATAACCGCGGCCGGCCACCATGTTTTCCGTAAACGACGTGACGGAAACCGTCGACATATAGGCGCCGCCCAGGCCGCACATGAAACCCGACCACAGGATGGCCAGGAGCTTGATGCGATTGGTCTTGATGCCCGCGGCTTCCGCGGTCTCCGGCGACTCGCCGATCGCGCGGACCGCAAGGCCGAAGTGCGTGCGGTACAGAACGACGGCCGTGATCAGCGTGATCAGCATGCACAGGTACACCATGTAGTTCTGCCCGCTGAACAGTTCCCCGAGCACGGGGATATCCTTCAGCACGGGAATGGTGATCGATTTCGCCTTTGTGATCACGTCGGGTTTGAGCGAACCGGACGTATCGAACATCACGCGCAGGAAATAGGACGTAAGCCCCACGCCGAGCAGGTTGATCGCGATGCTCGCCACGATCGCGTTCGCGTTGAGCTTGAGCACCGCCATCGCGTAGACCAGCGAAAGCAGCATGGAAAACACGACCGCCGTCACAAGACCCATGATCATGCTCCCGCCGAACCAGCAGACGCCGGCGGTCGCGCTGAACGCGCCGATGAGCATCAGTCCTTCAAGGCCGATATTGAACACACCGCAGCGCTGGCACATCAGGCCGCCCATCGCGGCAAGCGCAATCGGCGTCGCGGTCCGGATCGCGGTTGCAAACAGGGACAGGTCAAAATAGTGTCCCATCAGCGGCTCACCTCCGTTCCGGCGTCCCCTTCTTCGCCCTGCGGCAGCGTTGCAGGTTCGGAAACCGCCTTGTCTTTTTTATACCGTTTCAGCCACTGTTTGATGTAGGGCGCCGCGAACGTCGCACTGATGGCAAGCACGATGATGGCCTGCACGATGTCCGCCGTAGCGGCCGGAATGTTTGTGATGCGCTGCATGTTCGTCATGCCGTTGTCGAGGCACGCGAAGAAGAACGCCGCAAAGATACAGCCGATCGGATTGTTGTTGGCCAGAATCGCCACGACGATGCCGGAGAAGCCGATCTGCGCGGAGTTGAAGAGATTCACAAACCGATGCTGGACGCCGAGGATCATCACGACGCCCGCGATGCCGGAGATGAATCCGCTGACCATCATGACCTTGAGGATCGCCGTCTTGGAGCGGATGCCGCCGTAGCGCGCGAATTCCGGATTCTCGCCGGTTACCTTGAGTTCGTACCCGAAGCGCATCCGGTTCATGACGAAAGCAAGCAGGAACGCGAGCACGATGCCGATATACAGTCCGGTGTTCGCCTTGCCCAGAACGCTCGAAAGAAAGTAGCTCTCGGACACGTATTCGCTCGAATTGACGATATTCGGCGTCTTGAGCGGGCCGAGGATGACCGCCTCCGTCACAAGCTCCGCGATGAAGTTGAGCAGCAGCGTCGACACGACCTCGTCCGCGTTCCAGAGCACCTTCATCAGCGCGGGAATCAGCGCGAACAGCATCCCCGCGATCCCGCCGATGAGAAACAGAAACGGGATGCCCACGACGCGCGAAAGATTCGGCAGCCACAGCGCGACCACCGTGCAGGCGAGCGCGCCCATGTAATACTGACCGTCGATGCCGAGATTGAAAAAGCCCATTTTAAACGGCATGCAGACCGCGAGCGCCGTGATCAGAAGAAAGATCATGGCCTTGATCGTGCCGCCGAAGTCCTTCACCAGCCCTCTCCCGATTCCGTCGATCACGCTTCCCCACGGATAGCCGGAAAGGCCGAGAAACACGGTCGCGAGGACCAGCGCGAGCACGATCAGAACAACTCTTCCGATGACGGAATGGAGCATGTTCTTGAGCTGCATCGTCAAAGCCGCTTTTTTCTTTTCCGATAGTTTCATCATGGCTCTACGCCCTCATTTCTTCCGCGGTCATGCGCTTCGCACCCGACATGTAAAGGCCGATCTCGCCTTCGCTGACGGACCCGGCGCGGAAGGACGCAACAATCTCCCCTTCGTACATCACCAAAATCCGGTCCGAAAGTTCGAATATCTCGCTCAGTTCCGCAGAGATCAGCAGAATTCCCGTTCCCTCGTCGCGAAGCTTGAGCAGCTGCGCATGCATGAATTCGATCGCGCCGATATCCACGCCGCGCGTCGGCTGCGCCGCGATCAGAAGATCCGGATCGGAGTCGATCTCCCTCGCGTAGATCACCTTCTGGATGTTGCCGCCGGACAGCGTTTTGAGCGCGTATTTCGCGCTGGGCACCTTGATGCCGAACTTCTCGACCAGATTCTCCGCCATCGTGTCCGTCCGCTTGCGATCGAGCACATGGAACCGCGCGTACGGCGCGCGGTAGTAGCAGTTCAGAATCAGGTTCTCCTCGATGGAGCAGTGCGCCGCGACGCCGACCCGCATGCGGTCCTCCGGGATATGGGAGATGCCGAGTTCCCTGCGCTGACGGATGCTTTTTTTATTGATCGGGACGTTTTCAAAATAGAGCTTCCCGCGCAGCGCCGGACTCTGCCCCGCCACGACCTCCTCGATCTCCGTCTGCCCGTTGCCCTCCACGCCGGCGATGCCCACGATCTCTCCCTTATGCACGGAAAAGCTCACGTTTCGCACGGCCATGAAGTTACGCGCATTCTTGGCGTACAGGTTCTCCACGCGCAGGACCTCCTCGCCCGGCGCGTACGGCGCGCGCGGCAGATTGCTCTGCGTCACGTGTCCGACCATCAGGTTGGAAAGCTCCCTTTCGTTCGTCTCCGAAGCCAGCACGCGGCCGGTCACAACGCCTTTGCGCATGACGGTGATCCGGTTTGCGATGGCCAAAACTTCTTTTAATTTGTGCGTGATAAAGATGATTGAGCAGCCGTTGCTCTGCAGATTATGAAGAACGCCGAAAAGAACCTTCGCCTCCGGCGGCGTAAGCACCGCCGTAGGTTCGTCAAAGATCAGGATCTTCGCATCCCGGTAGAGAAGCTTGACAATTTCGATCCTCTGGCGCTCGCCGACGGAAAGCTCGTAAACCTTCACATCCAGGTCCACGTGGAGCCCGTAGCGGTCCATGATGTCCTCCACCTTTTTGCGCGCCTTTTTCAGATCGATAAGCACCTTGTCGTGCGCGGAATTGCCGAGCGCTATGTTCTGAAGCGCGGTCAGCGACGGCGCCAGCATGAAGTGCTGATGCACCATGCCGACCTGATGCCGGATCGCTTCGAGCGCCGTGCGCATCTCGACTTTCTCTCCAAACAGACGGATGCTTCCGGCATCCGGCTGAATCAGACCGTAGAGGATATTCATCAGTGTGGTTTTCCCCGCGCCGTTTTCCCCGATTAAACCATGGAGTTCCCCCTCCTCGATCACCAGATCCACGTGGTCCACCGCGTGTACGTCGCCGAAGCTCTTGTCTATGCCCCTCATTTCCAGCACTTGCATGGGGGTCCTCCTAAATGATAAGATGTGCGGGAATGCGCGGACTCGCAGAAGTTCCGCGCATTCCCTTTCCTGTATTTACCTGTTTTTCCGGTGTTTCATCAGCGGGCCAGGATTGCCGCCCAATCCGGCGTATCGGTGATGAACTCGACCGTCAGCGCGCCGCTTTCAATCTGAGCGAGCGCTTCGTCAACCTTCGTCCAGGCCGCGTCGACAGCGTCCGCCTTGTCCGGGACCGCCGCCTTGAAGTTCGCGGTTGCTTCGTCGCTGTAGGCCATAATGCCGTCGTCATACCCTACGACCTGGCTGCCGCCCTGCCAATTGCCGGTTGCCCACTTTTCGACCGCGTTGTAGAGGTCGACGTCGAAGTAAACGACCCAGCACGCCGGGAGGACCGCCTCATAGCCTTCGCTGAGGTTGTAGGACGTGTCGCCGATGACCAGCACGTCGCCGGCTTCCTGAGCAGCCTCGTACACACCAACGCGCGCAGCGCCGATATCGGTGCCGATCACGTCGCAGCCGACGGCGATCATGGCTTCCGCCTTGGTCTTTGCGGAATCGACGTCTTCATAGCTGTTGTTGTAGATGAACTCTACCTGAGCGTCGGGGTTGGCCCACTTTACGCCCTGCATGAAGCCGTTGGCTTCCGCGTTGGCCGAGGGCTCCTCAGCACCGAGGATGAAACCGACATGGCCGTCCGTAGACATGCTCGCCGCGAGGATGCCCGCGATGAACAGGCCCTTCTGGGTCTGCCAGTTGGTCGTGTAGATGTTGTCGTAGCCTTCAATGTTCTGATACAGGCCGACGAACTTCACATCCGGATAATCCTTGGCGCACTGCATCACCGCTTCGGACATGAACGAGAAGGTGGTGATGATGAGCTGGCAACCTTCCTCGCAGAGCGCGGCGAGGTCGTCGTAGTAGTTGGCTTCGTCGAGGGACTCGAGCGTCGTGTAATCCAGATTATAGTCCGCGGATACTCTCTGGAGTCCTTCGAGCATCTGGTCGATGGAGCTGCCGTCGCCGAAGCGCTGGTTCGCTACGAGCGCAATCTTCGGCTTTGCGGTCTCCTCGGTCGTCTCTTCCGCAGGCGCCTCGGTCGTCTCTTCCACAGGCGCTTCGGTCGCTTCCGTAGCGGTGGTGGTCTCTTCGGATTCGGTCGTTGTCTTGGCGCAGCCGGCAAACATCACCGAAACAAGCGCCAGCGCTAGCAACAGGGCAAGGAATTTCTTTGCTTCTTTCATTAGGGTCTCTCCTTCTTTTCGTATTGTTTCAGCGCAGACGGGCCGTACTTTGAGAGAATCCTCTCGCTGGCCGACTCGGCTGCGCGGAAAACCACAGTTTCGTCGATCGTTCGGACGGCACGTTCGCGCATCACGGCTTTCCCGCGCACAAACGTGTCCGTCACGTCCCTGCCGCAGGCGCTGTACGCCAGATCGGACAGGACGTTTTCGTGTACCCCCAACCGCAGGGGACGCATATGGGTCCCCGTTGCGTCCACCAATATGAAATCCGCCGATTTCCCGACGGTAAGCGTGCCGATTTCGTTCTCCATTCCAAACACGCGCGCGCCGCCGATGGTGGCCGCTTCGAGCGCCTGCCGCGCCGTCATGCTGCGGATCCCCTTCGTGATGGTCTGCAGCAGCACCGCGTATTTGATCTCCCCGAACATATCGTTCGTATTGTCCCACATTGCGCCGTCCGTACCGAGTCCAAGGATCACGCCGTCCGCAATGTATTCTTTCAGCGGCGCCACGCCGTCGCAGATCTTCATTTCGCACACCGGCGTGTTGGCCACGGCCACATCGCCGCTCTTCATGAGCGCGCGGTCCTCCGCGTTTGCGTAAACCGCATGCGAAGCGACGATCCGGACGCGTCCAAGCAGCCCGTGATCCGCCAGAAACCGCATGGGCGTACAGCCGTACTTTTCCCGGATCAGGCGCATGCGCCACGGCGTCTCCTGCAGATGCTGGGTCACCATGATCCCCCGCGACTGCGCAAGCGCGATCACGCGTTCCATCAGTTCCGGTTCAAATGTTTCTTCGGCCACGCTCGAAAGCATGGGGAGAAGTCCGTTCCGCCGGCATTCGGCGATGAATTCGTCCAGATATTCCGCCGTGATATGGCCGCCCGCCGGGTCCAGCGATTTATCGGTGAAGTATTGCTCCGCCAGCGCGCCGCGGATGCCGACCTGATCCATTGCGCGCACCGAAGAAAGCCCCAGCCCCCAGTACATATGTTCCGCGAGGAACGTCGTGCCGGACCGGACGGCCTCCAGATAAACCAGTTGCCGCGCAGCATACCGTTCCTCGTCGGTAAGGTCACAGCCGAACCAGCAGTTTTCAAGGAACGCCTCGTTCTGTTCGGCGAGCGTCATATCGTCGCCAACGCCGCGGAAGATCGTCATATCCCCGTGGCAGTGCCCGTTCACAAGGCCCGGCATCACGATACGCCCGTCCGCGTCGACCGTCTCCCCCGCCTCCGCGTTTGGCGCATCCCCGGCGGCGAGCGCAGCAATGCGCCCGTCCCGAACGCCCATCCAGCCGATAAACGGCTCGCACGCGGGTTCCATGGTTACGAAGATTCCGTTTCGTATCAACAGGTCGAATGTCATTTTTACCGTTCCTCGCGCCCGCCCTGCCGGCGGAATTGGTCAGGAATTTCTGTCGATCCGCTCGTAGATCAGCGGGCGGTCCGCAATATCGGCGCGCGACTTGCGAAGCGTAATCGCATGCCGCAAAGCGGGCACGGACTGCTTGAGCTTCTCCGCGTCCGCCGCGAAGGCCTCGCAGAGCGTCTCGCCCTGCCGGACCGCGTCCCCCACCGCCTTATGGAACACGATGCCGGCCGTGTAGTCGATCTTGTCGTCCTTTTTCGCGCGCCCCGCGCCCATGACCACCGTCGCGCGGCCGATCTCCTCGGCGTTGACAACGTCGAAGTATCCGTCGCTCTGCGCCTGCAGCACAATGCTGCAGGGCTGTTCATAGTAGTTCCACGGATGCTCCAGCACATCCGCATTTCCGCCCTGCCGGCCGATGAACTCCAGGAATTTTTTATAGGCGGAACCGTCGTGCAGCGACTGCTCCGCGCGCGCACGGCACACATCGCGCGTGCCTTTTCCGGCAAGCGTAAGCATTTCCGTCACAAGCACGAGGCATACCTCGGTCAGATCGGCCGGGCCTTCGCCGCGCAGCGTCTCCGCGGTCTCCATCACCTCGAGAAGATTGCCGACATACCGGCCGAGCGGCCGGTCCATGCGCGTGAGGATCGCCACGGTTTCCTTGCCGTGATGTTCGCCGATCTGCACCATCAGCCGCGCGACCGCGCGCGCCGCGTCGAGGTCCTTGAAAAATGCGCCGCTGCCCACCTTGACGTCCAGAACGAATTTGTCCGCGCCGGAGGCGAGCTTCTTGCTCATGATGCTGCTCGCAATCAGCGGCACGCTGTTTGCCGTGCCGGTCACGTCGCGGATGGCGTAGATCTTCTTGTCCGCGGGGGCCACGTTTGCCGTCTGCCCCGTCACCGCAAGGCCGATTTCATTGACGTTGCGGATGAATGCCTCCTCCGAAAGCGCAATATTGAAGGAAGGGATCGATTCCAGCTTGTCGATCGTCCCGCCGCCGAAGCCCAGCCCGCGGCCGGACATCTTGGCGATCTTTCCGCCGCACGCGGCGATGATCGGCGCAAGGATCATCGTGGTCTTGTCCCCGATGCCGCCGGTGCTGTGCTTGTCCACCTTGACGCCGGAGATACCGGAAAGGTCCAGCATATCGCCGGAGCGCGCCATGGCGTCCGTAAGCTGCGCCGTCTCCGTCGCGTTCATTCCGTTGATGTAGACGGCCATGATGAACGCCGCAGCCTGATAATCGGGGATCTCGCCGGAGCAGAATCCCTCCACGAACTGCGCAATTTCACTCTCGGTCAGTTCATGACCGTTCGCTTTTCTTTCGATAATATCACAGAAGCGCTGCGCCATACTGCCGCTCTCCTTTACTGATGAAGTGAACCAAGCCGTGCCGTCCTGTGTTCCTCAGCGGTCGCGTTTCCGGTTCGCAAAATGCGCCGAACGATCGCTTCCGCCTGTCGTTTACTGTCTATCGTCTCACCGGCAAACTGCCGGGTGTTTTGCAAGAGCTAACATATGTTCATATGTTGTTATTTATATTAGCAATCGGCACCGCGTTTGTCAATAGAACGCGATTTCTGCCGGACGGACCGCCGGGAAGCTTTTCCTTCGCTGCATCCCGTTCCGGAGGCCCGCCGTCAGTACGGCGTATTGCCGCCGTCGATGCTGATCGCCTGCCCGCGGATGATAACCGCCGCGTCGCTGACGAGAAACGCCACGACCCTGCCGACCTCGTACGGCTGCACCAGCCGTCCCAGCTGCGGCGGCCCCCAGGTCTTGCGGCAGTCTGCCACGGTGACCTTGCCGCCGGTGGCCTTTTCGGTATCGAGCATGCAGTTGCGGAGCATGTCCGTATCGACCGCGCCGGGGCACACCGCGTTGACGTTGATCCCGTTTTTCGCCCACTCCTTGGCCATGCTCTGAGTCAGATTCGCCACAGCCGCCTTGGACGCGTTGTAATCCGCCATGCCCTCGAAGCAGACCTTCGCGGCGTTGGAGGAGATATTCAGAATGTTGCCCGGCTTCCCTTTTGCAATCAGTCGCTTTACAAATGCGCGGCTCATGTTAAACAGGCCGCTCACGTTGACCGCAAAGGTTAAGTCAAACGTTTTCTGCGGAATCTCCATGATCGGACGCCCCAGGCACACGCCGGCGTTGTTGACCAAAATGTCAACCGTCTGATACGCGCGTTCCGCCGCGTCCAGGGCGCTCTCAATCGAACCGGTATCGGTCAGGTCCAGTTTGGTCTGCAAAACGGTGCCGTATGCGGAAAGTTCCTTTTTCGCCGCCTCGAGCCTTGCGTCGTCCAGATCGCCCAGAACGACCTTCGCGCCCTCCTCGAGCAGCGCCCGCGCAATCCCGCGGCCCATTGCGCTCGCTCCGCCCGTTACGAACGCCACACGGTTTTGCAAAGTATTCGCCGCCATATCTTCATTCCCTCCGATCGGTTCAGTCGTTGTCGTATGCCGGCGCAAGCAGCACGCCGCCGTCCACCGTAATGGTCTGTCCGGTAACGAACCCGGCCAGCGGAGACCCGAGGAAGACGCACACATTGCCCATATCCTCGGGCGTTGCGATCCGGCCCAGAGGCGCGCGCGCAGAATAGCTCTCGCGCCAGCCCGGCACGAACTCGTCAAGACGCGGCGCGTCGATCAGGCCCGGCGCGATGCAGTTGACGCGGATGCCGTACTTGCCGAACTCGTGCGCCAGACACTTGGTCAGCATTTCGATAGCCGCCTTGGAAACGCCGTAATGCACCAACGTATCGCTCGGGTTCGTCGCGTTGATCGAGGATACGTTCACGATCGCGCCGCCCGTTTTCTGCTCCTTCATCACGCGCGCAACGCTCTGGCAAACGAAGAATACGCCGCGCGTATTGCTGTTCTGCATATCGTCCCAGTCCTGCTCGGTCATGCCGAACACCGTCTGGTGCGGATAGATGCCGGCGTTGTTCACCAGACAATCGATGGAGCCGAACCGTTTCGTGATCGCGGCGACCACCGCGTCGATCTCGGCGGTCTTGCGCTGATCCAGACAGAACGCGTCCGCATCGACGCCAAGCGCGCGGAATTCCTTCACCTTTTCCGCCGCCGCATCGCGGCTGGTGCGGTAGGTGATGCAGACGTTCGCCCCCGCCTGCGCAAAACGCTTCGCAATCCCCGCGCCCGCGCCCTGCGCCGCGCCGGTGATCACAACGGTCTTGCCGGTGTAATCGACCGCCTGGCAAACAAGATTCTTCTCCATAGCCATTGTCCTTTCCTTTCGGCGGCACCATCATGCGTTCCACCAAACGCCTGCGCTCACCGGATCTCCGTCTTTTTGATTATCATAATTCCCATTGCTTTGCTATATACGTTCTTCATAATCGCTGCATTTTGTTCTTTTTATCGTGTCTCGGTCGTCATCCCGGCTAATATATGAACTAATTTATCTTATATATTTAGAATGCGGTGGCTTTTACGCCCCCGTATTGATCATAATAGTCGTATTATGTTCATTTGTCAAGGGTTGACACGGGCAAAAAATGCGTTCATAATGGGTTATATGATCATACTATTCATATAATTTGCAAAGCGGATGGTATTATGGGGAAGAATTCCAGGGGGAGCATCGACCAGCGCCGCAAAGAGATCATTTGCTATATGGCGGCTCACTCCAATATTACAATCGACGAACTCGCCGAGCGCATCAGCGCGTCGAGCGTTACGATTCGCCGCGATATCAACCAGCTGATATCGGAAAAAATGGTGGCCCGCAGCGGCGCGGGACGGTTTTCCCTGCTGCACGACCCAGCGTTTGACGACCGGTACTTTCGGCGGTACTCCGCGCACCACGCGGAAAAGGTGCTTATCGCGCACACGGCGATCGATCTCGTCCCGGAGGGCAAGGTAATCGGTATCGATTCGAGCTCCACGTGTCTGGAGTTCGGCAAGCTGCTGACGAAGAAAAACGACATCACGGTGGTTACGAACAATCTTTTCGTGCCCCACTACCTGATGTCGCATAAGAGTCTTCACATGCACTGCATCGGCGGCTGGGTGCATCTGAGCAGCAATTCCACCGAGGGACCCGCCGCGTGCAAGGAGATCTCGGGGTTCAATTACGACGTCGTCTTTTTCTCCGCCAGCGGGCTCGACTACGTCAGCGGGCTGAGCAATTTTGAGATGGAGGGCATCGACACCAAGCTCGCCTTCCTTCACAACGCCGCAAAGAACATCCTGCTGATCGACAGTTCGAAGTTCGGACAGAAATCCTCCCGGAATTTCCTTCCGCTTTCGGAGGTCGATATGATCGTCACGGACGACGGCATCACCCCGGAAAACCTGACCGCGCTGAATCGGACCGGAATACCGTATCTGCTCGCCAAAAAATTCTGAAAGCCGGGGCTGAATCATGAAAAGACTCCCTTCCGCGCGCCAGCTCATTGAACATTATCATATGACGCCGCTGCCGAACGAGGGCGGCGTCCGTTACGAATCCTATTTCAGCGACGAAATGCTCCCGATCGAGGCGATACCGGGCCGCGGCGGCGACCGGCCGATCGGCTCCGCAATCGTCTATCTGCTGACCAGGGACACGTTTTCCCGCATGCACCGCCTCAAGTCGGATGAAATCTACCATTTCTACTTCGGCGCCGCGCTGGAAATGCTGCAGCTCTTCCCCGACGGTACCGGGAAGATCGTCCGCATCGGGTCCGACATCCTGCACGGCGAGGAGCCGCAGGTCATGGTTCCGCGCGGCGTGTGGCAGGGGTCCCGCCTGGTCGGCAAAGGGGACTACGCGTTCCTCGGCAACACGATGGCGCCTTCGTTCGACCCCGCCGATTATGAGGACGGCGACCTTGAGACGCTTTCCGCCGCGTATCCGCAGTTTCGCGAACTGCTCTCGATCCTCTGCCGTCCGCCCAAATACTGATCCTGCGTTTGCATCCGCCGCGCCGCCGGTTCTTCAGCCGGCGGCGCTCAGTCTGCCAAAATTTTTTTTACAGGAGTTTTACCCCTGCACCCCACCCAAGGGACACGTCCCTTGGGAATTCCTGTACCCCGCAAACGCCCTGTTCCAGGGCGTTTGCGGAAATGGGTTCTCAGGGCCATTACGGCCCTGCGCGGTAGGTTGGAGGCGGAGCCTCCAGCGCCCCTCTTTATCGACAAGCTGCGCGCCGCCGGTCTTTCAGCCGGCGGCGCTTTGCAAATCCGAATCCTTTGCGCCGCGCACAGAAGCATTGCGGCGGGTGTCCGCCTTTTTTTACGTTCAGCGCACGGCTTCCGACCGGGCGCCGGTGTTCGCCGCCCGGTCCAGCAAGGCGGCAAAACGGCTCCCGGTCGCTTCGACGTTTTGCCTCCAGCCGTCGTCCCTGCACCACAGCTCCGCGGTGAACATCCGTACACCCAACTCGTATGCGGTGCGTATCGCCGCCGAAAAATCCACATGCCCTTCCCCCGCGACCAGATCGCGGTAGATTCCCGGCGCGCTTTCTTTGAGGTGCACGGCGGCGATATGCCCGCGCCCGCAGAGCAGGTCCGCGCGCACGGCGGCCGCGTCGCCATGCGCGGCGTTCGTCAGGTTCCCCACATCGGGATATACCTGAAGAAACGGCGAATCCATCGCCTCAACATACCGCATGGCCTTCTGCACCGTATCCAGAAACGGCGTCTCCATCGTCTCGAACGCCAGTATGACGCCGGCGCGCGCTGCAATCTCCACGCAGCGGCGCAGATTTTCGGAAAAGAGCGCGCGCGTGCGCTCCGTGGACGGCTCATAGTACGTATCGTAGCCCGCGAGCTGGATGATGCGTATGCCGAGGTCCGCCGCCAGGTGAACCGCCTTTTGCAGGATGTCCATCCCCCGCGCGCGCACCGTATCGTCTTCCGAGCCGATCGGGTATTTCCGGTGTCCGCTCAGGCACATCGTCGAGATCGGCACGCCGCTAGCAAACATTTCCTCCGCCAGCGCGCGGCGCTCCGCGGCCGTCCACTCGAGCCGGGCAAGCCGTTCCTCCGTTTCGTCCACGCTGAGCTCAAGCCAGTTGAACCCGCATTCGGCGGCGCATACCAGCTTCCGCGGAAGCGTCATTCCGGCGGGCAGCGCCTTTTCATAAAGCCCGAGCCTGTACTCCTTTTCGTACCCGTTCACTTAAAACGCCTTTCCTTCGTCCCATACGCAGCCGAGCGCGCCGACGACTTTTTGATAGAGCGCGTATTTTTGGTCGTACGCCGCGGCGTTTTCCTCGTTCGACCGCACGGCGCGCGAGAGCTTCGTCATGTGCGCGGCCGCGTCCGCAAGATCCGCATATTCGCCCGCCGCGACCGCCGCCGCCATCGCGCAGCCGAGCGTTCCCGTTTCCCGCGCCTGCACCGTTTCGACGGGCAGCCGCATCACGTCGGCGAACATCTGCGTCCAGACCGCCGAACGCGCCGCGCCGCCCGCGAGGCGGATGCCCTCCGGCGGCGTTTCGCGCGTTTTCAGCAGGCGCTCCAGATGCTGCCGGTGCGAAAACGCGACTCCTTCGTAGACGCTTCGCGTCAGATGCGCGCGCGTATGGTAACCGCTCAGTCCGATGAATCCGCCCGTCGCGTTCGGATGCTCGTTGCTCCCGAACAGAAACGGCAGGAAGACCGGGCAGGACTCCGACGCTGGCAAGCCTTCGACCCACGCGTTTTCCCGTTCGTAAACGCTTGTTCCGCTTTGTCCGCACGCTTCGGCCAGTTCCGGCAGGAGCGTGTGCACATACCACTCGTTATTGCCCGCCGAGGTCGGGCTGCATTCCTCCACAAGGTAGCGGCCCGGGATGCAGAAGAGCGAGTTCATCAGCGCGCTTCCGTCCAGAACGGGGGTTTCCCGGACGTATTCGTTGATGCTCCAGGTGCCGGCGATCATGCAGACGTGCGTGTCGTCGGTACAGCCGACCGCGAGCGCGCACGCGTCGATGTCGAACATGCCGCCCGCCACCGGCGTTCCTTCCAGCAGCCCCGTCTGCGCGGCCGCCCCGCGGCTCACCTGCCCGCAGATCTCGGTCGTACCGCACAGCGGCGGGAGCGCGCCCCGCATCCGTTCCAGACCGAAGAGCCGCAAGAGTTCCTCGTCGTATTCGGCGGTATGGAGGTTCAGAAGGTTCGCGCCGGAATAGTCCGTCCGTTCCGCGCGCGCGGCGCCGGTCAGCCGGAAGCGGATATAGTCCTTGCACTCGAACACCCATTGCGTCCGCTCGAGCGCGTCCGGCTCGTTGTCGGCCAGCCACCGCAGCAGCGCCACGGGCTGGCAGGCGAGCACATGCTGGCAGGAGCGCCGGAACGCCTCGCGCTCCGTGCCGTCCGCCTTCCATCTTTCCGCATACGCCCAGGCGCGGCCGTCCGTGGAGCAGATGCCGTTCCGCACGGGCTTTCCGGATTTACCCCAGAGGTAGAGCCCCTTGCCGTGCCCGCAGACCGCGGCTGCCGCGATGTCCGCCGACCTGACGCCGGACGCCTCCAGCACGCTGCGGATCACGCGGCAGTTCGATTGCCACATCTCCTCCATGTCGCGCTCTGCAAATCCGGGGCGCGGCGCGATGATAGCCGTCTCCGCCGACCGGGTGCACGCCTCGCGTCCGCCGGAATCGTAGAGCGACGCCTTCGTGCTGGTTCCTCCGTTGTCGAGTCCCAGATAATACCGCATAGGTCCTCCTCGCTTTGCCGTTACAATCCGCGCAGCAGCTCGAAGAGATGCGCCTTATACGCCGCCGCGTCCACCGTCGAGCAGATCTCCACCTTCGTGCCGGTCTCCGGGTGCATATTGGACTTGTCGATCCCGAAGTATCCGTAGCTGGTTTCGCCTTTCGTTTCGATGGTGCAGTTGGCGCGGTACACGTCCTTCTGCACCTCCGGCCAGAGCGCGGCGATCATGATGATGGAGTCGATGATGCCGACCGCGTCCCTGCCCCACTTTTTGCGGTCGTACGCCCGCACGCTCTGCGTACAGCGCACCGCAAACTGCGAAAGCGGCGTGCCGGCGCTCTCGATATAGTCGAAATCCGCGCTCGAAAGCGGCGTTTCGCCGCGGCAGACGTCCCAGGTGACCCACGTCATGTTCATGCCGGATTTCAGCACGACGTCCGCCGCCTCCGCGTCCACATAGATATTGAACTCGCCCGCAGGCGTCGCGTTTCCCTGATCGAACCCCGTGCCGCCCATGATATACGCCTTCTTCACGTTTTCGGCGATGCGCGGCTCCTTGAGGTACGCCATGGCAAGGTTCGTCAGCGGACCCAGCGTGACGATTTCGATTTCGCCGGGGTTCGCCATCACAAGATCGATGATGGCGTCCATCGCGTGCTTGCCGCCGGGCTTCGTTTCCGGCCACGGCAGGTTCATATTGCTCAGGCCGTCCCTGCCGTGCACCTCGCCCGCGCCATACGGGCGTTCGTGCAGGAGCGCGCGCGCCATGCCGCGGTAGACGGGCGGCCGGTATGTTCCGGCCCGCTCCACGGCGATGAGCGCGTTCTTCACGCAGTAATCGAGCTTCACGTTGCCCATCACGACCGTAATCGCTTCCACCTCCACCCGGTCCGTCGCGCGCAGCGCGCACAGCAGCGCCCATACGTCGTCGTTGCCCGTATCCGTATCGATGAGAAATCTGCGCATATGCTTCCTTTCTGTTTACCGCTGCGGCATGACGCGCCGCTCGTAATCCCTGACCGCCCCGAGCCAGTCCAGCCCCACCGGAATGTTCTGTTTCAGGCACGCGTAGTCCCAAACCGCTTCGTACGGCAGAAACTTGTTCTCCTCGAGCCGGACGAGCCGCGCGGTCAGATCGCCCGCCCGCTCCGCCTTGGCGATTTCGCCGTAAGGCTCGAGGCAGGCCTTGAGCAGCGCCCGGCGCGTGTTGCGCATGGCGATCCCCCAGCAGGCGACGCGGTTCATCGAGGCGTCGAAATAATCCTGCGCCACGAACACGCGCTCGTCGTATCCGTTGACGATGATCTCGCGGCACACGTTCTGCAGCGCGTCGTCCCAGAGCACGACGTGGTCGGAATCCCACCGTACGCCGCGGCTCGTGTGCAGCAGCACATGATCGAGGTACTGGAGCACGGCGCTGAGCTTGTCGCCGATATCCTCCGTCGGGTGAAAATGCCCCATGTCGATGCAGTAGGTCTTTCTGCGCGTGATCGCGTAGCCGAGCGAAAACTCGTGGCTCGCGACCGTGTAGCTCTCGATGCCGAAACCGAAGAGCTTGCTTTCGAGCGCGTCGATCTCGAGCGTCTCCGGCATTTGTTCCGCAAAGATCGCGTCGAGCGACTCCGCCATGCGGTTTCGGTACCGCGCGCGCTCCGCCGGAACGTCCTTGAACCCGTCCGGCATCCAGAAGTTCACCACGCACGGAACCCCCAGCAGTTCGCCGAACGCGCGCCCGATCTCGCGGCAGTGCTTGCCGTGCTCGATCCAGAACGCGCGCACGCCCGAATCCTCGCTTGCGAGCGTGAAATTGCCGTCCATCCTGGCATGCGAAAAGAACGTGGGGTTAAAGTCGAGCCCAAGAGAACGCGCCTTCGCCCAGTCCGCCCAGTCCCGGAATTCCTCGATCGTGTATGCGTCGCGGTCGATCGTTTTTCCATGCTTTTCCGCGTAGGACGCATGCAGGTTCAGCTTCGTTCTGCCCGGAACCAGGCCGAGCGCGAACGCGATGTCCGCGCGAAGCTCGTCCGGCGTGCGCGGGCAGCCCGGATAGCTGCCGGTCACGGCGATGCCGCCCGTGAGTCCGCCGCCGTTTTCAAACCCGTGAAAATCGTCGCCCTGCCAGCAGTGCATGGAGATCGGTATCCGCTCCGCGCGCTCGATCGCCGCCTTGACGTCCACGCCCAGCCCGCCGTAGATCTCCTCGGCGCGTCGAAACCCCTGCAGTATCTCAGATTCCGTCATATTCGTCCCGCTTTCCTTTTTTTCTGCCGCTTTGTGTTGCCGATGAAATAGAAGCTCCGGATCGTTTTTGTTTGCCTGTTACAGTTCGATTCTATTCGGAATTTTTCTGTGCGTCAACATCCGCATGCAAGAATCGTAAAATTCTTTTACTTTTTTTGAGCGATATTTCGATTTAATTTCAATTCTATCTCCCAACGGCTTGCACCTGACGCGGCATTGCGGTATGATGTAACCATATTTTCCCCATGAATAACAGAGCGATTTCAGTTCGGAACTGCGGAGAAGGCATGACGGCAAAAACACTCAAGGAAATTGCGGCGGAAACCGGCGTATCGGCGTCCATGGTTTCGCTGGTGCTGCACGACCGCGTCGGCGTCGGGAAGGAAAACCGCGGGCGCATCGCGCAGGCGCTGCGCGCAAACGGATACCGGATCCAGAAGGGACCGCGAAGCGGCGAAACCGGCAGTCTGTGCTTCCTGAAATTCAGCCTGCACGGCATGCTGGTCAACGGCAATCCGGGCTTTGTCAACGCCATCATCGACGCGGTGGAGAAGGAATCCAGCGCGCGCGGGTATTCCCTCGTGATGACCAACATGGACGAGCGGACCATGCCCGCGGTGCTGGCCGGACTCGCCGAGCATCCGCCATCCGGCGTGATCCTGCTCGGCACGGAACTGGACGCCCGCCATCTTCCTTTGATCGGCGCCATCTCCGCGCCGTTCGTAATCGTGGACAGCCCGATGGAGTTCGAGCGCTGCGCGTGCGTGACGATGAACAACCAGGACGCGATCTGCGAGGCCGTCGGCTACCTTGCGCGGCTGGGGCATCCGGCGATCGGCTTCCTGGCAAACGCCGTTCCGGGCGGCAACTGCTTAAGCCGGCGCAACGCGTTTGAGCGCGCCGTGCGGCTGCTCGGCCGACCGTTCGATCCCGGTCTGATCTACAGCGTTTCGCCGACGATGGAGGGCGCGTACCAGTCCGTCCGCGCGCTGCTGGAGCAGGGAACGACCTTTCCGTCCGCGCTCGTGGCCAACAACGACAGTATCGCCCTCGGCGCGGTCAAGGCCTTCCGCGAAGCCGGGCTTCGCGTTCCGGAGGACATCGCTATCATCGGCTTCGACGATATCGGTTTTTCCGCGATCGCGGACCCGCCGCTGACGACCATGCGCGTTTCCTGCGCGGCGATCGGTCAGCTCACGGTGCGCCTTCTCTGCGACAGAATCGCCGACCCGTCGCAACCTTTGATCAAGCTGCAGGTCTGCCCCGACCTGATCGTGCGGCAAAGTACCTGCGCCTACGCGCCAGAGCGCGCGAATCCCTGATCTTATTGCGGCGCGGCCGCAGAAAAAGAGGCGTATCGACAGTATGCAGACCGTCACCCCGGAAAAAATCCTAGCAGTATCGTCCGTCTCGTTCCGCACCTACGGCGGAATCGTGGACGGCTATCCCTGCGCCGAACTCATCAAACGGCTGGCGCAGACGGATGCGCCGGCCGATTGCGTGAACTATATCGCTTCGTTGGACAGTCTGGAATCCTGCGCGGAGTTCGCCGCGCTGCAGAACGGCTTTTTCGGCGGCCTTGCCTGTCAGGCGGGCGTGTGCAGCGGATACACCACGCGCGTCGACGCGCTGGAATACCACCGCTGCAGCGAGCTGCTGCTCTTCGGCACCGACGCCGTGCTGCTGCTCGGCCACCGCTGGGAGATCGAAGACGGGCAATATGATTTCGGGAGGCTGGAGGCGTTTTTTGTTCCGCGCGGAACGCTGCTGGAGCTCTTTGCCACAACGCTGCACTATTCGCCCTGCGCCGCCGCGCCGAACGAGCCGTTTCGCGCGGCCGTCGTGCTGCCGCGCGGCACCAACGGCGCGTATCCATTGCCCCGCGGGCAGAACGCGGAAGCGCGTCTGCTCGAAGCCGCGAACAAATGGGTCGTTCACGCCGCGCGTCCGGCGGAGATCCTGCCGCTCCTCGTTTGAATATCCTCAGTCGATGAGTCCAAAGTGACGCAGCGCAAACGCAATGCCGTCTTCGTCGATCCGCTTCGTGACGAAGTAGGCTTTTTCATGGAGTTCCTTCACCGCGTTGCCCATCAGAACGCTCGTTCCGGCGCAGCCAAGCATCTCGAGGTCGTTCGGTCCGTCCCCGAACGCAAACGTCCGCGCCATATCGCCGCCCAGGCGCGAAACCACCGTCCGGATGCCCGTCGCCTTCGTATACCCCAGCGGCACGCATTCGTAAAACGCGTACCGGTCGATCGCATGAAAGTACCTGCCGATGGCGGCGAGAAACGCGTCCATGTCCGCCGCCGGACTTTTCCACGCCAGGAATTTTTCAAACCGGAACGACGGGCTGTCGACGTCCGTCGAAACGTGCACGCCCATGCGTCCCAGCCGGTGCCGCTCCCGTTCGTTTTCGGCGCTGAGCGGTCTGGTCAGATCGTAGCAGACGCCTTCCTTCGATTCGTACGTCGTTTCGACGCGGCACGTCCTGCTTAAGTCGCGTATCGTCCGGCAGAGCGCCGCCGGCACGACGACGTCCTGCACGATCGTATCCTGCAGGCGGATATACAGCCCGCCGGAACAGACGGTCCCGTCGAATCCGATGGCAAGCACCTGCGGCTCGATATGGGTGTACGGCCTTCCCGTGTTGACAAAGGCAAGGTGGCCGCGCGCGCGCGCCCGGCGGATCGCGTCGGCGGCGCTCGTCGGGACCGTGTGCGTGTCCTCGGTGACCAGGGTGCCGTCGACATCAAAAAACAGCATGCATCTATTCTTGTTCATCGCTTCAGTATAGCGAATTTTCCTCTGCCAAGCAATCGAAATGCAGCCGAACGCATCTCTTTTTCCGGGGATGAAGTCTTCGCACGCCGCTGTCCTCCCCGCCGCGGCTGATGGACAGATCGGACCCGGCATGGTATCATGCAGCCGAACGGAATGTGCCGGGCCGCCGTTTCCGAATAAAGCGGCGCCGAAAAAAATCATACGGCGCGGCAACCTTTCCGCCTCCTCTGAAGTGTTCCTGTTGCAGTAAACAAACGGAGGAAATTACTATGAAGAAAATCATCGCTCTCGCGCTTGCGGCGCTGCTGCTGACCGCCGGCTGCACGCCGGGCGGCAAGGTAACCTCGCTGACGGAGGATGTCGAGCCCTCTTCGGAGGAAGCTACCGCCGCCGAACCCTGCTCCGACTACGATCCCGCGGTAACGTTCGGGCTGTCGCTGTTTTCAAAAGCCGCCGAGAACGGGGACGAAAACCCCGTGCTTTCGCCGCTGTCGGCATACCTCTGCCTCGCCATGGTGCAGAACGGAGCCGGTTCGGACACGCTGAAAGAATTCGAGCAGGTGCTCGGCGCGGACACCGACGGCGTCAATTCCATCTCCCGCGCGCTGATTCAGTCGCTCACCTCGACCGAGGGCGACACAAAGCTCTCCATCGCCGATTCCGCGTGGGCCGACGACGACCACGCGCAGATCCGCGAGGACTACCTGCAAACGATCACGGACAACTTCGGCGCGGACGTGTTCACCGCCGATCTGCCGTCCGATGCGGCTCTCCAGGCGATCAACGCCTGGGTCAATGAAAAAACCAACGGGCTGATCCCGACGCTGCACGAGCAGAACTACCCGGACAGCACGGTGCTCGTGCTGCTCAGCACGATCTATCTCAAGGCGAAGTGGCAGAACGAATTCCTTGGCAGCGACACCTACGACGGCGATTTTACGCCTGCCGGCGGCGCGGCCGTCAGCGTACCCTTTCTGCACGCGCAGGAGAGCCGGCGCGATTATATCAATGCCGACGGCGCGGAAGGCATCCTTCTTCCGTACAACGACGGGAAGACCGCGTTCATCGCGCTGCGTCCGACGGACGGAAGCGATATCCGTGCGTTCATTTCGTCCCTGACCGCGGAGCGGCTCGCCGCCTATATCGGCTCCGCGAGCGAAACGCTCGTCAACTTCTCCATGCCGAAATACACGATCGAATACTCGCTCTACCTCAACGACATCCTCAAGGAAATGGGGCTGAACCTCGTGTTCGATTCCGGCAGCGCGGACCTTTCCGGGATGGGAACGGGCGTGAACGGCCCGCTGTATCTTTCCTGGGTGTTCCAGAAGGTCAAGATCGAGGTCAACGAGGAGGGCACGGAAGCCGCCGCCGTCACGGAGGCCGCGATGACGGAAAGCGCGATGATGCCGACCGAGCCGCCGGCGGAACTCCATCTCGACAGCCCGTTCTTCTATGCGGTCGTGGATCTTTCGTCCGGCGTGCCGCTGTTCATGGGCGTGCTGGACGACCCCTCGTAAACGATAACGATAAGGGAGATGACATACTTGCGTAAAACCAGACGGATTCTGCCGATCCTGCTGATTGTTGCGCTGCTGGGATGCGCGTGCGCCGCGCCCGCGGAGCAGGCCGCGGCCCCGTCCATAACCGCCACGCCGGAAATCGTGGTGGAAACAACCGCCGAACCCGACGAAACAACCGCCGAACCGGCCGCCGAGACGACCGCCGATCCGCAGACGAATCTCGTGGCCATGCTGCCGGTTTTTGATTCGATCCTCCGCGCCATGAACGGAACCGGCGCGGCGCGGTACGCGCCGGACGATCCGGAATTCGTCTGGACGGTGCTGTACCTTCTGAGCGTCAACTGGGGCGACACGCAGTCCCAGATCACGATCGGCAACGGCACGGCCGCCGTCGGCCGCGCGGTCATGACGGCGTTCCTCTCCGCCGCGTTCTGCGGCGCGACGGATCTGCCCGCCGTGCCGGACGATCTTGGCAGGACGATCGCCTATAACGAGACCGACTGCGCCTATTCCATCGCGCTCTCCGACGCCGGCGATTCCGAAACGAAGCTCGGCGAATCCTCCTTCTCGGACGACGGGACCGTTTCCACAACGGCCGGCCTGTATGGCGCGGACGGCGCGGAGATCCTGTCGGTCCGGTTCACGCTGGGTGAAAACCCGAACCTTCAGGACATCCCGGAGCCGCTGTCGCGTTACTGCGTGACCGCCGCGGAACCGGTCGAAGGCTCTTCTGCGGTCTGGCGGGAGCTGGACGCGTCGCAGCCGATCCTGGCGGATCTGGACGGCGACGGCGAAGCCGAGACCGTTTCGATTCTGGTCGACGACGAACGGCATACGACCACCGTCACCATAACGGACGGAAGCGCCGTGCTCACCAACGAAATCGAAGTCGCCCTGTGCGGGCCAACCTGCCATCTCGGCGACGCGCTCACGGGCGATGGGAGCGTGGAGCTGTACCTGTCCGGGGACATGGCCTCCGACGACTACGCCACCGAGATCTACCGGCTCAGCGACGGCAGGCTGGAACGAACGGAGCTTTACGGCACCGTGGAATCCGCCGACGGAAGCGGTCTCGTTACGGTGAACACCGTGGTCAACGTCCTCGGCACCTACGGCGCGACCTGTCAATACCGCATGGAGGACGATTTTACGTTCGCGCCGGCCACGCCGTATACGATCAGCCGCTACGACGGCGACTGGGCCGACCGGAAGCTGACCCTGATCCGGGACGGTTTCCCCGCGCTTCCTGCGGACCAGAGCGACAGCGAGCCCGTCGCGCTGCCCGCGGGAACCAGGCTCATGCTGACGGAGACCGACGAGCAGAGCTATGCGATTCTGGAACGGGCGGACGGCGCGCTGTTCCGCGTTGAAGTGAGCAGAGCGCAGGACGACTGGCGTTGGAGCATCGACGGCGTATTCGAGGAGGATTGGTTCGACAACCTCTCCTACGCCGGATAGCCGCCGCACCCGTCGGAACGGAATATAAAAAACCGGCCCGCGACGCTTTGTGGATTCGATCCACCGGCGATACGCAGGTCGGCATTTTTTTATTCTTTTAACAAAATTCAATGAAACCCGTTTACCGACGCAAAACGTGCATTATGCGTTCCAACTCTCGACGATCGGCAGAAGCGTCCGATACAGCGCCTCCCGGTTCTCCTTCGTGATCATATACACGCTTGCGTTCGGGTGCGCGCGCACCTCGTTGAGAAACGGCACGTCGAAGCGCGCCTTCACCGCCGCAAGCACGGGGATTTTGCCGTCGAGCGCTTCAAACACCTTTTTCACGAACGCTTCGCTCCCGGCTTCCATGAACCCAAGCTCGTCCATCACGATCAGCCCGTCCGGCTCCGCCTGCAGGTACGCAACGCCCAGCGTCTCAAAGGCCGCGAGATTGATGTTGTGCACCTTGGAATCGCAGGTGCCGATGCGGTTCTCGTCCGTCTGCACGCGTTCAGCCGCGCCGGCAGGATGGATATAGATCGGATGAAACCCGGTTTCGTCCGCCGCGAGCCGCTTCGTGACGAACCCGTAGACGGGGCGCACATTGTGCTCGAGCAGACGCTGAATCAGCGTGCTCTTGCCCACGCCCACCTCGCCGCAGAGCAGGATGTGTTTTCGCTCCTTCATGCTTTACTCCCTCCGCACCGTTTCGCGCGGCACAGGATCAGTTCCGCCGCGATGCTGACGGCGATCTCGGCCGGCGTCTCGGCCAGGACCTCCAAGCCGATCGGCGTATGCACGCGGGAAAGCGCCTCCTCCGGAATGCCCGCCTCGATCAGGCGTTTATTGGTGGCGGCGATCTTATGCCGGCTGCCGATCACGCCGATATAGGCCGCGTCCGTGCGGAGCGCCTGCTCGAGCACTTCGAAATCGGCCTGGTGGCCGCGCGTCATGATGACGACATAGTCGTCCGCCGTGATCGCAATGTGCCGCGAAAGCTCCGTATACGCGCCGACGACGGTGCCAACCGCCGCCGGAAACAGCGCCGGGTCCGCGAATTCCTCGCGGTCCTCGTATACGATCACCGAAAAATCGACATGGGTAATCGCCGGGACCAGTTCCCGGGAGACATGTCCGCCGCCGAACACATACACGTATCCCGCGCGGGTGAGCGGCTCGACATAGTACCCCGGCTCGCCTCGTTTCAGCATTGCCCGCGCACCGACCAGCGGCAGAATCTCCTCTTCCGGAACGCCGTCGAGAAACAGCAGCCCCGTATCGCGCGCGTAGACGCCCGTGCGCGCACCGGCGCCTTCCGAAAGCACGGTGACGAGCCACGCGTTCTTGCGCTGCGGAAACAGCGAAAGCACGCTTTCCGCCAGCCGGATCGCCTCCGGGTCGCCGCCGGCGAAGAACTGGAAGCACACGACCACCTGACCGCCGCAGATCATGCCGATATCCGCCGTCTGGTTTTTCGTGAGCACGAACCGGTGCGTAAACGCCTTCCGGCCGGCAAGCGCCTGCTTCGCCAGCCGGATGCTCTCGTATTCCACGGCGCCGCCGCCGACGGTTCCGAGGGAGGAGCCGTCGGCAAACACCGCCATCTTCGCGCCGCTGCCGCGCGGCGTGGAACCCGAGCTTGCGATGATGGTGCACAGCACGAGGTCCTCGCCGCGCACTAGCGCATCGCGAATGCCGGTAAACAGCTTTTCCATACCGTCCGTTAGGCCGCGGGCGTCTCTTCTGCCTGCTGCGCGCCGATGGAGTTGGCGACCAGCGAGTCGTACTGGTCCTGGGTCAGGTCGCAGTGGTAGAAGAGCTTGAAGTACTCCGTCACCTCCGTCTGCAGGTCATACTGCGCGGTGTCCGGATACAGCAGCTGCGCCATCCACATCATGCCGAGGCAGCGCTGCACGGACGGCGGGAAGCCCATCCAGTTGTACGGCCCGAACGGAACCTCGTAATACGTGCCGTTCTTGATCGCCGTCACCTGCTGCCAGGTCGGGTCGGACGCGACGGTCGAATAGATGCTGCCGGGCGCGAACAGGATCACGTCCGGGTCCCACGTAAGGATCTGCTCCATATCCACCTCGTTGCCGCTGCCCTTGCTGGACGGGCTGTCCACAACGGCGAGGTTGTTGGACAGCAGGTCGATCACCTCCGCGTGATAGCTTCCCTGTGCAATCACGTTCAGGCCCTGGTCGCCGAGGCAGTAGAGCAGATTGACCTTCTCCACGCTGTTCGCGATCTCTGTCGTGCGATCGTAGATCCTGGTGCAGTACGCCGCCAGCGTCGCCGCCTCGTCCTGCATGTTCAGAAGCTCGCCGAGCTTCGTGTACGCGTCCGCCATGGTCGCCGTAGTCGCGGTGATATGCACGAACGGAATGCCCGTCTGCTCCTGCAGCGCGTCGAGATCCTCCACGATGGTGTCCTTCGGCTCGCCCACGTCGATGACGACCTCCGCGCCGCTGTTGAGCAGCGTTTCAAGGTTCAGCTCGCCCTTGCCGCCGTAGAGCTGGCCGAGCTCGGGCAGGTTGTAGTATTCGGTCTTGAGGTACTGCGCCGCGGTTTCGTCCCATGCGGACGCGATGCCGGCGAGCTTGTCCGGGCAGAGCGCGAACAGCACGATCTGCGCGAGCGGGCCGGATACGGCGACCTTCTCGATGTCTGCCGGCACCTCGACCACGCGGCCGACGGAGTCCGTAAACGATACGGTCGTCGGCGCCGGTTCCTCGGTTGCGGCGGGTTCCTCCGTAGCCGCGGGCGCCTCCGTCGCGGGCGCTTCCGTAGCCGCGGTCTCGGTCGCTTGCTGCGCGGAGCAGCCGAACAGCGATACGGCCATGACGACCGCAAGCAGGATGGCAAAAATCTTCTTCATCTTTTTTTCCTCCCGATTGATTTACTTTATGGAATCGGGGATATTCCCCGTGTCCACCGCGATCACGCCGACCGGACTCGGCGAAGGCAGGTAATAGGGAAACGCGTCCGACGCGCGCGTTTCCAGCAGACTTTTTACATCGGTCCGCGTAACGCCGCGCGCGTCGTCCTCCCTGCGGAACGTTTCAAAGAACGAAACGGCGTCCTCCAGCGAACGAAACGGCTGCCCCATCTCCACTTCGAACGTCTCTTTTTCATAGGGGACGCCCAGTTCGTCAAGCGCCTGCTCTGCGCGCGGAAACGTGAACCGCTCCAGCGGCGTTTCGCCGAGCGTAAAGCGGTGCTTCGCGCCGTTCCGCTTGATCAGGATCACTTTGCCGCGGCACTGCGCTTTCGCCGCGCGGAGCGTTTCCGAAACGCGCCCGAAGAAACAGAACACCATCGCATCGTACGGCCGCTCCGGCCGCATCGAAAACAGATCGCCCTGCCGGATCTCAATATTGCCGATCCCGTTTTCCCTCGCGTTCCGCTCCAGCACCGCGAGCGCTTCGGCGCAGGAATCCACGGCGGTGACCGTTTCGCAGTATTTTGCGAGCGCAAGGCTCAGGTAGCCGAGCCCGCAGCCCGCGTCGCACACCGAGCCGCGCTTTGTCAGATACGGCAGGATGCGCTCCGCGATCCGTTCGTCGAACCCCACCTGCTCCGCGGCGTCGATACGGAAGCGGATGCTCTGCTCCGTCCACCGAAACATCAGCCGCACCTCCCGTCCACCACCGGCGAGAGCAGCGGGCCGTGCTCCGTTTCCACAAACTGCACCTCCACGCCGTACAGCCGCCGGATCAGCGCCCGGTCCAGCACGCGCGCCGGCTCCCCGAACGCAACGACCCGGCCGTCGAGCAGCGCGAGCGCCGCATCGGCGTACCAGAGCGCGTGCTGCGGGTTATGCGTGGAAAGCAGCACGGTATATCCGTCGTCCGCCAGCGCACGCGCCTGCTTGAGCACGCGCACCTGATTTCCGTAATCCAGGCTCGCGGTCGGTTCGTCCATGAGCAGCGTTTTCGCCTGCTGCGCGAGCGCGCGCGCAATCAGCACAAGTTGCTGCTCGCCGCCCGAGAGATGCGAAAAGTTCTTCTCCGCCAGATGGGAGATCCCCAGGTGCTCGAGCGCCGCCCCGACCGCCTCGAGTTCGCGCTTCCCCGGCACGGACAGCGAGGAGATCTGATGCGACGTGCCCATGAGCACCATATCGCGCACGGAATAGGAGAACGTCTGCGCGTGCGTCTGCGGGATATACGCGATCCGGTGCGCCAGCTCCCGCGCGGAAAGCGAATGCGCGTTTACGCCGTCCACCGCGATCGTACCCGAATAGCGCGTCTGCAGCCCCAGAATGCACCGGAACAGCGTCGTCTTGCCCACGCCGTTCGGCCCGAGCACAGCGAGCATCCGCCCGTTTTCCGCCGAACAGGAAACGTCCGTCAGCACCGCGCGCGTGCAGTAGGAAAAGCTCAGGTTTTGCACGGCGATGCTCACAGCGTTTTCTCCCTCTTCGTGATCAGATAGATGAAGAACGGCGCGCCGATGAACGCGGTCAGGATGCCGATGGGGATTTCCACGGCAAGAAGATTGCGCGAAACATCGTCCACGAGCAGCAGAAACGCCGCGCCCGCGATCATCGAGGCGGGCAGCAGATACCGGTAGTTGCAGCCGACCAGCTTGCGGCACAGGTGCGGAATCACCAGCCCCACCCAGCCGATCATGCCGCTGACCGAAACGCTCGCCGCCGTGACCAGCGTGGAGCATACGATCACGAAAAACCGCAGCCGGTTCGTGTTGACGCCGAGCGTATGCGCCTCCTCGTCCCCGAGGGTGAGGATGTTGATCCGCCAGCGGAGCAGCAGCAGCGGAACGAGCCCGATGGACATCGGCACAACGACGAACCCGACGTCCTTCAGCTTCGAGCCGGAAAGGCTCCCCATCAGCCAGTAGGTGATCGCCGGAAGCTGATCCGTCGGATCGGCGACAAGTTTGACATAGGACGTGCCCGCCTTGAACAGCGAACCGACCATGATGCCGGCCAGGATCAGGTTGACCACCTTCAGACCAGGCGCACGCTGCGCGATCAGAAACACGGCGCAGACCGTGATCATGCTGAAGATAAACGCCGAAAGCGTGATCATGCGCGTCGAGCCGCCAAGCAGGATCGCCAGCGCCGCGCCGAACGCCGCGCCCGAGGAAGCGCCGAGGATATCCGGCGCGGCCATGGGGTTTTGAAACACGCCCTGAAAGGACGCCCCGGCGGCGGAAAGCGAGCACCCGACCAGGCACGCCATCACGATGCGCGGCAGACGGATGTTGACGACCGCCGTCTCCATCTTGTCCGTCCAGGTCTGGGCGAGCGGCACGACGCGGTCGAGCAGGATGCGGAACACCTCGCCGAACGGAACGCCGTACCGCCCGAGCGAAAACGAGCCGAAAAACAGCACCGCCAGAATCGCCGTCAGCAGAAGCAGCATCCGCACAGGTCCGATCCGTTTCGTTTCTTTTTTCGTCCGCGCCGCGCATCCGGCCCGCCGTATCCCGTTTTCCGATTGCATCAATATTTTCCTAAAAAAATAACGCTTCCTTTATTATAGGTGCTTTTTTGCCGGATGTCCAGTGAAAGGCGCGAAGAAGCGGAAATATATTTCAGCGCGTCAAACACATTTTTTACAGCAGACGCGGCATGGAAAACGGCGCCTGCGCAAATTGACAGTCACCGGCGCCGTGGGATACAATGAATCATAACAGGGCAGCGGAATGCCGGCGGACGATCCGGCCGACCGCCAAACGGGAAACGGGAGGAAAAGTCATGCTGTTCGGGGACGGTTCGCTCAAGGAATTCGCGGACGCCGCAAAGGCCGCGGTCCGCGACACGTCGAATTTCAACTGGACGTTCATCGCGCTGCTCGCGTTCGTCGTGATGATCTACGTCGACGAAATCTACAAGAAGAATTACAAGGCGGTCGCCGCCGCGCTGATGCTCTACAGCGTACACTGGCTCTACGAAATCGCGAACGCCGTGATCTGCTATTTTTCCGGGTACGCGCTCTGGACCGTATCGCCGGAGAGCACGTCCTACATCCTGCTCATCGGCGTGAGCTGGGAGCTCTCGATGATGTTCGCCGTGGCGGGCTTTACATCGAAGCTGCTGCCGAAGGACAAGGATAAAAAGCTCCTCGGCGTCAACAACCGCGTCGCGTTCGCGTTCGGCAGCGCGCTGTTCTTTTCTCTGGTCGAGATCTTTCTCGCGTCCACACCCGCGTTCATCTGGGTCTATCCCTGGTGGGGCGCGATCCCCGTGTTCATCACCGTCTATATCCCGTTCTTCCTCGCGTCGTACCTCATCTACGACAAGGAGCCGAAAACACAGAAAAAGTGGATTGCCTCGCTTGCCGGCGTCAACGTCGTGCTGCTTGCAACGCTGATCCCGCTCGGCGTCATCTGACGCGCGTGCGGCGCGCGCTCGCCTGCCTGCTTGCCGCGGCGGCGCTGTTTGGGTGCGCGGCAACGCCCACGGAGCAGCCCGTATCTACGACCGCGCCGGCCGGGACGGCGTCGCCCGCCCCGTCGCCGATTTCGATACCGGAGCCGACGCCGACGGCGGCCGAAACCGTCGAGGTGACGCTCTATGTGCCGGACGCGGACCGCACGGGGCTTATGGCGGAGCGCGCGCAGGCGGAGGATTCGCCGCGCGGCCTTCTCGGCGCGCTCGTGGACGCGGGCGCGTTGCCGGATGTCGATTTTGGGCGGAATATCACGTTTTCCGTCGGGGACGAGGCCGTGACGATCGGCGGCGAAACGGCAGACGCGCGCGTCGTGCGGCTCGATCTTTCCGACGCGTTCGGGCAGGCGGTGGTCCTCGCCGGCGCGCCGGACGGCGACCTGATGGTACAGAGTCTGGTCAATACGTTCCTGACCCGCTATGAAGCGGACGCGCTGATTCTGACCATCGAGGGCACGGTGCTCCAAACCATGCGCCGCAGTTATGAATCTGCGATCGTTTTCGACGCGTACGCCGAAACGAGCGACGGCTGACCGCGATATTCGTGTAACGGAAGGAATTCGGTTTTACACATGCAGATGCTTTGGAACGTGATACTCGTTACGACGATCGCCGGCATCGGCGGCACGGGACTCGGCGGCGCCGTGAGCGCGTGCATCCGCCGCGACTCGACGCGAACCGTCAGCCTGCTGCTCAGCTTCGCGGGCGGCGTCATGCTCTCGGTCGTCTGCTTCGACCTGATCGGGGAGGAGCTCTTCGAATCGGGCGCGCCCCCGACGACCGAGCTGATGTGGATCGTGATCGGCCTGACGGTCGGATACGCAGTCGTTTCGCTTCTGAACTACTGGATCGACCGCTGCACGAACCACGAGGTCCGGCACGTTGCAAACGGCGCAGGGCATCCGAAAACCGCGGACGACCTGGACGAGCTGATCCACAGCGACCATTTCACCGAGCACAGAAAGCGCAACAACTCGCTCTTTACAGCGGGGGTGATCATGGCCGCGGCCATCGCGCTGCACAACCTCCCGGAGGGCATGGTGATCGGCGCGGCGTACGCCGACTGCCCGCAGAGCGGTATCTGGTGCGGAAGCGGGCTCCTCGTCGCATCGGTAATCGGGCTGCACAACATTCCGGAGGGCATGGCGGTGGCGGTGCCGCTGATTGCCGGCGGCGCAAGACGCTGGAAGGCTCTTCTGGTCACGGCCGCGAGCGGCTTCCCCACGGTCGTCGGCGCGGTGATCGGGTATCTGCTCGGCGCGATGGGCCCCGTCTGGCACGTTCTCTCGCTTGGCTTCGCCAGCGGCGCCATGCTGTATGTGGTGTTCGGCGAGCTTCTGCCCGAGTCGATTTTGATGTGGAAATCCAAGCTGCCCGCGCTCGCCACGGTCGTCGGCATCGTCGTCGGGCTGATCATCATCATCGAATAGCGGATCATACAAAAGCCGGCGCCGGGCAAGCCATCGAAAACCCTGGTTTTCGATGGAAACCGCTGCGGCGGAAATTTGGCTGAACTTTCATTCTTGCATTGTCGAATTGGCGCAGCAATTTGACTGGAGCTCCGTTTATCAGCTACCGGCGTGCACACGCCGGGCATAGGTTTCGGGCCGCGCGTTTCCCGCGCGGCCCTCTTTTATGATCCTCCGATTATTCCTTCGCACTCAGCAGCCGCTCCACCGCGCTTTCCTCCGTGGGAGCAAAAAAGATATCGTTCCCCCGGTTGCTTTCATAGATAAAATCCATCAGCGGCCGGCTGGTATAGCGGGAGAAATCGCCGTAGACGGCCAGCTTGACGCGGTAGTTGACAAACTTCTGCAGGATTTCGCCCGCAAGGCGGGTGCTGAGCACGAAGAACTCCTCCGTCAGCGCTTCTTTATTCAGCGCGATGCGCGAGCAGCCGGTTTCATATTCGATTGACGCGAGAAAATCCAGTGCGGACTGCACATCGCCGATCACGACTTCCCCGCTTTTTACGACGGCGACGGAACTCCCGTTTCGTTCCACGACCCTTGTTTCCATATTCCGTTTCCCCCCCTGATTTACAATGCGGGTTCCCCGCCGTCAGCCGGCCGGCCCTGCCGCCGGCCATCGCTCCATCAGCGCGCGCATGTCGTCCGGCAGGTCGGAGCGAAGTTCCAGCCGTTCGCCGGTGAGCGGATGCGTTAGCGACAGCTCCGCGGAATGCAGTGCCGGCCGCGCGATCAGCGCCCGGTCCTCCGTTCCATAGAGCCAGTCCCCCGCCAGCGGGTACCCGATCGACGCAAGATGGACGCGGAGTTGATGCGTCCGTCCCGTGCGCGGGATCATCCGAAGCAAAGTGAAGCGTTCGTTCCAGGCGAGCGTTTCATATTCGGTGCGGGCGTAAACCCCGTCGACCCGCACGGCCCGCTTGTAGATCGACCCCTCCGCAAAACCGATCGGCCCTTCGATCACGCCGCGCGGCGGCTCGACCCGGCCGACCGCGACGCCCTCGTATATGCGAAGAAACGCGTCCGTATGCAGCATGCGGCGCAGACGCTCGTGCAGGTAGGCGCTTTTTGCAAGCACCATCAGCCCCGTCGTTCCGCGGTCGAGCCGGCTGACGGGATGCGGCGTCACGTTTCCGCCCAGATAGTGACAGACGGCGTTTTCCAGCGTGCATTCCAAAGGGTCCCGGGACGACTGATGCGCCGCAATGCCCGCGGGCTTGTCGAGAACGAGGATATCCTCGTCCTCGAAGCGCACGTTCAGCGGAAACGGCATCGGAACGGTCCGGTCGGAAGGAAGGTCGCCGATCTCGAACGTCAGCAGGTCCCCCTCGCGCACACGGGCGGTGACGTAGCAGCACGCGCCGTTGAGCAGAATGCCCTGCTCCCGGCGTTTGAGGCGCGAGAGATGCGCGCCGGAAACGAGCATCTCTTCCTTCAGCAGGCTTTTGACGGACCGTCCGTCCTGCTCCGGACCGATCCTGAGCGAAAGCGTCCGCATCCGCCGCTGCCTCCTTCCCGAACGGTTTCCAGTTTTGCTTTCCTAACTGTAACCCGGCCGCGGGCAAAAGAAAAGGCCATGGCGGCGATTTCGTTTGAATTTCGGATTTTTCGTGATCTTTTTTCCGTTTTCTGTCATGCGGCGGTAAAATGCGATATACTATTGATGTCGGACAAGCGTGCGGCGAACCGCGCGTTTTGGACTTATCCTTATCATCGTACAAAAAGGAGGCCTTTCCCATGGCAGTGATCCAGATTACAAACGACAATTTCAAAACAGAAGTACTGGAATCGGAGGGCCCCGTACTGGTCGACTTCTGGGCGCCCTGGTGCGGACCGTGCCGCATGGTGTCCCCGATCGTCGACGAAATTGCGGAGGAAACGCCGTCCATCAAGGTCGGCAAGGTCAACATCGACGAGCAGCCGGAGCTGGCCTCCCTCTACAGCGTCATGAGCATTCCGACGCTGATGGTGTTCCGGAACGGACAGATGCGGGAGAAAGCCGTCGGCGCGCGCAACAAGGCGTTCATCCAGAAGATGATCGACAACCCGTAAGTCCGGCAGACGGCTTAGCGGCGTCCTCCGCTCCCCGGCATGCAGACCCGGCGTTCGCCGTTCTGCGGGCGGGTGGATGTTCGGCGCACGCCCTCTGCAAGCGGAACTGAAACAATGATAGAGCAAGATGCAAAAAAGCGGCTGAGGCCGCTTTTTCAGTTTATCAACAAAGTTCCGGTCAAATTGCTGCGTCAATTTGACAATGGAAAAATGAAAGTTTAACCAAACAATCCGTCAAAGCCAGCGGCGTGTACGGTGGTTTTGACACGCTTCATGCAGCAAAACCGACAGTCGGCGCAGCCGACCGAGGCCGATGCTGCATGCAAATTCCCGCCACAGCGGCTTCCGTCGAAAAACATTGGTTTTCGACGGTCTGAAAAAAAAGGCTCAGACCGCTTTTTTGCGTGCGTTCGGACGGATGCCTGTCCTATTCGTAAACGGTTTCGACGGAAACGACGCCCTCCATGTGCGAAAGGGCTTCCATCAGGGGCGCAAAACTGCCGCGGTCGGGCAGCATCAGGTGCAGGTAGACATGCCGCCTGAGGCGGTCCGCATCGAACGAAAAACTGAATTCCTCGATGATGCAGCCCATGCGCTGCAGGTCGGACTGCAGCGATACGAGGGTGTTGCCCTCCATGGAAAGCGTCATCTGCATGATGAGGCGGTTGCTCTTCCTGCGCTGCCTGTGGGCTAGGTTTCGCAGTACGCGCAGCACGACGATCATCATCGCCGTCACGGCGATGGCAAGCACATAGTTGCCGCATCCGCAGGCAAGGCCGACGCAGGACACGCACCAGAGGCTGCCCGCCGTGGTCAGCCCGCGAACCGAAATTCCTTCCTTGATGATGGTCCCGGCGCAGAGAAAGCCGATGCCGCTGATCACCTGCGCGCCGAGCCGGGCGGGGTCGAGGTTCATCACGCCCGAATACTTGATCACGAGATACTCCCCGCAGCACATCACCAGCGACGCGCCTACGGCAACCAGAATATGCGTGCGCATGCCCGCGTTGCGCTGAACGTGCTCGCGTTCGTAACCGATGATGCCCGCCAGCAGCGCGGCAAGCGCAATGCGCCCGAACATATAAAGGGTGTCGGTCCAGTCGATTGGCATATGCAGCAAGGAAACAGCACCTCCCCGTTAAAATCGCCGCATCCGGCCGGACAATACCGGACAAATATATGCATGAATCCTCGGATTTATAACCCCGTGCGATCGGCCATACCGCCGCACGCCTTCCACAGCGCGTCCGCGCGGCGCGTCCATTCGTCAAATCCATTTTCCTCGGGCGGATAGGCAGCATACAGCTTCCGGATGCGTTCGCCGCCGTGCATGCCGCCAAACAGAGAACGGAGGGTGGAGACGCGGAGCTTTCCGCAGAACACGCCGCCGTGCATGCGAAGCGCCATCGACATCCGTTCGCCGAACGGAAAGCGGGACGGCCCGCCGCTGCCGAAGCTCTGAAAGAACGTTTCACTGAACATAACGTCCTTCATAAATAAGAAGTCGTCCTCCGCGGCGCTCATGGACATGGCCCCGCGAATCGCCGCCAGTTGCGCGGCGAAAGCCTTCCCCTGCGCTTCCACATAGCGCTTGTTGATCGGCCAGAGCCGCGCGCGGGTCAGATAACCGCCTTCGTCCAGCAGGCGGCCGACTACGTCGGCGGCGATTTCAAGCTGCACCATGCTCGCGGCCACGCCCTCGCCGGAGGAGGGTTTCGTCAGGCACGCCGCGTCGCCGGACGCCAAAAATCCGTCCGCAACAAACGAATACGGCGGACGGCGGCAGGGCGTCGTTCCGCGCTCGATGCGCTTCACCGTATAGCGCGGCAGAGAAACGGCTTTCTCAAGCGCGGCGAACGCCTTCTCGCCGGCTTCGTAGGAAAACTGCGCGCGCACGCCGAGGATCGCGCCGGTCGGGTTCGCATCCGGCGCCTCCCAGGTTTGGTAGAACGGCCAGGCACGGATTCCCTTCACGTAATCGCGCGGATCATGATAGGCCGCGCAGCGCAGCGTAACAAAGGATTTCTCCGCGTCGGAAATGATAAAATTCTCCGCGCCATAGCCGTCCGGCAGTTTTGTCCGCGCAACCGACGGAATCCCCGAGCAATCGGCGACGAGTTTTGCACGGACCGGTTCCGTGCGTCCGTCCCGCTCGATCGACGCGCCGGCGACGCGCCCGTTTTCGTAAAGAAAATCGACGAACGACGCGCCGTAGGAAAACTTCGCCCCCGCCTCCGCCGCCCAGCGGTTCATGCGGGCGACGTAGCGCGGCATATGCATGCCGACGGTCGCGCCGGCCATCGGCTTCGGGTGCCGCCCGAACGCGGAGCAGACAACCCCGCCCGTGCACGCAAACGCAAAATCGTCGTCCTGCTCCGGCAGCGGCAGTCCGAACCGCTTCAGATCGGATTCGCCTATCCGGAAGACGTCCAGCCGTCTGCCGAGCTGGGCCCTCTCCAGCCGGTCGATCACCAGAACGCTGTGGCCCGCCTCGGCGATCCGGCGCGCAAAGAAACTGCCGGACGTAGCCGCGCCGACAATCAGTACGTCATATTGTTCCATGCCGCCGTCTCCTTTCCCGGACGCACGGGAAAACCCGCGCCCGCCCACGGCAAGCCGCAGTCCATTCCGCTCAGGGTTACAGACAGTATAGCATATAAAAAACGCGGCGGGAAAGGCCGCGTCCGAAAAGCGACGGTGGAATGGGAACCGCGCGCTGCGTTCAGTCGCCCGCGTCGAGCGAGCGGATCAGCGTCTGCGCGACGAGTCTGCGCGTCTGGCGCGCGTCCATGGCGAGCTTCTCGATATAGCGGTGCGCGCTCGCCTCGTCCATGCCGCGCCGTTCGATGAGCATCCACTTCGCGCGGTTGACCACGCGGATCTCCTCCATCTTTTCCTCCAAAGTGACGGTGCGTCGCTCCATCGCAACCAGCTTGGCGCGCGTGGCGGCAAGAAGCGAGAGCGTCTGGCGGATCGTCTGCGCGGAGCAGGGCTTACAGACCGTCAGTACGCCCGCGTCCTCCATCTGCTCGGAAACCTGCTCGTATGTCTCGGCCGGCACGAGCAGCACGATGCCGCAGAGCCGGTCCGCCGTCAGGTCCTGCGCAAGCTGCGTGCCGAATTCATCCGGCAGCGGCAGATTGACGATCACGATCGAAAACGGCGTGTCGACCAGCAGGCGCCGCGCCTCCGCGGCGGAGCTGCGCGTCGCCACGGGCCAGAAGCGCGATGGCGACAGCGCGCCCGCGATGGATTCGCATGCGCGTTTCGTTCCCGCAACGATCAGCACGCTGTTCTGCTTTCCTCCGTCGTACGCCAAGTCACCGCCTCCCGCCGGGATTACCCGGCGAATGTTTCGTACGCGTCGAACACGCCGTCCGGCAGAACGCCGCGCACGAAGGAACTGCCGGACGCAAAGGCGAACGCCTCTTCGCGCGAGCCGGGCAGCGCCGTAAGCGGCCCGGTCACGGACGCGTCCGCCGTATAGAGGTTCACATTGGTCGACGGCGGCGGTACGAGCCCGCGCTTCACGCCGTCGAGCCCCGCCGCAAGGATCAGCGCGAACATCAGATACGGATTGCCGGAAGAATCGGGCGAACGCAGTTCAATGCGCGCGTACTCCCCCTTCGCGGCGGGAATGCGGATCAGCTGTGAGCGGTTCTCCGGCGACCAGGTTACGTATTTGGGCGCCTTGTGCTCGCCGAAGCGCGCATAGGAGAGCGGATGGGGATTCAAAAACGCGGTGATCTCCACGATATGCTCCATCAGCCCCGCCATGAACGCGTCCCGCGCGGCATCCGATTTCGGCGCCGCGAGCGAAAGATTGACGTGCAGGCCGTTGCCGCAGTCGTCCGGCAGCGGCTTTGGCGAAAAGTCGGCCCAGAGGCCGTTGCGCATGGCGACCGTGCGCACCACCGACGGAAACGTGACCGCGTTGTCCGCGGCGGAGAGCGCCTCGCCGTAACGGAAGTCGATCTCGTTCTGCCCCGGCCCGTTCTCATGGTGCGAGCTTTCGGGCCGGATGCCCATTTCACAGAGCGTCAGGCAGATCTCCCGCCGCACGTTCTCCCCGCGGTCGAGCGGCGCGATGTCCATATACCGCGCGCCGTCGAGCGGGATCTTCGTCGCGTTGCCGTCCGCGTCCAGCCGGAAAAGGTAAAATTCAAACTCCGTTCCGATGTTTACGATCACCCCCTCCGAGGCGGCCCCGGCGATCACGCGCTTGAGAATGTTGCGCGAGTCGAGCGGGAAGATCGTTCCGTCGGGACGGCGGATATCGCAGAACAGCCGCACGACCCGCCCGTGGCTGGGCCGCCAGGGCAGCACGGTGAGCGTCTGCGGATCCGGATACAGCAGCAGGTCGGAACGCGTTTCGTCCCCGAACCCGCGAATGGCCGACGCGTCGAACGAGATGCCGTCGGAAAACGCGCGGCTGAGCTCGTCCGGCATGACCGAGATGTTCTTGAGCACGCCGAACACGTCGCAAAACGCGAGGCGGATGAACTTCACGTCCTCCGCGGCGGCATAGTCGATGATCTCCTGCGCGGTATACATTTGCCTGCACCCTCTCCTGTTTTTTCGTCAGTTGGCCACATACAGCTGGCGGTAAGGATCGTTGGAATTCGGCGTCAGCAGCCAAAACGGCGTGCCGTCGTCGGGAATCGTCCTTTCAAACAGTGTAACATATTTTTGAAGATACGGCTCAATCCGGGAAAGATCCTCCCGGTTTGCCTCGCATACGCGCACCTGCCGCGGCAGACGTTCGCGGCGGATGTTGCCGCGCACATAGATCGCGCCGCCGTGCATGCCCGTGCCGCAGAAGTACCCGAGCACCTCGTCCGGCCGGTCGAGCCCCAGCACCACGATCACGCCGCCCGCCTGATATTCCCCAAGGAAGCTCCCGCAGGATCCGCCGATCACCAGCACGGGCGATTTCTCCCCGTACGCCTTCATGTGCACGCCCGCGCGGTAACCGGCGCTGTCGCGCACATAGATGCACCCGCCTCGCATGCTGTAGCCCACCGTGTCGCCCACCGAGCCGTGCACGATGATCTCCCCGTCGTTCATCGTGTCTCCGGCCGCGTCCTGCGCGTTTCCGTAGATCACGATGCGTCCGCCGTTGAGATAGGCGCCGAGCGCGTTGCCCGCCGTGCCGCGCACCGTGAGCGTGCCGCGCTCCATGGCGTCGCCGATGTAGCGCTGTCCGAGCGCGCCGACGATCTCCACGTCCGGCCCGGACTGCCGGATGCAGGCGTTCAGCGCGCGATGGTCCGCGCCGCGCGCATCGATGCGGCGGATCGCGGACGACGACTGGTCCTGTTCCATACGTTCACCTTCCAAAACTCTCAAATCTGTCTGAAAAACGCATCCCGCCGGACTGCCGTCCATTGGAAAACCTCACGAAAATACCGGCTACTCGCCAGCGTGGCGGACGCCGAGCACCCTTAGCTCGGTTTCGTTGAGCCCCACACCGCGCAGCATGGCGCGGTTCCCGCACAGCGCCTCGATCGAGTTGATGCCCATGCCGCCCATAAACTCCTTGATCTCGCGGTTCCAGGCGGTCACGAGGTTGACGAGCCTCTCCGCGCCCTCCGCCGGATCGAGCCGCGCGACCAGCTCCGGCCGCTGCGTCGCGATGCCCCAGTTGCAGATGCCGCTGTGGCAGGAGCGGCACAGCCTGCAGCCGAGCGCAATCATGGCGGCGGTTGCGATATACACCGCGTTGGCGCCGAGCGCGATGGCCTTGACCACGTCCGCGCTCGAGCGGATGCTCCCGCCGACGAGAAGCGACACGTCGTTTCGGATGCCCTCCTCACGCAGCCGCTCGTCCACGGCCGCAAGCGCGAGCTCCACGGGGATACCGACGTTGTCGCGGATGCGGGTCGGCGCCGCGCCGGTACCGCCCCGGAAGCCGTCGATGGCGATGATGTCCGCGCCGCTTCGCGCGATGCCGCTTGCGATCGCCGCGATGTTGTGCACGGCCGCCACCTTGACGATGACCGGCTTTTTATAGCACGTGGCCTCCTTGAGCGAGCCGACGAGCTGCTGGAGGTCCTCGATGGAATAGATGTCGTGATGCGGCGCGGGCGAAATCGCGTCCGAGCCCTCCGGGATCATGCGGGTTTTGGAGATTTCCCCCACGATCTTCGCGCCCGGCAGATGCCCGCCGATACCGGGCTTCGCGCCCTGGCCCATCTTGATCTCGATGGCCGCGCCGGAGCAGAGGTAATCCTTATGCACGCCGAACCGACCGGACGCGACCTGGACGATCGTATGCTCCACATACGGGTACAGCGACTCGTGCAACCCGCCCTCGCCGGTATTATAATAGGTATTCAGCGCGACGGCCGCGCGCGCGAGCGCCTCGTGCACGTTGAGGCTGACCGAGCCGTAGCTCATGGCGGAAAACAGCACCGGCACGCTGAGCTCGAGCTGCGGCGGCAGGTCGGTCAGCATCGCGCCGCTCTCCGTCCGCGCGACCGAGAGCGACTTTTTGCCGAGGAACGTGCGCGTCTCCATCGGCTCGCGGAGCGGGTCGATCGACGGGTTCGTCACCTGGGACGCGTTGACGAGCAGCTTGTCCCAGTAGACCGGGTAGGGCAGCGGCGTGCCCATCGACGAGAGCAGCATGCCGCCGCTGTCCGCCTGACGGCGGATCTCCTTGATCGCGTCGCTGCTCCAGTTGTGGTTTTCGCGCAGCGTGTTCGGGTTCTTCACGATCTGGAGCGCGCGCGTGGGGCAAAGCGCGACGCAGCGCTGGCAGTCGACGCACTTGGTCTCGTCCGCGACCATGCGGCCCGTGCGGCTG
This sequence comes from uncultured Oscillospiraceae bacterium, assembly GCA_964541465.1. Lineage (GTDB taxonomy): Bacteria > Bacillota > Clostridia > Christensenellales > CAG-138 > UBA7703. The sequence goes on from CAZIQO010000002.1 coordinate 58,994, forward strand.
TCGAAACGGTGCACGCCGAACGCGCACTGCCGCTCGCAGATGCGGCAGACGGTGCAGCGGCTTTCGTTGCGGACGACGTCGAATTCCGGAAAGATGTTATTTACAGGCATGCGTGTTCCTCCCCGCCGAGCGTAACGATCACGGGCTGGCCGCCGCGCGGCGCGTAGAGCCGGTCGAGCTCGGGCTCCATGCAGCGGATGGCGCATTCCTCGCTGCCCACGTACACCCGCTCGCCCTTCTCCCCCACCACGAGCGAGCGGAGCTTGAGCCGGTCGTTGAGCGCCATCATGCCGCCCTCGAACCCGAGCAGGATCGAAAACGGACCCGTTACGAGCAGGCTCCCGAACGTATTGCGCAGGTATGTCAGCCGTCGCTGCTCCTTTTCGTCCTTCGTCGCGATCGTGCTCCAGAACGGCGCGGCGATTACGTTGGCCATCTCCGCGGGCGTAAACTTCAATTTGCGCAGCAGGTAATCCGCGATATAGGTGAGCACCTCCGTGTCGGTCTGCAGCGTGCAGCGGTAGCCGAACATCTCGATGAAGCGCCGGTTCGTATCGTAGCTGGAAATCTCGCCGTTATGCACGACCGAATAGTCCAGCAGCGCGAACGGATGCGCGCCGCCCCACCAGCCGGGCGTGTTTGTGGGATACCGCCCGTGCCCCGTCCAGCAATAGCCCTCGTATTCCTCGATGCGGTAGAAGTTCGCGATGTCCTCGGGGTATCCGACGCCCTTGAACACGCCCATGTTCTTTCCGCTGGAAAACACATAGCAGCCCTTGAACGTGGAATTGATGTGGATCACCGCGCGCGCGACGTACTCCTTTTCGTCGAGCTGGCTGTCGCGCAGGCGGTTCTGGTGCGGCGCTACGAAATACCGCCAGATCAGCGGCTCGTCGGTGACCTTACGCGTTTTGCGGATCGGTATCTTGGACAGATTGACCACCTCGAACACATGGTCGAGGTATTTTTCGCAGGTCTCGCGCGCGTCCGTATCGTCGTAGAATACGTGCAGCGCATAAAATTCCTTGTTCTGCGGGTAGATGCCATACCCGGCAAACCCGCCGCCTAGTCCGTTGGACCGCTCGTGCATGCACGTCATGGCCTTCGCAACAAGACTCCCGGGGATGGCTGCGCCGTCCCTGGAAAACACCCCTGCGATCGCGCAGCCCGATGGAATGCGGGTTTCGCCCTCCCGAAGCGACATATCGGCTCTCCTGTTCCGCTCCATGCCGCCGCTTTCGTCCGCCGGACGCAAAACGCCCGCGCGGCGTAAAAAATCCGGCGGCGGCATAAACGCCGTTATTGTCGGGAGTATACCGAAATCATGCAGTCCTGTCAAGCTAAAAATGAATGATATATACTTAAAAATTGCATAATTACGGATTTAATTCAATTTTGGTGGTAATTTGTTCAAACCATGCGATTTCATGAATTGAATCCTGCAGAAATTAGGGATTGACAGGTTCCGCACATGGCTGTATAATACGCGCATATTATAAAAAAACGGCAAAGGCGCCGCGGGTAGTCTGCGGGACTTTGTCGCTTTTTTATATATAACGAACGGACGAAGGGAAAGTGAATCGCCATGGGCACGGTATCGGAATTGTTTGGAAGTAAGGTATTCAACGACGCGGTCATGAAGGAACGCCTGCCGAAGGATACATATGAAGCGATGCAGACCGCCATCCGCGCGGGGCGGCAGCTCGATCTCTCCGTGGCGAACGTCGTGGCAAACGCCATGAAGGACTGGGCCATCGAGCGCGGCGCAACGCATTTCACACACTGGTTTCAGCCGCTCACCGGCGTAACGGCGGAAAAGCACGACAGCTTCATCTCGCCGATTCCGGGCGGGCGCGTGATCATGGAGTTCTCCGGAAAGGAGCTTGTGCGCGGCGAACCCGACGCGTCCAGCTTCCCGTCCGGCGGTCTCCGGGCGACGTTCGAGGCGCGCGGCTACACCGCGTGGGACCCGACGAGCCACGCGTTCATCAAGGATACGACACTTTGCATCCCGACGGCGTTCTGTTCCTACGGCGGCGAGGCGCTCGACAAAAAAACGCCTTTGCTGCGCTCCATGGAGGCGATCGACAAGCAGGCGCTGCGCATCCTCCGGCTGTTCGGCAACACCGCCGTGACGAGAGTGGCCACGACCGTCGGCACGGAGCAGGAGTATTTTCTGATCGACAAGTCGGTTTTCGATCGCAGGCCCGACCTCGTCTTTACGGGCCGCACGCTTTACGGCGCGCGTTCGCCGAAGGGGCAGGAGCTCGAAGATCATTATTTCGGTTCGATCAAGCCGCGCGTGCTGGCGTTCATGGAGGATCTCAACCGCGAACTCTGGGCGCTCGGCATTCTGGCAAAGACCGAGCATAACGAAGTCGCTCCCGCGCAGCACGAGCTTGCACCGATCTTTACGACGACGAACATCGCCGCGGATCACAACCAGCTCACGATGGAGATCATGCAGCGCGTGGCGAAAAAGCATAACCTGATCTGCCTGCTGCATGAAAAGCCCTTCGAGGGCGTGAACGGCAGCGGCAAGCACAACAACTGGTCGATTTCGACGGACACGGGCGTCAACCTGTTGGAGCCAGGCGAGACGCCGTTTGAGAACGCGCAGTTCCTTCTCTTCCTCTGCGCGGTCATTCAGGCGGTGGACGATTATCAGGATCTGCTTCGCATTTCGGTGGCAAGCGCTGGCAACGACCACCGCCTCGGCGCAAACGAAGCGCCGCCGGCCATCGTGTCCATCTTCCTCGGCGACGAGCTCTACGAGATCCTCGAGGCGATCGAGGCCGACGCGCCCTACGACGCGCGGGAGAAAACGCAGATCAAGATCGGCGTGCACGTGATCCCGCATTTCCCCAAGGACACGACCGACCGCAACCGCACCTCGCCGTTTGCGTTTACGGGCAACAAGTTCGAGTTCCGCATGCTCGGTTCGAGCCAGTCGGTTTCCGACGCGAACACGGTGCTCAATACGGCTGTGGCGGAGTCGCTTCGCAAATTCGCCGATCTGCTCGAGCGCGCGGACAACTTCCCCTACGCGCTGCACGAATTGATCCGCACGGTAATCCGCGAGCATAAGCGCATTCTCTTCAACGGCAACGGCTATGACGACGCTTGGGTGCGCGAGGCCGAGAAGCGGGGACTGCTCAATTTGAAAACCACGCCGGACTGCCTGCCGTATCTGGTGTCGGATAAGAACCTCAAGCTCTTCACCACCCATGCGGTGTTCAGCGAAACGGAGCTCCGCGCAAGGCTGGAGATCCTGACCGAAAACTATAAAAAGGTGGTCGGCATCGAGGCGATGACCATGCTGGATATGGCGCGGCGGGAGATCCTGCCTGCAGCGTGCGCCTATCAGCACGAGCTTGCCGAGACCATCGCCGCCAAACGCGCGAGCAGCTGCCCGGCGGACTGCGCCTACGAAACCGAAACGCTCGAAGCCTCCTCCGCGCTGACCGCCGCCATGTTCCGCAGCGTCAAGGCGCTCGAGGACGCGATCTCCGAAATGCGCTCCGCATCCGAAACCCGCGTGCAGGCGGTCTGCTGCAAGGAGAAGGTGCTCGTCAACATGAACGAGCTGCGCCTGAGCGCGGATGCGCTCGAAACCCTGACCGGCGCGCGCTTCTGGCCGTACCCAACCTACGGTGAACTGCTCTTCAGCGTACGGTAACTCTGATTCCGGGAGGGAAAGAAACATGTGCTCCATTATGGGATATCTGGGCAAGCGCATCTCGCTGGATCTGCTTGTGGACGGATTCTACAAAACGGTGTCGCGGGGGCCGGACCTCTCGCGCATGCTCAACGTCGGGGACGGATACCTGATGTTCCACCGGCTTTCGATCATGGGCCTGGACAAGAACGGCATGCAGCCGTTTGAGCTTAACGGCGACGCGGTGGTCTGCAACGGCGAACTGTACGGTTTCCGCAAAATGCGGGAAGCGCTGTTCCCGAATTACGAATTCAAGAGCGGCTCCGACTGCGAGCTGCTGCTGCCGATGTATCAGCGCTACGGCGTCGAACTCTTCCATATGCTCGACGCGGAATTCGCGCTGGTCCTCTACGATCACAAAACCGATTCGCTCATCGCCGCGCGCGACCCGCTCGGCATCCGGCCGCTGTTTTACGGCTTCGACGCGGACGGCGAGATCCTCTTTGCAAGCGAGGCCAAGAACCTGACCGGCCTGGTCGAAACCGTCCATCCCTTCCCGCCGGGACACTACTGGAAGGACGGCAAATTCGTGCGGTTCGCGGATCTGACCACCGTTTCGGATTATTCAAAGGACGATCTCGACGCCGTCACGCGGAACATCCGCGAAAAACTTACGGCGGGCGTGGTCAAGCGCTTGGACGCGGACGTGCCGGTCGGCTTCCTGCTCAGCGGCGGGCTGGACAGCTCGCTGGTCTGCGCGATCGCAAACCGGTATCTGCCCCACCCGATCAAGACATTCTCCATCGGCATGCGCGACGACGCGATCGACTGCAAGTACGCCCGCCAGGTGGCGGACTACCTCGGCGCGGAGCACAGCGAGGTCATCATCACGCCGTCGGACGCCATCGGCGCGCTGCGCACGGTCGTGCGCGTGCTGGAGACCTACGACATCACGACCATCCGCGCGAGCGTGGGCATGTACCTCGTGTGCAAGTATGTCCACGAGCACACCGATATCCGCGTGATCCTCACCGGCGAGATCTCCGACGAGCTGTTCGGCTACAAATACACCGATTTCGCGCCGGATGCCGAGGCGTTCCAGCAGGAGGCCAAGAAGCGCGTCGACGAAATCTACATGTACGACGTGCTGCGCGCGGACCGCTGCATCTCCGCAAATTCCCTGGAGGCGCGCGTTCCGTTCGGCGACCTCGATTTTGTCCGGTACGTCATGCAGGTCGATCCGTCCCTCAAGATGAACCGCTTCGGCAAGGGCAAATATCTGCTCCGCCGCGCGTTTGAGGGCGACTATCTGCCGCACGATATCCTTTACCGCGAGAAGGCGGCGTTCTCCGACGCGGTCGGCCATTCCCTTGTGGACCACCTCAAGGCGTATGCCGAGAAGCTCTACACCGACGAGGAATTCGAAAGCCGGCGCGCCAAGTATTCGTTCGCAACGCCCTTTACGAAGGAATCGCTGCTCTACCGCGAGCTCTTCGAGGCCGAATATCCCGGCCAGGCGCAGATGGTCAAGGACTTCTGGATGCCCAACCGTTCCTGGAAGGGCTGCGACGTCAACGACCCGTCCGCGCGCGTTCTGTCGAACTACGGCATGAGCGCGGTATAAGGCATTATTTCCGCTTCCTCCTGAAGCCGTGGGAATTCGCTCCTCCCGCGGCGCGCAAGGCGGTCCCCGACGGCGAGAATCGGGGGCCGCATTTTTTTGCGCAATCGTACGGCGCGGCGGATTTCCCTCTTGCGCGGCTAATATCCGGCTGCTATAATTAAATCATCAAACAATTCGTTTGTTTATAAACTATATACGGAAGCACGATAAAAAAAGAAAAGGCAGGCGGCAATGCGAAACAAGCTGGACGAGCAGGTGATCCTGCAGGCGGCGCTCAAGGTGTTTTCCCGCTACGGCTACAAAAAATCGACGCTTGAGGACATCGCGGGCGAGCTGAACATGACGAACACCGCCATCTACGCATACGCGCCGAGTAAGCGCGCCCTCTACGAGCAGACGGTGCGCTTCGTCATGCTGCGCTGGCAGACGAGCGTAAGGCGGGCCGTAGACGCGGAGCCGACCGCGCGCGGCAAGCTGACCGCGCTCTGCGAAAACGCGCTCTTCTATCTCTCCACCGACCCGGAATTCTGCAGCCTGCTGCGGAACGATCCTTCGATCTTCCCGATGTTTCCCGCCGTCGACCCGTATGAGGAGATCAACGCGGAATCCGTGCACATGATCGCGCGCATCCTCGCGTTCGGCCGCGAAACGGGCGAGTTCCGGCCGCTCGATGAAACCGGTGTAAGCGAGGTGCTTTTCGGCATCTACAAGAGCTTCATCATCCATACCTACATCAACGCCGAGGAGGAATATACGCGCCGCTATCTGCCCATGACGATGGATCTCGTGCTCGGCGGCGTGCTGAAGCCGTAATGTTCTCCGGCGCGGCCGTTCCGCGCCGGTCGCTTTTTCCCGCGGGAGGAAACCCGCGGCGTAAACCCGACGAAACCAGACAGGAATCACAAAATTGAAAGGAGCGACAACGTATGGTTCGGTATCTGTCCGAAGAATGGCGCGCCGAGGTGGAGAAGCGGCTCAAGGAGCAGCTCACCCCGGAGAAAATGAACAACCTCACGTCCTCCATGAACAACCGGTACCTCAACTGCCCCGGCGGAACGGAAAAGTATTTCTTTGTTGGATTCCGCGACGGCACGGTGGAAAGCGTGCTCGTCGGCGAGGGCGAAGGCCCGGCGGCGGAGTTCACGATCACGGGCGACTATGAAACGTTCGCCAGGATATCGCGCGCGGAGCTCGGCTCGCAGAAGGCGCTCATGAACGGGCTGCTCCGGCTCAAGGGCAACATGGTCAAGGCGCTCAAACTCGCGTCGCTTTCCGACCGGCTCAACAAGATCATCGCGACCATCGAAACCGCGTTTTAAGGAGGGAAAGCGGCATGTTTGACAAATCCAGTCCCTATTACATCGACTTCCCCGGGCGCATCAAGGCCGTTCAGGCGGAGATGGCAAAGGAAAAGCTCGACCTTTACCTCGGTTCGCGCCTCCGCACCATGAGCTGGACGACCGACGCGTTCTTTCCGTGGCGGAGCTTCATCGTGATCCCCGCCGACGGGCTGCCGACCGCGTTTACGTTCGTCATCGACGCGGCGCGCGCGGCGGACGACAGCTGGCTCGACGAGGACCACGTGATGGGCTTTGCGCCCATGGGCGGGCAGGATCAGATCACGCAGATCTCCGACCTCATCAAGGAATATCTGCCGCACGGCGGACGCGTGGGCGTGGAAGCCGGCATGTCCAACTACCTGCCGGAAGGGTATCTCACCTACTACGAATACAAGGCGTTCGAGGCGGCCCTGCCGGACTGCACGCTCGTCAACGCGCATGCGATCGTCGACCGGCTGCAGATGATCAAGGACGCCGGCACGATCAACCGCTTCCGCG
>CAZIQO010000003.1:0-54378 GCA_964541465.1 uncultured Oscillospiraceae bacterium
CTTTGTGGGAGCGTGAACTCTTTTTCTGTTGCACTTAGTTTGACAATTCACTAACTTATGGGATGTGGAGAGCGGGGAGCAAGCAGAGAAACGTTGCTCCTCCTTGGGGTACAGGAACCATCATACGTGCCGCGCTGGAAGCGATTCGGCCGGGTTGCGCGGCGGACGAGGCGCTTTACCGGCTTCTTTGCAACGAATATCCCGCGGCCCGCTCCTGATATGACGCACCGTATCGAAAACGAGCGGCCGGCGGGCCTGCAAGGCAGGCGCACCGCGCGTTTGCCGCATATTCGTGCGTGCGTTCCGTTTTTTCCGTTGCCGGACAAGGCGCATTCGTGCTATAATCCGCGCATACGGGGGTAAAACCCATGAAATGGAAAAACAGTTGCCATCTCTACTCGATTATCGCCATTTTCTTCTGGTCCCTGGCCTACGTGTTCACTCGTCTGGCGCTGCAGTATTTTTCACCGTTTTCGCTTGGTCTGCTCCGGTACGCCGTGGCGTCCAGCTTTCTCGTTGTTATCGTGCTGGCAAAGAAGATCCGTCTGCCGGGGAAGGCGGACGTCCCCTGGCTGATCCTGTCCGGCGCATGCGGGTTCTTCCTGTATATGCTTGCGTTCAACGCCGGCAGCCAGACCGTTACGGCGGCCACGAGCTGCACGGTGATCGCAACGGTGCCGATCATCACCGCACTCCTTGCAAGGCTGATCTACCGGGAAAAACTGACGGCGGTGCAGTGGGGGGCCATCGTTCTCTCGTTCGGCGGCGTCGTGGTGCTGACCGTTCTGGAGGGCGGGCTGAGCGCGAACATCGGCCTTCTCTACATCATCGGCGCGGCCGTGCTGCTCAGCGTTTACAACCTCCTGCAGCGGCGGATGACGAAAAGCGCCTCGCCGCTGCAGACCGTTGCGTTCAGTATCTTTTTCGGCACGCTCATGCTGTGCGTGTTCGCGCCGGCGGCGGTGACGGAGGCGTCGGGTGCGCCGCCCATCCAGATCGTATACGTACTTTTCCTCGGTATCTTCCCGGGCGCCGTCGCCTACTGCGCCTGGACGAAGGCGCTCTCCCTTGCCGGCAACACCAGCTCGGTGAGCAACTATCTCTTCGTGGAGCCGTTTTTGACCGCCCTGTTCGGCTACCTCATCGCCCGCGAGCGCATCGGCGGTTCCACCATTGCGGGCGGGATTATCATTCTTGCGGGACTTTTCCTCTATTATTTCGGCGGCCGGATCCGACTGCGTCGCGCGCACGGCTGAGTCCGGCGTCCGAGCCGTTCATGCATGGACCGATCGCCCGGCGAACGCCGCCGCGCCGACAGGAAACGGGGCTGAGCGCGCCCCAACGAAACGGACGGCCAAATTCAGCCGGAAAGAAGGAGAGCCATGAAGCGAAGCCGTTGGATCATCGTAACGCTGTTCCTTGCCGCCGCAGTCGGCATAGGGCTTCTCTTCCGCTGGCTGACCGCCGAGACGGCCGCCGACAGCGCGAGCCTGTCCGGTTTTCCGGTCTGCATCAGCGAAATCATGTCCTCGAACGGCAGCTATCACGACGAGCTGGGCAACGCGTACGACTGGATTGAATTATATAACAGCTCCGATCTTACGATCAGCCTCTCGCAGTACAAGCTCACGGACAACGAACGCAAGGTGCGCTATGTTTTCCCAACCGACGCGGTCATCGCGGCGAAGGGCTACTACGTGGTCTGGTGCAGAAGCAACGAAACGGACGAGCGGTATGCGGATTTTTCCCTGTCCAAGGCCGGCGGCGAAACGGTGATCCTCATGAACGACCGCAGCGTGATCGTGGACCGCGTGGTGACGCTGCCGCTGGAGCAGGACGCCGCGATGGCGCGGGATGAAAACGGCGAGTGGCAGACGTTCGATTATGGCACGCCCGGCTACGCGAATACGGCGGAGGGCTACGAAGCCTACCTCCTGGCGCATACGGAGAGCGATTTCCCGGTGCGGCTCAACGAGGTCATGACGTCCAACCGAAGCTATCTGGACGAAAACCTGCTTTCGAGCGACTGGATCGAACTGTACAACGATTCCGACGCGGCCGTCGATCTGACCGGGTTTCACCTCTCCGACCGCACGGATTCGGACGGATACGTTTTCCCGGACGGCAGCGTGATCGGCGCGCGGGAATACCTGGTGATCCGCTGCGACGGGAGCGCGGCGGACGCGTATTACGCGCCGTTCTCCCTCTCCGGCTCCGGCGGCGAAACGATCGTGTTTTCGTCCGGCTCCGGCGTCGTTCTGGACCGGATGACCACGCAGACGCTGGAAACGGACGTTTCGCTGGCGCTAAGCGACGGCGGCGACTGGCTCGCAAGCGACGCGCCGACGCCCGGATTCGAGAATTCAACGGCGGGGCGCGAAGCGTATCTTGCATCTGTCGAAACGCCGGATGCGGACGTACGGATCACGGAGCTGATGGCCTCGAACCTGAGCTGCATTCAGGACGCGGAAGCGAACTTTTCGGACTGGATCGAGCTGACGAACTGCGGGATCGGCACGGTCAGCCTTGGCGGGTACTTCCTCTCGGACAAATCGGACCGGCCCACGGAATGGGCGCTGCCAGACGTCGAGCTGGAGCCGGGCGAGCGGATCGTGGTGTTCGCCTCCGGCAGGGACTGCGTGATCGACGGGGAGCCGCATGCGAACTTTTCGCTCAACCGGCATTCGGGCGTCGTCACACTCTGCGCGCCGGACGGGCAGATCGTCAGCAGCGTTTCCTATGAGGAGCTCGACGACGACGTCAGCTTCTATGCGGATGAAACGACGGGCGAGTGGCTCACCACGCTGCACGCGACGCCGGGCTATCCGAACGACGACGCCGGGTACGAAGCGTTTCAAAGCGAACGGACGACGGCCGGCGCGCTGATCATCAGCGAGGCGATGACCGGCAACGCTGCGTTTCTCGAGCAGCGCGACGGCGAATACTACGACTGGATCGAGATCAGGAACCAGTCGCAGGAGACGGTCGACCTCTCGGGCTACGCGCTGACCGACAATCTCGAGAAAACCGAATGGTGCGCTCTGCCGCAGGAGGAACTGGAACCGGGCGAGTACCTCGTGCTGCTCTGCACGGGCGAGACGCCGCTTACCCGCTCCGACACCGCTCAGGTTGCGCTTTCTCTCGATGCCGCGGAGGACCGGCTGTACCTGATCGACCCGGACGGCGCCGTTGCGGACTGGCTCGCGCTCGACGGCATCCCCTACGGCGCAAGCTGCGGCCGGATGATCGGAGAGAACGGGCGGTTCTACTTTTCGTCCCCTTCGCCGGGGGAGGAGAACGCGGACGGATACCGCCTGATCGCGGCGCAGCCGACGACCTCGACGCCGCCGGGGATCTACCGGGACGATACGGAACTGACGATATCGCTCTTTGCGGAGGGCGATATCTATTATACGCTCGACGGAAGCACGCCCACCGAAGAGTCGGCGCGGTATACGGAGCCGATCACGATCGAAGGCACCGCGGTGATCCGCGCCAGCGCCGTGTCCGAGGGGAAGATGATGAGCAGCCCGGTCACGCTGAACTATTTTTTGAATGTGGAGCACACGCTGCCGATCATCGCGGTGACGACGGACGAGGCGAATCTGGACGGCGAGGACGGGATCCGCGCGGAGAAAAACCTGTTCGACCGCACGGTGGAGCGCGCGGCGAACGTTGCCTTCTATTCCGACGAGGGCAGCTTCTGCGTCGACTGCGGGCTCAAGCTGCACGGGGCCGGCACGCGCGGAAAGATGACGAAGAAATCCTATAAGGTCGTCTTCCGGACGAGATACGGCGTGTCGCCGCTCGAATTCCCGCTGTTTGAGGACGACGACACCACGCAGTTTTACTCGTTCCTGATCCGCAACGGGCAGGACTACAGCCGCACGTTCCTTCGGGACGAGCTGCTTTCGAAGATCGCGTATGAGGGAACGGACGAGCTGTTCGTGCAGGATTCCCGGTTCTGCGTGTTCTACATCAACGGCGAATACCAGGGCATCTACTGCATCAAGGAGGCGTTCTCGTCGGGCTATTTTGCCACGCATTACGGCGTGAGCAGGGACAGCGTGGAGGTGCAGCGCGGCTATATCACCGAGGGAACGGAGTTTCAGGAGTTGATCGCGTACGCCGAATCGCACGACCTGAGCTGCGACGAATACTACCGTTACGTCGCGGACCGGGTGAATCTCGAGAGCCTGATCGACTGGAGCATCTACGAGGCGTATGCGGGCAACCGCGATCTTTCGGTCAACGTACGGTACTACCGAAGCACGGAGTACGACGACAACCGCTGGCACTACGCGCTTTTCGACCTGGACTACGGCTTCGACGGCCCGGCGACGTTCGATTACATTCTGGCCGACGCGTGGCACGGAACGCTGCTGAAAAGGCTGCTCAAAAACGCGGATTTCAGGGAGCTGTTTCTCACGCGGATGGCGTACCAGCTGGAGAACTATTTGACGGAAGAAAACCTCATGGCGCGGGTTGCCGAGCTGTCGGAGCAGATCGAAAGCGAAATCCCGCGGGAACGGGCGCGCTGGGTCATCGACGAGGGGCGCGGTTGGGAGGCGCACCTGCAGAAGCTCAAACGCTACCTTGCGTACGATCGGGCCGATCAGCTCAGACGCAGCATTGCTACGGCGATGCGAATTCCCCTCTCCGAAGTGGAAAGCTATTTTACGGGAGACGGAACATGAACGGCAAAACGCTGCGGTACGAATATAAATACGTGATCGGCGCGCAGTCGGCCGAACTGCTCAGGCGGCAGCTCGGCGCGCTTCTGCGCACGGACGAGCATGCGGACCGGGACGGGCGGTATTTCGTCCGGAGCGTGTACTTCGACGACGACGCGCTGACCGCCTACTACGACAAGCTCGCCGGGGTTGCCGTCCGCAGCAAGTACCGCCTGCGGTTTTACAATATGAACCCCGACTATCTGGTGTTTGAGGCCAAGCGGAAGCGGGGGCAGCTCGTATCGAAAAGCGCCGTGCCTGTTTCCCGCGCCGTGGCCGAGCGGATGCTCGCGGGCCGGCGGCCGGAAGGCGCGGAGCTGACGGAGCCGCTGCTCGCCGAATTCGACACGCTGACGCGCATTGGCGGAATGCGGCCGCGCGTGATCGTGGATTACGAGCGGACGGCGTTCGTGCATCCCGCGGGCGATACCCGCGTCACGCTCGATCGCGACATCCGCGCGGAGGTGTTCCGCCTGGATAACGTGTTCGTCCGGCGCGCGGCCGTTCCCGCCATGGAGGACGGCACGGCCGTGCTGGAGGTCAAGTTCTGCGGACAGCCGCCGCCGTTTCTTCTGCGGCTTCTTTCCGGCGTGCCGGAAGCGCTGACTGCGAACTCCAAGTACTGCAACTGCATGGCGGTGTATTTTTAGGAAAGGGCTGGAAGAGATGGAAGAGTTGCTCAATACGATGAAAAGTCTGCTGCTTGAGGAGGTTGCGGCCATTCCGATCGGGCGGCTGCTCGCCGCGGTGCTCGTGGCGTGCCTTGCGGGCGTTCTGATCGGCGTTGTTTACAGGGTGACGTACGGCGGCGTGCTGTTCAACAGGCAGTTCCTGCTCGGCCTCGTGCTCATGAGCATGATCACCTCTACGATCATCCTGGCCATTTCGTCCAATCTGGTGCTCTCCCTCGGCATGGTCGGCGCGCTGTCCATCGTCCGGTTCCGGACCGCGATCAAGGAGCCGATGGACACGATCTTCATGTTCTGGGCGCTGGCCGCCGGGATTCTGGCGGGAGCGGGCTTTTTCCTCATCGCCATACTGGCCACGCTCATCGTCGGGGTGCTGTTCATCCTGCTGAAAGCCTGCGGACGGTTCTTCCGGCCGAGCGATTCGTATCTTTTGATCGTCCGCTACGGGCTCGAAGCGGAGAAGCCGCTGAAGGCCGCCCTGAGAAAGCTGTCGGCGCCGAAGGTGAAATCAAAGCGTTCGACCGCCGACGGGCAGGAACTTGTGCTGGAGGTTCGCCTCAGCGGCGAGCAGATGAAAGCGCTCGACGCCGTCCGCGCGCTTCCGGGCGTTCAGGAGCTCAATCTGGTCGCCAACTGCCAGGACACGCAGCTCTGACGGACGCTTTGCCGCGGCAGAGGCGGCGCTATGCTTCCGCTTCGCCGGCGCAGATCTTCCGAATCTCTTCGACGGCCATCGAAATCAGTTCCCGGATCGTCCGGCCGGACACGCCAACAACGGTGCTTCGGCACAGGCTGATGGGGATGAGCAGGCGCCTTGCGCGGCTTTGCCCCACCGCGACGGCCATCGCCGGGGAGATCTCGCCGAGCATCGAGTCGGCAATGGCGATTCCAAGCGGGCCCGCGATCACGTCCGCGCTGCGGCAGTTGACGACGACCGCGTTTTCCCCCGTCGCGCAGCGGTCCGCGCCCGCCTTCATCATCGTGCCCGTCGCGACGCTGTTCGTGCCGACGGCGACGACGTCCGCGTCCGGCGCGTAGGCGCGGATTCCTTCGATGAGCTGCTTTCCGATCCGCCCGCCCTGGCCGTCGATCACAAGAACCGTTATCCTGCTCATGCCAGCGATCCCCCTTCCGAACTTACACTCCAGCATAGCACATTTTCGGACCGTTTGTCGAACGGCGGCGCGTCCGGAACGGTGTATTTTGGGTCGGCGTGCTCTTTTCGGCTCCGGCGGCGAAAACGCTGCGTCCGTCCCTTCGGCGCGGGCGTTTTCCCGAAAATGGAACGGTTATGTTCGCATGCTCCGGCATACACTGGACCGAACGGAGCGGCGCGGGCGGGCGGATACGGGAAACGGTTTTACAAAGCGCCGGTTTGTGGTATGGTATCGGTAAGAAAACGCATCGCCGTTCGGACCGGCCCGGGAGCGCGCCCGCTTTCAGGTTGAATCCGAGCGCGGTGGGGAAGGTGCGAAACGCAATGTTCTATGTGCTTCCCTCGCTGGCCGTGATCGGCATCTACATTCTGGCGGCGGTGCTGCCGGCCCTGTTTCTGATGCGCTATGTCTACCGCAAGGACACCATCGAGAAGGAGCCGCCGCGGCTTTTATGGTCGCTGGCGCTGCTGGGCGTTGTCGCGGCGTTCATTTCGGCGGTGCTCGAGTATGTCGGCCAGAGCGTCCTTTCGGCGTTTCTGACGGAGGGAAGCCCGGCGTATAACGTGATTTCGGCGTTTCTCATCGTTGCGCTCGTGGAAGAAGGCACGAAGTTCTTCTTCCTCAAACGCCGGACCTGGCGCGACCCGAACTTCAATTACCGCTTCGACGGCATCGTGTACGCGGTGTTCGTTTCGCTCGGTTTCGCGGCGATCGAAAACGTTATCTACGTGATGGGGTACGGGCTGACCACGGCCGTGACCCGCGCGATTCTCGCGATCCCCGGACATGCGGGATTCGCGGTGTTCATGGGGCTGTTTTACGGGCGCGCGAAACTCTGCGCGGACCGCGGGAACAGACGCGGGAAGACGATCAATCTCTGGGCGGGGTATATCACCGCCGTGGTGCTGCACGGGTTTTACGACGCGTGCGTGATGATCGGAAACGTGCTCTCGACGGCGCTGTTCGTCGTGTTCGTGGTCGCGATGTATATCATCGTCATCCGCCTCATCAAGCGGGAATCCGCGACCGACATGCCCGTCTAAGCGGCGGGCGGCCGCGGCCGCAAAAAGTTTTTTTGCAGGGGGGTTCCCCCTGCGCCCCACCCAAGTGACACGTCCCTTGGGAATCCCTGAACCCGCAGGTACCCTATTTCGGGGCGCTTGCGGAAGCGGGTTCTTAGGGCCGTTACGGCCCTGAGCGGTGGAGCCTCCAACGCATCCTTTTTTTCGACAAACCGGGCGGCCGAGAGGCCGCCCGGTTTCTGCCCGCCCGCCGGATTCCGATTGCGGGAACCGCGTGGCGGCGTCCGTCCGCGCCGTATTGCCCGCGGCGGGCGGTTATGGTATGATAGCCACGATATTTGTCGGGCCGCGGCCGGCCCGGCGCCGGTGCGGGGATGGACCGGGGGAAGGGGCGGCGCATGAAGCGATTCGTTACGCGCGCGGACGGGGGGCTTGCGTTCGGCGCCGCGGCGAAATGGCTCTTCATCGTATCGGCGACGGCGGCGGCCGGCATGTTCTCGATCAAGGGGAGCCTGCCGTTTATCGCGGCGGGCGTTCCGCTCGCGTTCGCCGTGCTGTGCGTCGCGGTGTTCCGCTTCCGCTTTCTTGAGAAGACGTTCGCCGCATACTGCCGCTGGCAGGCGATCCTGAGCCTCGCGCTGGCCGCCTATGCGGCGGTCTGCTACGCGGGGTACTTCTGTGACCGTCTCTACCGGGCGGGCGAGGAGCTCGGCAGCGACGCCGTGACGCGGGCGATCGGAGCATACGGAAAGGCGTTCGCGCTCGTCGTGGGCGTCGTTTCGGCGCTGGCGCTGTTTGTCTATCTTTACTGGTTCGTCAGCCGGTTTAGTGCGGTGGCGAAGCGCTTCCTCCGGGGCGGCGACGCGGTGGAACGGTGGTATCTGCCGATCGCGTTCATCGCCGCCGCGGTGCTGATCGTGCTGCTCTACAGCCGGACGAGCGTGTTTTCCGGCCCCAACATCGACGCGGACAACGTATGGGACAAAATCGACATCGTCTACACGAGCGACACCTCCTCGCTCGTGGAGCAGAATGTGTTCCTCAACGTCGGCGCGTCGGAAAACGACCTGCGCCAGCCGTTCTTCGGGGTGTTCGCCGCGCCGTTCGCGCTGGCGGCCTCGCTGATTTCCAAGCTGCTGTTCTTTCTGCCGGGCGCCTACTGCGTGCTGATCCAGCTGCTGCAGGCGGGATTGCTGCTTTTTACCGCGCTGATGATCGGCAGGATGCTGACGATTCAGGGCGCGGAGAAGGCGCTGTTTCTTTCGGCGTTTACATTTCTGTATCCGACGCTGCTGTTTCTTCTGAACATGGAGCAGTACATCTTTTCCGTGTTCTGGCTCGTGCTGCTCGTCTGGCAGTTCGTCTCGGCCGACCCGGGCGACCGGTCGGACGCGTGGGTTGCGGCGGCGGGCTCCACGCTGACGAGCGGCATATTGCTCGTTCTGGTGCCGAAGAGCCGGCGCTTGGGGGCCTGGCTGAAGGAATGCCTGCTTGCCGCCGTGAAGTTTGCCGCCGTGGCGGCGCTGTTCGGACGCGCCGCGATGATGGCCTCCTCCGCCGCGTCGATGCAGTTTCTGATGCAGTTTACGGGCGAACAGGTGCCGCTGCTTGGCAGGATGCAGCAGTACGCGGCGTTCGTTTCGGCATGCTTCGTCCCGCCGGCGGCGGAGGTCGTGCGGTATGAATCGGGCGTTACGGCCTACCAGCTCAGCGCGGTGACCGGCTGGAGCGTGCCGGGGCTTGTGCTGGCCGCGGCGGCGCTCGCGGGCTTCCTGCTCAACCGCAGGGACTCGTATGCGCGCGTCTGCGCCGGGTGGGCCGCGTTTTCGTTCGTTCTGCTGTGCCTGATCGGCTGGGGGACCTCGGAAAACGGCCTGGTGCTGTACACGCTCTATTTTTCATGGGCGTTCGTGTCGCTGATCGCGCTTCTGATACGCCGCGTGTTCGGCCGGCGCAGGACGGTCCGGTGCGCGCTGTTTGCGGCGGCCGCGGCGGCGCTGCTGATTCTGAACATACCGGGCATCGGCGAACTGGTGCGGTTCGGCATGCAATACTATCCGGCGGGGTGAATATGAAACAGTTTTTTAAACTGCTGCGCGTCAAGCACTACAGCAAGAACATCCTCGTTCTGCTGCCGCTGATCTTCGGGCGGAGGCTGACCGACCTTTCGCTGCTGTGGAAAACGCTGCTCGGTACGGCGGCGTTCTGCCTGATCTCGTCGGCGGTGTATATCGTCAACGACATCCGGGATGCGGAGAAGGACCGGAAGCATCCGACCAAACGGAACCGGCCCATCGCGAGCGGCGCGGTCTCCGTTTCGGCCGCGCGTATCCTGATTGCCATACTGTGCGCCGGCGCGCTGGTGCTCAACGCGTTTGCGTGCGGCGTTTCGCCGCTGCCGTGGGCGCTGCTGATCGTCTATTTTCTGCTCAATCTTGGCTACAGCATGGGACTCAAGGATATCGCCATCGTGGATATCGCCATTTTGGTGTCCGGCTTCCTGCTGCGGCTCCTGTACGGCTCCGCGCTGACGGGCATCGAGATATCGGGCTGGCTGTATTTAACCGTCGTGACGATGTCGTTCTTCATGGGGCTTGGCAAGCGCAGAAACGAGCTGAGGGTGCAACAGTCCGGCGAGGCGCAGGGGGAGACGCGCGCGGTGCTGCATAAGTACAGCTTCGGTTTTCTGGATAAGAGCATGTATATGTGCCTTGCGCTGGCGGTGGCGTTTTATTCGCTCTGGTGCGTGGACGCGCCGTCCGCCGGGCAGATCAGCGAAAACCGCCTGATCTGGACGGTCCCGCTCGTGATCCTGATCTGCTTAAAGTACAGCATGACCGTGGAGGGCCAGTCCGACGGCGACCCGGTGGAGGTGCTCTTCTGCGATAAGTGGCTGCTCGGACTGGTCGCGCTGCTCGGGTGCGCGATCCTCGGGATCATCTATTTATAACGAACGGCGCGGCTTGGCGGCGGGTCGCCGCCGTATGCCGGGCGGGGGGACCCGGAATCCGCGCGCGGGAAAGGAAGGACTTTCCATGCTGGAACGCAACGGAATACGAAAAACACGGCTGCTGCTTGGCGCGGCGCTGATCGTGCTGCTCATGGCGGCCGGCTGCGGAAAGGCGGCTGCGTTCGACCGCGACGCGGAGACGATCATGCTCACGGACCTGTCGCAGGCGGACGCGGAGACGCTCGCCTCCTGCGAAAATCTCAAAACGCTGGACCTTCGCAGCGTGGACGCGACCGCGGCGCTCGTGGACGAGCTGACCGATGCTCTGCCCGGCTGCGAGATCCTCTGGCGCGTGCCGATCGGCGGGGAAACGTTTGACAGCGTGTCGGCGGAGCTTTCGCTGCCGGCCGGCACGGCTGCTGCGGAGCTTTCGCTGCTGCGCTTTTTTCCGAACCTGACGCGCGTGGACGCGACGCGGTGCGATGTGGATGCGGAATTTGCCGCCTGCGCGGCCGCGTATCCGGACGTTATATTTACCTGGAACACGACCATCGGAACCGTCGCGGCGAAGGGCGGCGACACCGAGCTCGATCTTTCGGGGCAGGACGTCGGGAGCGCGGAAACGCTCGCCGCGCTGCTCTTCGGCCTGCCTTCGCTTGAAGAGGTGAACCTGACCGGCACGGGCCTGAGCGCGGCGGAGATCGAGGCGCTGCAGGCGCGGTATCCGTCGGTCGCGTTTGTCTGCGACGTGGACGTGCTCGGCCTGTCCGTGCCGAACACATCGGAAACGCTGGATTTAACGCAGGCCCAGATCCCCGATATAGCGTCGCTGGAGAGCGCGTTGCGCCTGCTGCCGGAACTGAAGAGCGTCGATCTGAGCGGGCATGCGTTTTCATTCGAGGACATGGACGCGCTGCAGGCGGCGTTTCCCGATCTTTCGTTCAACTTTTCGTTCGAGGTGTTTTCCCAGCAGGTGACGACCGAAACGACCCGGCTCGACCTGCGCGGAAACAGCTTCTCCACGCCGGAGGAGGTGGCTAAGAAGCTGATCTACCTGCCGAATCTGACCTATGCGGACCTGTGCGACTGCGGGCTGACCAACGAAGAGATGGAGACGCTCATGCAGCAGTTCCCGGACGTGAAGTTCGTTTGGACGATCACCGTCGGCGCGTGGGAAATGCGCACGGACATCACGGCGTTTTCCAAGGGGAACCGCCACGAGTTCCCGAACGATATGGGCCGGTTCGTCGGGGAGGGCTCCACCAACCTGCACGACGCGGATATCGAGCCGCTGAAATACTGCACGGACCTCGTCTATCTCGACCTCGGGCACGGCAACCGGATCACGGACGTTTCGGCCCTGGCCGGATTACAAAAGCTCCGGGTGCTGATCGTTTCGATGAACAAGATCGAGGACATCACGCCGCTTGCGCAGCTGCAGGCGCTGGAATGCCTGGAAATCTACCAGAACCCGATCACCGACATCTCCGTGGTGACGTCGCTCCCAAATCTGAAGTACCTCAACTGCAGCAGCATCCTTCTCGACGACATCACGCCGCTGCTCGGGCTGACGCAGCTGAAGATGCTGTGGTTCGTGCACAACAAAAACGTGACCGAAGCGCAGCGCGAGCAGCTTGAAAACACCCTGCCGGAGTGCGAAATCTGCTTCAGCGCGGAGAGCTCCGGCGAGGGCGGCTGGACGAAAAACGATCTCTACATCGAATACCAGACCGCATTCGGGCTGTCGTACAACCAGTAACGGGCGGACCGCTTTTCCTGTCAAAAAAGTTCTTTTGCAGGGGTTTCACCCCTGCACCCCACCCAAGGGACACATCCCTTGGGAATCCCTGACCCCGCAAGCGCCCTATTTCAGGGCGCTTGTGGAAATGGATTCTTAGGGCCGTTACGGCCCTGAACGGTGGGAGACGCCTGCGCCCCTTTATCGACAAGCGAAGCGATCCGGCGGATCATCCGCCGGATCGCTTAAGATCGTCAAAAACGTTGCTTTTGACGGGGCAACTGCTCTTTGCCTCTCATCCTGCGGACTCCCGGGCGGCAAAGAGCATGAGGAAACCGCCCCTGCGGGGCGATCCGTTGTGTCGGCAAAGCCGACGCAACCGGAATCAATCGGCTAAAGGCTGCGGCCCTTAACGATTCCGGGGATTTTTTGACATGCGTGCAAATTTCCCGATGGCCGGCGCCATTACGGCGTCTCCCGGTTGACGATGAGATTGACGGCGCACCGTTCGCTTTTGATTTCGATCCGGCCGTCCGTGCCTCCGCTTTCGTATTCTCCGTCCAGCGCCCAGTGCACTTCGTCGCTCATGTGAATCGTAAACTCGTCCGCCTGGAAAAAGTCGATCAGATCCGCGCCGTAATTGCCGCTGATGACCGAGTTGAGCGCCGTCTGCCACTGCACGAGGTTTTCCGGCTCGCGAATGAGCACCATCTCGAACAGGCCGTCGTTCGTTTTCACCGTGTTTGGCGGAAACTTCAGAAGGCCGGGAAACGAGGTCACGTTGCTGACCGCACCGAAGAGGTAGTCGCCCTCGTGCGTCCCGTCCTTCGTCGTGATCCGGATCGGGATCGGCTTGATCTTCGGCAGGCTCATCATGCCGTCCAGAACGTAGGCGGAATAACCGATGGTGTTCTTCAGATTCTGGGACGTCGTATAAGCCAGCCAGGAAAACGCCCCGACCGCCGCGACAAACGTGAAGCACCGGGAATTGAACCGCCCGGTGTCGATGCGTTTCACATAACCGGTCGCAATGTCCTTCGCCGCCGTCAGGATGTTCATGGAGATCCCGTGCGAGGAGGCGAACACGTTCGTGCTGCCCGCGGGGATATAGCCGAGCGAAACCGGCGCGCCGCTTTTGACGATGCCGGATGCCGTTTCGCTGAGCGTGCCGTCCCCGCCGGTGCAGACCACGATGTCGAAATCGCGGCCGTAGCGTTCGACGAACGCCGTCGCGTCGCGCGGTTTCTGCGTGACGAACGTGGTCACGATACAGCCGTAATCCATGAAGATGCGGATGATCTCGGCAATATGCCGCAGCACCTGCCGCCGGCCCGCCACCGGGTTGATAATGAGCATCAGACGTCGAGTCATCGGAATTTCCTGCGTCGCCATACGAAGATACACCCCAATACAGTATCGCCGGCCCGCCGCTGCGCGTACGGGCGGAAGATAGAACGATGTTTGGCAAATATTGTCTGTATTATACCACGAACGCTTCTGTAAAAGAATATCGTCCGCGCCGCCGTATTACGGCTTCAGCGCGTCGTACGCCGCCTTGAGCCGCCGCATCGCGCATTCGAGCGTCGGCCGCGGGCAGGCGATATTGATGCGCTGGAAGCCCTCGCCGCCCGCGCCGAACATGGGCCCCGCGTCCAGCCAGAGCTTTGCGCCGTGCAGAATCCAATCGTCGAGCGCACGGTCCGTCATCCCCAGCGCGCGGCAGTCCAGCCAAAGAAGATATGTGCCATCCGGTTCGATCAGGCGGATCTTTGGCGTTTCCCGCGCGAGGAACTCTCTTATGAAACGGAGGTTCTCCGTGAGGTAGCGCTTCAGTTCGTCCAGCCACGCCGCGCCGTGCGTGTATGCGGCCCGGCAGGCGGCCAGGCCCATCAGGTTCGGCAGGCTGTAGCCCGTGCGGTTGATTTCCTCATGGAATTTCCCGCGGAGGTCTGCGTCGGGGATCAGGATGTTTGAAATCTGCAGTCCGGCGAGGTTGAACGTTTTGGACGGGGCCGTGCAGGTGACGCTCAGCGCGGCGAACGCCGGCTTCACGTTTGCGAACACGCGGTGCCGGTGGCCGGGAAATACGAAATCCCCATGGATCTCGTCGGAGACGACAAGTACGCCGTGCTTTACGCACAGATCGCCCATGGCGGCAAGCTCGTCCTCCGTCCATACCCGGCCGACCGGGTTGTGCGGGCTGCAGAGGATGAACAGCTTCACTTGGTTCTGAACGATTTTACGCTCGAAATCCACGAGGTCGACGCCGTATCTGCCGTCGGCGAGAACGAGCTCGTTTTCGATCGGCCTGCGCCGGTTGATCCGGATCGACCTTGCGAACGGGTAGTAGACGGGCGGCTGAATCAGCACGGCGTCGTCCTCGCTTGTGAGCGCGCGGATCGCGGTGCTGACGGCGAAAACCACGCCGGGCGTCTTGATCAGCCAGTCCGGCGAGATCGTCCAGCCGAAGCGGGTTTGATACCACGCGGCCAGCGCGGTAAAGTAGTCCGCATTCGCCGCGTCGCTGTAGCCGAAGACACCGGCAGCGCTTCGTTCGGCAAGCGCGGAGAGCACCTCGGGCGGGGAGCGGAAGTCCATGTCCGCCACCCAGAGGGGCAGAACGTCGTCCGGCTTCCCCAGCTTTGCGGCAAAGTCGTATTTGAGCGAGTCCGTGCCGCGGCGGTCGACGAGCGTGTCGAATGAATCAGGCATGGTGTGTATCCTCCAATGAATGTGCTGCGCGGGCGGGCGGGCCGTCCGTGAATTCTGACCCTGCACAGAACCGCTGCGGGCGATCCGCAGTCAGTTCGGGAGGGATCGTTCCGCAAATCGCATGCGGAATAAATCTTATTTTATCATACCGCGGCCCTTGTGCCTACCGGAAAAGCCGAAACGGGGGAAGGGGCGCCCATCCGCCGGAACCGTGGAACGACGGCGGAAGCCGCCCGGGGCCGATTCTGCCCGCCGAAGGTCAGAAAAAGAGCCGCCCTCCGAGAAAGCGGCTCCCATTTTTCTGCGCAGAGGCTATCTTGCCTTTTGCCGGATCAACTCGTCGCCCAGCTCCTTCACGCTCAGCATGGTGCCGGGCAGGGGAATGACGTCCTCCAGCATGGTGCCGAACTGGGTGATCTGCGGCGGACGGATATTGGTGGTGGCCAGCTTTTCGGCATGCCGGAACACGTCGTGCGAAGGACCGTCCATCAGCACGTGCTTGCGGGCCATGACGATGGTGCGTTCGGAGAACTCGGTCACCAGCGGCATATGATGGGTCACGAATATCACGGTGTGCCCTTCGGCGTTGAGCCGTTTTGCAATCTCCATGATCTGGTAGCAGCCCTTGTAGTCCTGTCCGCTCGTGGGCTCGTCGAGTATGATGATGCCGGCGTTCATCACGATCACGGAGGCGACGACGACCTTGGCGCGGTCGCCCTTGCTCAGCGCAGGGGGGAATTCCTCCACCTTGTCGGCAAGGTCGACGGATTCCAGCGTTTCCATGACGCGCCGCTTGATCTCGTCCGCCGGCACCTTGGCGTTCTGCAGGCCGAACGCCACCTCTTCGAACACCGTGTTGGCAAACAGCTGCCGGTCGGGGTTTTGCAGCACGAAGCCGACTTCCCGGGAGATGGCGGCCACGCTCATCTCCCGGGTGTTTTTGCCGTTGAGATAGATGTTGCCCTCGGTGGGGGTCAGAAGGCCCGTAACGTTTTTGAGCAGCGTGGATTTGCCCGCGCCGTTCTGACCGATGATGGCCACAAACTCCTGCTCGCGGATTTCGATGCTCACGTGCTCGAGCGCCGTCGATCCCGTGGGATAGGTATAGCCGACGTCGTCGATTTTCAGAACCACTTCCGGATTCGTCATACGCGGTCCTCCCTGGCGTACCAGCCGGTGATTGCGTTGTAGGCATCCTGCATCAGGATCGGTTTGCTGCCGATTTCGTATCCGCGCTCGCGCAGGTAACTGGTCAGTTCCGACACCTGCGGCGGGCGGATATTGCACTCCTGCATCAGGTTTGCGTTGTTGAATATCGCATGCGGCTCGTCGAAGGCGACGACATGGCCGTCCTTGAGCACCAGCACCTTATCGGCAAACTCCGCGATCTCCTCGCTCTTGTGGGTTGCAATGACGATGGTCATTTTTTCCGTTTCGCGCAGCTCGCGGATCACCTCGAATACGTCGCGCGTGCCGACGGGGTCCAACTGCGAGGTCGGCTCGTCCAGCACGAGGACCGCGGGGGTCATCGCCAGGTTGGTGGCGATGGCGAGGCGCTGCTTCTGTCCGCCGGACAGCGCCGTGGGCGCCTGGTCGATGAATTCGGAAAGACCTACGATACCCAGCGCCCAGTCGACGCGGCGCAGGATCTCATCCGCCGGAATACACAGGTTCTCCGCGCCGAAAGCGACCTCGTTGCGTACGGACGTGGTGAACAGCTGCGATTCGGGGTCGTCCAGCACCATGCCGACCTTGTCGGCCAGGTCGGTGGTTTTGCAGGCCTGCGTATCGAAGCCGAGGACCTCCACCCTGCCCTTGAGCACGCCTTCGTGATAATTGGGGACGGTGCCGTTGATGCACTGACACAGCGTGGTCTTGCCGGCTCCGTTTTCGCCCATTACCGCGATGAACTCGCCCCTGCCGATCTCCACATTGATCTTGGCAAGCGCCCATCGCTTGGCGCGCGGGTAGTGATAGGATACGTTTTCCAGTTTGATGACGGTTTCGGACATATCGCGCGCCTCCTTATTGAAAGATCATATTTACAATGGATTTCGGGAAAAAATCGTTGCCGACGATCAGAAGGGCGCCGAGAAGGAGCGCCGCAAAGAGATACAGCCAGTCGGTTTTTTTCATGTGGATCGTTTCGATATAGGTGCGCTTTTTTGAACAGCCGAACGCGCGGGTGTCCATTGCCACGCCCATCTGCTGCGCGCGGCGCATGGCGCCGATGATCATGGGCACCACGAGCGCGGGGTAGGACTTGAACTTCTCCCACTTCTTTCCCTCTTCGAAAACGGTCATGCCGCGGAGCTTCTGCGCGTCCATGATCGTGCGGATCTCCTCCTGAAACGTGGGGATGATATTCAGCGAGGTGGTGGTCATATATGCGATTTTGTAGGGAAGGCCGAGACGCACCATGCCCATCGACATCTGGCTGACGGTGGTGGTCTTGATGACCATGGGCATGAGTATGATCAGGGCCAGGAACCGGATGGTCAGAAGGATGCCGAACTCCAGGCCCTCCCATTTGAGGCCGTAATTGCTGAGGATGCCGACGTTTTCGGGGATCTGCAGTCCGAACATGAAATGCGCCGTGGAGTTATCTCCGTAAAAAAACAACTGGAGCACGATGATCAGCGCCATGATGCTGAGCACGACTTTCGCAAAGCTCCACCAGGACTTCCAGGAAAGCTGCGCGCAGCTCCAAAGGATGCTGAACGCGCCTAGCATCGCGATCACCACAAAAATGCTCTTGACCATGAACACGACGACGGACAGATACAAAAGCGCGATGATTTTAACACGCGGATCCATCGTGTGCAGATAGGACGTTCCCGGCTGATAATCGACAAGGCCCATAAGCTACCTCCCGTATATTTATTCAGGCAACCAGGATGCGGTCCCTATGGGGTATGCGGACATGTTTACGCCAGTATACCGAAAAAAAACGGCTTTGTAAACCACACTGCCCGGGAATGAGAATATGTGCATATTCGATGGATATAGGCCGCTGCCGATTGACAGACAGGCGAAATTCGATATAATCTCGATATCATAGATGAATCCTGTCCTTCTTTTTTTGTTTTTCGCCTCCGATGGTCTTTGCAAGAGAAAATGGTGGTCTTTGCAAGAGAAACGGTTTCTTGTGGGGATATAGAAATTCGATATGGGAGGTTTATCAAATGGCAAGAGGTAAAAAAACATTTGGGAAGTTCCATCCGGCGGTGATTGCCGTATACGCCGCTATTCTGGCGGCGTCCGCGCTGCTGCCCAGCATTCCGCTGGTAGCGACCGGCGGCTCGTTCTCCGTCAGCACGGCGCTGGTACCCCTGGCGGGTATCTTCTTCGGACCCGTTGCAGGCGCTCTGTGCGCCGCGATCGGCGGCTTTATCGGCCAGCTGATCGCGCCCGCCACGGCGGTCATCGGCGTCGCGACGTTCGTCTCGGCCGTGGTCGCCGCGTTTGTGGCCGGCCTGCTGTGCGAGCAGAAGAAATGGGGTCCGCTGTCCGCCATCGGCGTCGGTCTGATCTTCATCGTGCTCTGGTTTACCCATCCCGTCGGCCGTGAGTCCTGGCTGTTTGCCAGCGTATTCTTCGGTTCCGGCATTCTGGCCTGCATCATCGGCCTGTTCCTGTGCAACAAGTGGCTCAAGAAGAGCAACTTCGCGCTGAAAGCCATCGCCGTTTTTCTTGCCTGCTACGCCGGCATGGTGTTCTCGGCCGCATTTGTCGACTATGTCTGCCTGTTCCTCTACGGCCTGACCTCCGAGGTCTGGAGCGTGCTGATCTTCGTCTCTCCGCTGGAGCGCGCGATCTTCTCTGCAGGCTCGCTGATCGTCGGCACGCCGCTGCTGATCGGACTGCCCAAGATCGGCGTCTTCATCGGCCCGCGCGACGATACGCTGGAAACCGAACTCAAGGAAGAGGAGTAACCCAAAACCGGAATCCCGGCTGCCGCAGGATAGCCGCAAGGCGAGGGGCGGCAGCCCTTTTTTATGGAGAACGATCATGAAAACACTGCTCAAATGTGCGGACGCCGTCGTCCGGAGTGCGGACCGGGTGCTGCTTAGCGCCGATCTTCTGATGGCGGACGGACGCGTCGAAGCCGTGGGCCGAAATCTGTCCGCGCCCGACGCGGAGACGGTCGACTGCTCGGGCATGCTGCTTTGCCCCGGGTTTATCAACCTGCACACCCACGTTTACCAGAGCATGCTCAAGGGCCGGCGGGACGATCTGACGCTTGCGCCGTGGTGCAACGAGGTGACCTTCCCGTTCGTGGGCGTGGCGCTGGCGCATGCAAAGGACAAGGAGGACCCGCTCCCGTACCATTACGGCATGCTGGCCGGCATCGAACAGCTCCACAGCGGCATCACCGCGTTCGTGGCCATGGACATGATCTCCGACGCGTTGTTTCGCTCCTGGGAGGAACTCGGCGTGCGCGGCGTGGGCGCCGTGCAGAGCGCCAACCGCTGGATCCCGGACGAATTCGTGCAGCCGGACGAGAAGATGATCGAGGGAATCGAGCGCCTGATCGACCGCTGGGACGGTCGCGGGCTGCTGCGCACGGCCATCGCGCCCAGCACGCCGTTCTGCTGCACGCCGGCTTTTCTGCAGATGCTGGGCGAACTGGCGGACCGCAGGAAGCAGTTTCTGTGCATCCACGTTGGGGAGACGCGCACCGAGATGGCCGAATCCCTGCGGGATACCGGCATGACGCCCGTGGGCTATCTGGACAGTCTTGGCTTTCTGGACCGTCCCGTGCTCGCAGTGCACTGCGTCCACCTTTCCGATGCGGACGTCGAAACCGTGCGGGAAAAGCCCGTCACGATCTGCCATAACCCCAAGAGCAACTTAAAGCTCGGCAGCGGCGTCGCGCCCGTCGCGCGGTATGTGCGCGAGGGCATCCCGGTGGCGGTCGGCACCGACGGCGCGGCCAGCAACGATCTGCTGGACATGTTCGAGGAGATGCGCACGGCCCTGCTGCTGCAGAAGGGCGTAAATGGGGACCCGGCCGCGCTCTCGCCGAAGGACGTGTTCCGCATGGCAACCGAAACGCCCGCGCGGGCGCTGGGGCTGGATGCGGGCGTGCTCGAACCCGGCCGGCAGGCGGACGTGCTGTGCGTGGACATGCGTTCGGCAAACTGCGCCTGCGGCGGGGACCCGCTCACGACGCTGGTTTACTGCGCCAAGGCCGCGGACGTGGTCAACGTCTACATTGCGGGCAGGGCGGTTATGAAGGACCGGGTCATCACCACCGTGAACGAAAAGGAAGCCGTGTCCCGCGCGATTCAAATCGGGGAACGGCGCCTCGCGGAGGCGTTCGGCGGCAGATAAAAATCAGGATAGTAGAACAAGCTAACATCTTGTTGGGAATTTATTCCATATTAAAGCAACTTGATGTTTTTTGCCAATAGCCAATAAAAGGTTTGCTACTGTTATGGTCAATGGAAATCAGGAAACCACTGCTAGACTTTATTCTTTTCAGCAAAATAAATATTACAAATTAATTATATGCGAAGATACTCTAAATGAGAGTTCAAACTGAAAAAGTGATCTGCTATATCTTTCAATTCAGATGACGCGTGATTCCAGAAGCATACATTAAATTCAATTCCCCGCTTTTTTATACTTTCAGCAACAGGAACATAATCACGATCGCCTGCGACTAAAACAACATCATCTTGCCTTGGTCGTATACTCGTATAAGAATCTTCCATAATTTTTGTACCAATCCCCATGTCTATTTTCTTTTCTTTATTAGTAAAATAGCTTCTATCTTCAGTAATCACTTCAAAACCAGCACGACGGGCGGCTCCCCATAAAGAGTCAGTAACAGGAGGTTTAGAGCCGAATAGCATAGCACGACCAATATTAGACATATCGCCAACTGTAAATTGAAGTAGTTTTCCGAAATCATAATTCCAATCAGGATCACAAATCTTATTACTCATTGCTTGCTTTAGATCAATTGCCATACCTTTTTTAACCGCTGACAAGTGCTTTCCTTCGATCCAAACATTTGAATTGTCAACATAAACATATGTACTCATAATATCCTCCCATGCGAACAACTTACTATAGTACAAACAGTATATTATAGTATTTAGCAATTCGCAAGCATGAGCAAACATGTTGTATGAAACAGAAAAAGTTAATTTACTACAATCGTTAATGGTCGCTTGCTTTGTAAGGAATATTAAGGACTTAAAATATATCATTACTCTATAGTTGCGATTTTGGACGGATTCTGGATACACTTTACCGCACGTGCCGTTTGAACGTTCAGACGGAGCGTCTGCGCGCCGAAGCGCGGGGACGAAACCGTCAGGCGGATCTCGCCCGGGCCTTTCGACTTGACCCAGAAGGCCGCGGAGCCGCCCGTCAGCGCGATCGTCTCCGGTCCGATGATCTCTCCGGCGCCCTCGATCCCGAGCCGTACGGCCTCGTTGGAATACCGCAGCACGCCGCCGAACGAATCGACGTGCTCGATCACCACCCGGCATACGTCGTAGGTTTCGTCCTCCGTGAGCGTTTCGCAGTCGGGCCGGACGCGCAGACCGCCGGAAACCGCCGGACCCTTCGTGTGGGAAACGGCGAGCTTGTCCCCGACGTATCCGTCGAAGCGGTACTCCGTGGACTCGCTGCCCCAGCCCTGGATATAGCGCGTGAACAGATCGACCGCGTCCTGATAGGACAGACGGTGTTTGAGCATCTGCGCCGCCATGGTCAGCTTCACGCCGAGCGGCAGCGACAGGCCGCCGTAGCGCGCGACCGCGTGGAGGACCCGCTTGATCCGTTCCGCGTCGCGCCTGCCGAATCCCTCGCCGCGTTCCAGCGCGTCGCCGATGAAATCCGAAACGACCACCGGCGGATGCGGCAGGTGCGGAAACTGCGCGCGATCGGGAAGACAGGCGCCGATGAACACGCCGTTTTTATAGACCCTGACGGAATCGCAGTTTGTAAAGACATATACATTTCCGAGATCGGCGCCCGGCAACTCGCCCGGATTCATCGAGGACGCGACCTCGAGCACGGGCGTTTCGTCCTGCTGGGAACGGTACGCCGCGGCGGCTTCCTTGGGCAGGCGGAACATGTCCATGACCCCGTGGTAGCAGATCCGGTCGCCGCTGCCGAAATCACTGTGCGTATTGTAGTCGTTCATGCACCAGCCGATCGCGCCCGCGATGCCGGACGTGCCGTACATCGCGTCCAGCACGCGCAAATGCCGCAGCGCGTGTTCGGCGCGTTTCTCCTCGCAGTCGAACTTCTTTGTGGGGAACATATGGCCGTTGTGCTCGGTGACGAGGTACGGCACGCGGCCGTGCGCGATCTTCTCCGGCGGTTCGAGTGCCTTGTTTTTGCCGCTGTGCACAAAATCGTTGTAGGTGTAGACGTCCTCGAGCAGACGGCTGCCGGCAAAGTTCCGTACGCCGCCCGTCTGCCGCGTGGGATCGAGCCGCCGGGCCAGCGCGTTCGTCGCCTCGTAGAGCGCGTCGTCGTCCTGCGATTCGTTGACGCGCACGCCCCATAGCACGATGGACGGATGGTTCCGGTCCCGCGTGATCATCTCCTCCTCGGCCCGAAGCAGGTTCCGCTTCCATGCTTCGCCGCCGATGTGCTGCCAGCCGGGGATCTCCTCGAACACGAGCAGGCCCAGCTCGTCGCACCGGTCGAGGAAGTGCTTCGACTGCGGGTAGTGCGAGGTGCGGACGATCTGCACGCCCAGCTCGCGCTTGAGGATCTCCGCGTCGCGGTACTGGGCGCTCTTCGGCATCGCGTAGCCGACGTATGGATAGCTCTGGTGCCGGTTCAATCCCCGGAGCTTGATTTTTTCGCCGTTTAGAAAGAATCCGTCCGGCGTGAAGCGCGCGTCCCGGAACCCGAAGCGGACCGAACGCTCGTCGACGGACTCGCCGTTCTCTGTGATCCGCAGCGCGAGCGTGTACAGATTGGGCTGCGAAAGGCTCCAGAGCGACACGTCGCCGGCGTCGAACGAGACGGAGATCGTTTCCTGCGCCGCGCCGGACAAGCGGACGGACTGTTCGTACGCGGCCGCGGCGCCGTCCTTTCCCGTCAGCTCGAAGCGCAGCGTAAGTTCGCGCGGCCCGCCCGACGCGTTGTCGAGCGTAACGTCCGCTTCCACACGCCATGCGCCGGTTTCCGAACGAGGCGTCTTTACAGACACATCGCGCGCAAAAACGGAGCCCACGTACTCGAGCCATACCTCGCGGTAGATGCCGCCGTAGGCAAGATAGTCCATCACGGATCCGAACGGGGGGATGTCCGCGCGCTCGGTGGAATCCACGCGGACCGCCAGCACGTTGTCGTCGTCCCGCGCAAAATCGGTCAACTCGCAGACGAACGGCGTGTAACCGCCCGCGTGCCCGCCGACCGGCTTTCCGTTGAGGCAGACGTCCGCGGCGGCCATCACGCCCTCGAAGTGCAGCAGGATGCGCCGTCCGGGCCGCCGCTCGAGGACGAGGTGCCGCCGGTAGCAGCTGACGAACTGATACGCCTTTTCATCGAAATTATTATAGGGCAGTTCCAGATTGACGTGCGGCAGGCGCACCAAAGCAAGGCCGGACTCGTCGAACTCCGGCAGCATGCAGCCCTCCCGGTATGCGGGAAGATACCGCCAGCCGTCGTTGAGGGGGATCACCGTTCGCATGGGGGACCTCCTTTGCCGAACCATCGGGCGATTCGTTTTTGTACGGAATCCGCGGCAAACCGCGCGTTTGCGGCAGCCGCGCAGGAACGCCGGATGCATTGATTCAGTATACCATGCGGCTGTGCCGCCGGAAAAGGCGCATTTTATGGCGCGGGCGCCAGCTTGTCGATAACGGTCCTGAAAACCCATTTCCGCAAGCGACTTCGAACAGGGCGCTTGCGGGATCAGAAATTCCCAAGGGACGTGTCCCTTGGGTGGGGTGCAGGGGTGAATCCCCTGCAAAAGAACTTTTTAACGGACCGGCGCCCGCCTTACTGAAGCGACGCGCTCCGGGATGAGAGCAGGTAGAGCGGGATGGAGACGAGCTGCGCCGCGACGGACACCGCGATCATGACCGGGATGCTGACGTCGTAGAGCACGCCGAGCAGCCAGCTTCCCAGGAACCAGAAGATGCCGAACGCGCACTCGAAGATGCCGTATCCCGTGGCGCGGCTGTTTTTCGGCACGATCTTCGACACGGCGGCCTTGAGAATGGACTCCTGCGCGCCCATGCCGACGCCCCACATCGCGATGCCGATCAGCAGCAGCGGTATGGATTCGGACGCGAAGATGAACAGCGCGAACGGCGCGGAGATCGCCGTCGAGAGCACGAGCGCCCGCACGCCCTTCTTATCGTACATCAGCCCGAAGATCAGCGCGGCGACGGCGTCCACCAGCATCGCGCCGGCGTACAGCAGCGGCAGCGTTCCGGTGTTGATGAGCGACCCGGTGTCCGAAAGGCCCGAAGCGATTTCGGAAAAGTGGTTGGACACGTGCATGATGACCAGCGAGTAGTCGATAAAACCGAACGCAAAGAGACTGATGCCCGCGATATACAGCACGAATTCCTTCCTGAGCCGGAAGGGGACGTACTCCTTCGGCTCCGGCTCGAAGCGCTCCGGGTTCGGGAACTTCCGCCGGGTGACGAACAGCATGATCATCGTGGCAATGGCGGGGAGCAGGAGAACGGCGAAGCAGAAGGAGTAGATCTGGAAGGTCGTCCCGTCGGTCTTGAAGAGCATGATGAGGTAGAGCAGGACCGGCCCGAGGAACGCCCCGATCTGGTCGAGCAGTTCCTGTATGGCGAAGCTCTTGCCCGCGCCCTCCTGCGAGGCGGCGAACGACATGATGGTGTTCTTTGCCGGTTTCTTGACCGCCTTGCCCACCCGTTCGAGCACGATGAATACGCACGCGAGGATCCAGCCGTGCTCGCCGACCAGCGCCAGAGCGGGTACGGCGAACACGTCGATCGCGTAGCCGACTATGGTCATGGGCCAGTACTGCTTCGTCTTGTCGGTGAATTTGCCGAAGAGGAAGCGCAGGGAATACCCGAGCAACTCGCCCAGGCCGGAGACGAATCCGATCGTCGCCGCGGAGGCGCCCAGCAGGGAAAGATACGCGCCGCGGATGCTGGAAGCGCCCTCGTGCGTCATGTCGGAAAGCAGGCTTACGATGCCGAAGAGAAGGATGAACGCCATGGCCGGCGTAAGGGAACGCAGTTTGTTTTTCTTCATCCGAACGGATCCTCGATTCTCATGGTTCCGGCTCGCCTTCGCGCCCGGCGATATACGCGGCGACCAGGCGGAAACCGGCTTTGCTTTCGGTTTTGCATTTTCGGTACAGTTCGTCCAGCGTTTCGGTGAAGGCCGCCTTCTTCTCGTCCGGAAGATCCGCCGTCAGCCATTCGTAAAACCAGGCTTCCATGGAGGCGCGGGAGTTTTTCAGCTTATCCGCTTTCGGCGTGGCGAACAGCAGGCGGCTCCGCCCGTCCGCCGGGTTTGGCGTGCGCACGAGGAAGCCCTTCGCCTCCAGATTCGCCGCCCGGCGCGCGGACGCGCCCTTGTCCAGCCCGAGCCGTTCGCGTACGCCCGCCTGCGTGATGCCGGGGTTTTTCCGGACCACGTGCAGAAATTCATATTCCGACGTACCGACGCCGCTGCCCTTTAAGGACAGATTGATGAACCGGTTAACCTCCCGGCCGATCTTGGTGATCTTTCGCTGCGTAACGTCCATGGCGCGGCCGCCTTTCGATAAAAGGATGCATGTGCAACTAATTATAATAGACGCAATTCTGGGAAAGTCAATAGTCCGGATAAAAAAGATATCGGTCCGGCGGATTCGGCAGAATAAAACCGCCCGCAACGATGAGCGGCCGGCGGCGGTATCTTTAAATTTTCTATGGATATATTACCACAAAACGGCTCTAAAAACAAGTCTTGTTCGTTCCCGCGGCGGGGGATATGCTGACCGGGGAAGGAAGTGTGCGCGCATGAACGGACCGGATGAACCGGGCGGGACATATGAACTGAGCGTGATCGGCCCGGCGCAGCGGCGGCTGACGAAAGAGCTTCGCGCCTGCAATGCGCTTACCGCCCGATACGGCCTTATGCTGCCGGAGGCCGCGATTGGCGCGCTGGCGCAAAAGCGCGCCGACGCGCTCTCGGAAACCGGGCGCGTGGAATTCGGGGAGAGCGTGATTCCGAAGCTGATCGAGGCGTTCTGCGATTCGCCGTATCTGATGCAGGACGAATACGAGGCCGTGCTGGGCGAACTGACCGACGCGTTTTATTACTTTAAAAACGAATCCTTCGATCTGCTTACGGACGACGAGCTGATCGCGGCCATGCGCACGAGCTACGACGAATCGGGCGGCTCGGTCGACGCGGTGATCGGAACGTCGCTGGAAACGCTCTGCCGCGGCAGGCGGTTCGGGGAGGAGACGGACGGGGATGACGGATGACCTTATGCCGATGCGTTCACCGCAGATGCGGACCATGGACGCGGCGGAGAGGAAGGCGTTCGGGGAGAGCGTGCTGGCGCTGCTTGCCGAGCGCGCCGGCCGCTATACCATGGGGGACAGCGGTTCCGTGCGCGTGGAAACGGCAAAACGGCTGCTGAACGGGATTCTCTACTGCGTCGATCTGCATCTGCGCGCCCATTCGGACGCCGACGCGTCCGCATCCTCCGTCCGGCGGCTCTACGAGGCGGGCGTGCGGGACGTGGAACGGCTGGTTCGCCGCGGACGGCTGCTGCTGAAACAGGCCGAGACGGCCCGGCCGCCCGTTGAGAATATTGCCTTCCGGGATACGCTCGCCGCGCTGCCGGCGTTTTTTTGCCGGTACGACGCGGCCTTCTTTGCGCACGAGATTCCGTGCGACATCGACTATCCGCTCTGTCGGCCCGCTGCGGAAACGCTGCGCGGCGTGGAATACGTCAACGACTATCTAAGAAGGCTGCTTACGGAAAGTGCGTTTCTTCGCCGGTTCGACGGCGACATGCTCCGGCTGCTTTACGAACGGTATTACGGGGACTTCGACGGGCTGCCGGTCAATCTGTATACGCCCGCGGCGGATGCCGCCGTTGGACGCGCGCTCGCGGACCGATCCGTGCAAAGGCTGTTTCTGGACGCGGCGGACGCCGCCGCCGTTCGGCGGCGCTTTGCCGGACGAACCGACGAGGACGGGCGGAGGATGCTTGCGGATGCTGCTGCGGCCGTCTGCCGCGAGCTCTCCATCGAAAGCGCGTCGGCCAGAGCGTATCTGAGCGGGACCGCGCTCGACCTGCTGCCGCGCATCCGGGCGGCCGGCGGCGCGCCGGATACAGGCGGCGTGTTCGTTTCGCAAAACGACGGAACGCCCACCGCCGGAACGGACGACGTTTTTACGGACGGACCCATGATGGACGACGAATCGCTGCGCCGCCTGATCGGCAGACTGCAGGACTGCCGATCCGTCTCCGGCCGGCTCGCAATGGTCCGGCGCGGGGTGCGCTCCCTGCGGGACCTCGTGGAGATCCTCGACGCCGTGCCGGACGACGCGCTGCACGCTGCGCTGATCGGTTCGCTCGACCGGCGGGAACGGCGCGTGCTCGCCCGGCTCGCGGCGGAGCGCGCCGACGGCGGGGAAACGGAAAACGGCTGGGACCGCCTGATTCTGCACATGGAAAACGGGGATAGGTGATTCAGCCGGCCGCCGGCGCGGGAGCCTGCGTTCTGCCGGCATAAAAAACGGGCAAAGCGGATGAACCGCTTTGCCCGCAGGCTGTTAAAAAGTTCTTTTGCAGGGGTTTCACCCCTGCACCCCACCCAAGGGACATGTCCCTTGGGAATTCCTGACCCCGCAAGCACCCTGTTCCGGGGCGCTTGCGGAAATAAGTTCTTAGGGTCGTTACGGCCCTGAGCGGTGGTTTGGAGGCGGAGCCTCCAACAGCCCTCCTTGATCAACAAGCTGCGGGCAAAACGGATGAACCGCTTTGCCCGGCCTGTAAAAGAACCTTATTCATGAATTCCGCCGCCTGCGCCTCCGGCAAACGAAGCGCCTTTCAGCGGTTCCGGTGCGTTCGGACGCTAATCTGCGTTCGGTTCGTTCGGTGTTTCGGCGCGTTGCGCCGGCTCTTCCCGCGCGGATCGCAGGACCTCGGCGAGCGGAACGTCCCGTTCCCGGGCGATCCGGGCCGCATCCTCGTACTCGATCTTTTTTCGCCGGACGCCCCAGCCGGACGATTCCTTCACGCGAACCGGACCGTACCGGGTGTCGGCCGTGCGTTCGGAGCGATCGAGCGTATACCGCCTGCAGGCGTATTCCCGCACGCCGAGCGAACTCGTGTGGCGGAAGATGAGCCGCGCCATGCGTTCGGCGTCCTCCTTGCGGCAAAGGCACGAGAGCAGCACGCCGGGGCGGTTCTTCTTCATGCCGGCCGCAATCGTATAAACGTCCAGCGCGCCCGCGTCGAAGAGCCGCTCCTGCGCAAAGCCGACCGCTTCCGGCGTCATGTCGTCGAGATTGCACTTTAGCTCGACCACTTCGTCCCGCCCGTCGTCCGTTTCGCCCAGCATGGCGCGTACGCAGTTGACGGCTTCGAAGTCCTTTGTTCCCATGCCGTAGCCGACGCCCGAAATACGCATGACCGGCCGCTCGCCGAAGTCCTCGCAGAAGTACTTTAAAAGGGCTGCGCCGGTCGGCGTGCAGAGCTCGCCAAGGACTGCGCCGCCGTAGGTCGGCACGCCCTGCAGCAGATACGCGGTCGCGGGCGCGGGTACGGGCAGGATGCCGTGCGCGCAGCGAATCGTTCCGCTGCCGACGTGCACCGGGGAGGCCAGCACGCGTCCGGGCGCTAGCTCGTTGATCAGAAGGCAGACGCCGACGATGTCCGCAAGCGCGTCCAGCGTGCCGACCTCGTGAAAATGGATCTGATCGACCGGCTTTCCGTGCGCATGGCTTTCCGCGGACGCGAGCAGGCCGTATACCGAAAGCGCGTCGCGCCGGACCCTCTCGGGAAGCGGAAGCTGCTTAAGGATATGCTCGATATCGTGAAGACTGCTGCCGTGGTGATGCGCGTGTTCGTGCTCGTCGTCATGGTGCGCATGATCGTGCTCGCCCTCATGGTGCGCGTGTTCGTGCTCGCCGTCATGGTGCGCATGGTCGTGCGCCGCGTCCGGCTCGGCTTCCTCGACGCCGTCGATCCGGACGGACATGTGCGTTCCGGCGATGCCGCATTTGGCCGTGCGTTCGGCGCGCACCGTTACGCCGGGGAGGTTCAGAGCGTTCATCTTTTCAATAAATGTGCTCTGCGCCTGCGGCGGCAGAAGTTCAAACAGCGAGGCCGCCAGCATATCCCCCGCCGCGCCCATGCTGCATTCAAAATAAAGAATCTTCATTCCGGTTTTTGGCCGCTCCTTCCCATATGGTTGATCATGCTCGCAAGGTATCCGGCGCCGAATCCGTTGTCGATGTTGACCACGCTCACGCCGCTTGCGCAGGAGTTGAGCATGGAGAGCAGCGCGGCCACGCCGCCGAACGAAGCGCCGTAGCCGACGCTTGTGGGGACGGCGATCACGGGGCAGTCCGTCAGCCCGCCGATCACGCTGGCGAGCGCACCCTCCATGCCCGCGACGGCGACGACCGCACGCGCGCGCATGAGCGGTTCCAGATGCGCCAGCAGCCGGTGGAGGCCGGACACGCCCACGTCGTAGAGCCGGACGACCGCGTTGCCGAGCGCCTCTGCGGTAACGGCCGCCTCCTCGGCGACCGGGATGTCGCTGGTGCCGCCCGTGGCCACGACGATGCTGCCGTCGCCGTCCGGCTCCGGCAGTTCCCCGATGATCCCGATGCGGCTTTCCGTAAAATAGCGCAGTGGAAACACGGCCCGGACGCTTTCCGCCGCCTCGGGCGAAAGGCGCGTGATCAGAATGGTTTTCTGGTTGTGCGCGAGCATTCGTTCGGCGATCGAACGGATCTGCTCCGGCGTTTTGCCCGCCCCGTAGATCACCTCCGGAACGCCCTGACGCAAGGCGCGGTGATGGTCGAGCTTTGCAAACCCCAGATCCTCGAACGGCTCCATCTTCAGTTTCAGCGCCGCGTCGCCGACCGAAACGTCTCCGCGCTTCACCTCTTCGAGCAGACCGATGAGTTCCTGCTGATTCATTCGCTTCGCCTTTCCGCCGCATCCGGCAGCAGTGTATCGAAATAGGGGCGGACCGCCTCAAGGATCTGCCGCCGCATTTGGCGCGCAGCGTCCGCCTGCGAGGCGGCGACCTCCAGCCGCGCCGCGCCGCCGCCGCAGACCCGCACGCGGAAATCCCGGAATCCCAGCCGGAACAGCGCGTCCTCCGCGCACTCGACGCGCCGCAGCAGCTCCGCGGTGATCGGCATTCCGGCGGGAACGCGTGTGGCAAGACATGCGTAGGACGGCTTGTTCCAGGTAAACAGCCCGGCTTCCTTCGAAAGGGCGCGAACGTCGCTCTTGGTCAGCCCGCACGCGCGAAGCGGCGAAAGCACCGCCAACTCGCCGAGCGCGCGCATGCCGGGGCGATCGGCCGCGCTGTCCGACGCGTTGGTTCCGTCCAGAACGGCCGGATACCCGTCCGCGCGCGCGCGCTCCGTCAGCGCGCCGAAGATCGCCAGTTTGCAAAGGTAGCAGCGGCCGGCCGGATTTTCGGCAATCGCCGGCTGTTCCAGAACGCTTAGCCGCAGAACGGTCAGTTCGACGCCGCACCGGCCGGCCAGCCGTACGGCGTCGTCCAGCTCAAACTGCGGCTGAAATTCGGTTTTTACATAGTACGGCCGGACGTCCGCGCCGCAGCGCAGCCCCGCGTACAGAAGATAGGCGGAATCCGTGCCGCCGGAGAGGCCGAGCGCCGCGCGCGGATGCGCAAGGAAAAATTGTTCGAGCGTCATGGCAGAGTTCTCCGGACCAGTCGTTTATCGGGAGTTGCTTGTTCCGTTTGCCGGGATTGCGGCCCGCAAAGCGCGGGCGGCTCCGCAGGACGAGGCGTCCAACGGAACCGTCCGCAGAATTACCGGTTACTTCTTTTTCCGCAGGGAAGCCTTCACGACGCCCTTCGGGTCCTTGATCAGCAGGATAACGAGCCAAAGCACCAGCCCGAGCGCCACGACGGAGAGGCCAAGGTAGAGGTCGTTGGCCATATCCTCGAGCGCGGGCGTAAAATATGCCGCGTGCAGCTCCGCGTATTCGAAGGCCGCGTCCACCAGCCACATCAGCGAAGCGCCCCAGTACAGATAGCAGAGGATGCCGATCTTCATTTCGTCGTTCGGCGCTTTTTTATACCAGAGGATCGTGCAGATGATCGCCGCAAATACGGTGGTAAGCAACGTCATGGCGGCACCTCCTATCGTACTTCGACGGGCCGGAGCGCCTTTTTCATCATCGCGCCGGACACGAGCACCATCACGGCCCAGACGGCGGTGACGAGGACGGCCATCGTTACGCCGACCGTCGACATCTCGTGCAGCATGACCGCCGTGTCCGCCGGATCGGACGCCGCGGTCAGAAACGGAAACCACGGAACGACCTCGCCGTGCCAGACGTGTTCAAACGCCAGCAGGAAGGAACCGCCCCAGAGCAGATTGGAAAGCCAGCGCAGCTTTCTGGAGAACGGGATCTTTACCTCAACGTCGGACTCTTCCGGATCGTTCGGCTTTTCATGGCGCGGGAGAACCTTTCTTTCCTGCGCGATGAGGATCTGCGTGGCGATGGTGACGACGATCGCCTCGGTAGCGGGGACAAGAAAACATGCCATAATACGGCCTCCTTTAAAGAATGGATGGGAATGGATGGAATTTGCCCGCCTCCTGATTGGGAAGCGCGCTTCTGCACGGGCGCCCCGTGCAAAAAGAAAAAAGCGTACGGTTTTCTTCAAAAAACCGTATGCCCTTCAAAAGCATACATCTTCAATCACGAAACAGGACTGCAAAAAACGGGTCTGTGCGGCGGGATGCTTCGGCATCCGCGACCAGCTTCATGCCGATCGATTTTTATAACCATATACCATCCGCCGTCAGATGTCAATACCGCGGAATCGCCGGTCGCGCGGGTTTGAGTCCGTTTGAAGGAAAAGCCAAAGAGATGAACGCCCCAAGGCGCCTATTTCTTTGGGGAATGTGGTCACTTTTGATCTCGCGCTCCCGTTTTACTTCAAATGCAAACCCGCACAGCGTTTACGTTTGGAAAAGGAGGAGCGACGACGTGGCAAATCTGGTTGAAAAAGATATACACCGCCTATTTTCTCAGATTTTTGAGTTTCTGTATAAAAGGCTCCGCCGGAACCACGGTTCCTATGCTGTTAACGTCACCTGTCATATAAACAGTTTCATTGGGCTGTATTTCTATTTTTAGTTCGCCGCCGGGCATGTGTACAGTAACGTTCGGGTCTACAAGCCCCAGTTTGTAAGCCGCGCTGGCCGCAGCACAGCTGCTGCTTCCGGAGGCCAATGTGTATCCGGCGCCTCTTTCATAAATTTCAATCTGAATGTTGTTTCGATCAAGGACCTTCAATAGCTGCATATTTATCCGGTTGGGGAAATTATCTGAGTTTTCAACATATTTACCAAGTGCGCATGCTTTTTCTTTGCTGATTTCCTGCATCGGGATAACGCAGTGAGGATTTCCAATAGAAAGGCAGGTTGCTTTATAATCTCGGCCCCCAAAGGTCATTGTCTCATTGATTACCTGTCTGTTTTTCCCCACAACAGGTATTTTTGAACTTTCATAGGTAACCTCCCCCATAAAAACCTTCATTAGATTTCCGCAATCGTTTAGGTATTCCACTGAAACATCTCCGCCGAGCGTGGTGAGAATAAAGCTTTTTGCAGCGACATACCCGGCATCTTTCAGATATTTTGAGAAAATTCGCACACCATTTCCGCTTTTCTCGGCTTCACTTCCATCCGGATTATATATTCTAACTTTAATCTTGGCATCATCAAAAATGGGGCCGTATAATATTCCATCGGAACCAAAGCCGTAGTTTCTGTGACAGATCAACTGAATTCTTCCTTCGTTGAGCTCCATGCTGTT
This sequence comes from uncultured Oscillospiraceae bacterium, assembly GCA_964541465.1. Classification (GTDB taxonomy): domain Bacteria; phylum Bacillota; class Clostridia; order Christensenellales; family CAG-138; genus UBA7703. The sequence goes on from CAZIQO010000003.1 coordinate 33,027, forward strand.
TTTTTGCGGGTCATATATCAAATAGTCGTTGCCTAGGCCATGATATTTCTGAAGTTCCATCTGCTTAGCGATCTCCTTCGATGCTAAAATCTTGTTTATCAATATAACACAGGAAACAGAAAAAAGCCATGTGCAGGTTCAGGCCCTGACACATAGTTTTTTACTGGTGCCGAAGGTGGGACTCTCCGCTCAGGCCGCTCGCCGCTTGCGCGCTGCGCCGCGCGGCTGCGGGCGTTCGCTTCCCGGCCGCGAAAAACGATCCGCCGGATCGTTTTTCATCGCGGCTTCGAGTCCCTTTGAAGGGAAGACCAAAGAGATGAGCGCCCAAAGGCGCTCATCTCTTTGGTGCCGAAGGTGGGACTCGAACCCACACGGTATCGCTACCAACGGATTTTGAGTCCGTCACGTCTGCCAGTTCCATCACTTCGGCGGAACGGGATCATTCTAGCATACGGCGGGTGCGTTTGCAAGCGGCGGAATCCGGACCGGAGGCGAAACCGGCGGGCGTTGAAACCGGCGCGCGGGGATGGTATACTGAGTTGAAAATGATCCGATCGCGGCGAAACCGCCCGAAAAGCGCGGCGCGCGCAGTCGATTTGGAGAAGGAAACCGTGAAAAAGCTGATATCCGAATTCAAGACGTTTATTTCAAGGGGAAGCGTGATCGACCTAGCGGTCGGCGCGATGATCGGCGCGGCGTTCAAATCCATCGTGGATTCGCTGGTGAACGACATGATTTCACCGCTGGTCGGGCTGCCGGCCGATACGAATTTTGCGGAACTGAGCTGGCAGATCGGCGGGGTGAGCATCGGATACGGCGCGTTCGTCTCCTCGGTGCCGGCCTTTTTCCTGATGGCGGTCGTGCTGTTTCTTTTGGCTAGGACGATCAACGCGACCCGCACGGTCGGAGACCGGCTGAAACGCCACGGCGAGCCAAAAGCCGCCGCGCCGGCCGAACGGGTGTGCCTGTACTGCACCGCGGAGGTGGCGGAATGACGGACGCGGAACGCGGCCCGCTGACCGGGCAAGATGCGCAGGGCGCGTCTGCGCCGGAGCCGGAACAGGAAACGGCCGGCCGGGCGGAAACGCAGGCCGCCGAAGAGGAACTCAACGAAGTGCAGAAGCGCGTCCGGGCGTATTCCGACAAACGCTGGCGAACGATGCAGATCGTCTGCGGGGCGCTGCTCGGCGCTGCCTGCGGGGCGTTGCTCACGTTTTTCGGCACATCCGAAACAACGGGCGTCTACGCCACGGGCGGGGCGCTGCTCATCGCGCTGGTGGCGCCGAACATGGCGGAGAAGCGGCTGCGCCGTCCGGTCCGGCAGGGACGGGTCGCGATGATCATCTCGCTCGCGGTGTGGCTGGCGATCACAACCGCCGTCGCGCTGCTCAGCGGCGAGACGCTGATCCAATAGCGGAAAGGAGAGGATGCGCATGGCGGGGAAACCGCTCGTTTCCATCGTTTGCCCCTGCTACAACGAGGAGCAGACGCTTCCGATGTTTTACGACGCGGTCCGGCGGGACGCGTTCGAATGTCTGAGCGGATACGATTTTGAGCTGATTCTGGTCAACGACGGCTCGAAGGACGGCACGCTTGCGATTCAGCGCGAGCTGGCCAAGCGCGACGCGCGCGTGAACTATCTTTCCTTTTCCCGCAATTTCGGCAAGGAGGCCGCCCTGTACGCCGGCCTGCAGCACGCCAACGGCGATTTTGTGTGCGTGATGGACTGCGATCTGCAGGACCCGCCCGAACTCATCGGCGAGATGCTCGCGCGCCTTTCGGACGACGGGTGCGACTGCGTGGCCACGCGCCGCGTTACAAGAAAGGGCGAGCCGAAGATCCGCAGCGCGTTCGCACGGGCGTTTTACCGCCTGATCAACCGCATTTCGGACACGGAGTTCGTCGACGGCGCGCGCGATTTCCGTATGATGCGCCGCTGCGTCAAGGACGCGGTGCTTAAGATGGGCGAGTATCACCGCTTCTCCAAGGGGCTGTTCATGTGGGTCGGGTTCGACACGGTGTGGCTGGAATACGAAAACGTGGAGCGCGCCGCGGGGGAAACGAAGTGGTCGTTCTGGAAGCTGATGCAGTACGCCGTAGAAGGCATCGTGTCGTTTTCCACCGTGCCGCTGCGGATCGCAACGATCGTCGGCAGCATCGTCTCCGTTCTCGCGCTGATCTACATGGTGATCCGCGTGATCATCGCCCTCATCTGGGGCAACCCGGTGGCCGGGTATCCTTCGCTGCTGGCGTTCATGCTCTGCCTCGGCGGATTCATCCTGCTGGCGCTCGGCATCGTGGGCGAATACGTCGCGCGCACGTACATACAGGTCAAGCAGCGCCCGATCTATATTCTGAAGGAAACAAATCTCAAATAACGAAAATCAGAAAAAACGGGCAGGGCTGCGAACGAGACCCGGAATGACGGATAGGAAATAAAAACGCCTCCTGCCGCAGGACCAAACGGCAGGAGGTTTTTTAACGGCTCCGGTTCTGCTTCGGCCGACGCTCAGGCGTTGTCGACCTCGAGATCCTTTTCCGCTACGGAGCGGGGTCTGCGCCGCACGATGAGGTCGTAGAGAACGGGCACGACGAAGAGCGTCATGAACGTTGCGTACAGAAGGCCGCCGATGCTGACGACCGCGACGGGCTGGATGAGTCCCCCGCCGATGCCGAGGCCGAGGGAGAGCGGCAGCAGGCCGAGGATCGTCGTCAGCGCGGTCATGAGCACCGGCCGCAGACGCAGCGCGCTCGCCGTCTGCACCGCCTCGCGGCGCTCCATCCCCTCGATGCGGAGCTGGTTCATCGTGTCGATGAGCACGATGCCGTTGTTGACGATTACGCCGACGAGCAGGATAAAGCCCACCATGGCCACGATCGAAATCTCCATGCCGCACACAAGTAGCGCGATCAGGCCGCCGGTGAACGCAAGCGGTATGGTCATCATGACGATGAACGGCGACACCAGCGACTGGAACTGCGCGACCATGATGAGGTATACGATCGCCACGCCGAGCAGCAGCATCGTGCCGAGGTCCTTCAGCGCGGTGAGGATCGTTTCGTTCTCGCCCTTGAACTCGATGGTCACGCCGTCGGGCGCCTCGTAGGAGGAGAGTGCCTCCTCCGCCGCGCTCGTAACGCGCGTAACGTTATAGTCGTCGGCGATATCGGCCGTGACGGACACGTAGCGGCGCTGATTTTCGCGATCGATCGACTGGAGCGTTTCCGTTTCCTCAAACGACGCGATATCGCTGAGCGCCACGTCCTTGTAGGTTCCGTCCGTTCCCGCAAAGGTGATCACGTAATCGCGGATGTCGCTCACGGTCGGGTCCGCGTCCGGCATGCTGATCACGACGTCCTGATCGGTGTCCTCGATCGTTGTGACGGACGCGTCGGCCGTGAGCGCGAGCGCGACGTACTGGTAAACCTGCGCGACCGTGAGTCCCTCGAGCGCGGCCTTCTCCTTGTCGACGACGACGCGGAGCGCGGGCAGGGTGCCCTCGAGGCCGTCACTGACGTTCTGCGTGCCCGGGACGGTCTCGAGGACGTCCGCGATCTCGGACGCGGTCTGCCTCAGATCGTCCAGGTCGTTTCCGTAGATGTCGATCGTCACACCGCTGCCGCTGAGGAAGTCGATATACTCGGTCATGTTGCCGGAACCGGTGGCACTCACCTCGCACTCGAGATCGGAGCAGAGGTCTTCGATCACGCCGGAAAGCTCCGTGCTCGTGCGCTGACGGTACTTTTTCGGCACGTAGCCGAGGTACGATTTCTGATCCTTGAGCACAAGGTAAAGCATCGTTTCCGTCGTATTCTCGCTGCCGGCGGAGATGCCGTAGAGACTGGTCAGCCCCGAATAGAAGATCGAGCCGCAGGATTCGACCTCCGGGAGATCCATCACGCGCGCGGCGATCTCGTCGGTCGTCGCGACGGCTTCGTCGAACGTCGTATCGTCCGGCAGGGTGATCTGGACGGTCATCTGCGGGCTGTCCATATCCGGGAAGTAGATGAATCCGCGGTTGATCTCGGCGTAGAGGCTCACAACGAGCAGCAGCAGCGCGAACACCAGAACGAGCGCCTTGTTACCGAGCGCGACGGAAAGCGCCTTCTCATAGCCGCGCTGCAGCAGCGGTTTTTCGCTGCGTTTGCGCTTGCGCATGCGCTTGAGCACGCCCGAAGAGAGCGCGGGAACGAGCGTGAGCGCGACGACGAGGCTGGCAAGCAGCGAGAACGCGATCGTGAGTGCCATATCGGTAAAGAGCTGCCGCGTAAGTCCCTCTACGAACACGATCGGCAAAAACACGCACACGGTCGTCAGCGTGGAGGCGGTGATTGCGCCCGCCATCTGCACCGTCCCGGTCACGGCGGCGCGGATCGTGCCGAGGCCGTTGCTGCGCAATCGGTAGATATTCTCGATGACCACGATCGAATTGTCCACCAGCATGCCGACGCCGACCGCGAGTCCCGCCATGGAGAGGATATTGAGCGTGACGCCCGTAAAGTACATCAGCACGATTGCGAACGTGACGCTGATGGGGATCGAGCAGGAGATCACGAGCGTGGGACGGACGTCCCGCAGGAACAGGAACAGGACCACGATTGCGAGCAGCGCGCCGAGCACGATGTTTTCCAGCACGGAGCCGATGACCAGCTGGATGTAGTCGCCCTGGTCCATGAGGCTGGTGAAGTGCAGCCCTTCGTATGTTTCCTCCAGCGAATCGAACTCCGTGTGCACGTTTTCCGATACGATCGCGGTGGCGTAGTCGCTCTGCTTGCTGAACGTGAGCAGCACGGCGTTTGCGCCGTTGACCTTGCCGTAGTTCTCGTCCGCATCGTTGGATACGAAGATATCCGCCACGTCGGAGAGCCGGATGGGGTCGACGCCGTCGAGCCCGAGGTCGAACAGGATCAGATCGCTGAGTTCGTCGGCGTCTGAAAACTGATCGCCCACATATATGAGCCACTGGGTATCGCTCGTGTCGTCCGCCGCGTACCCGGCGGGCATGGAGAAGTTCTCCGCGCCGAGAATGGTGCCGATGGTTTCAAGCGTGAGCAGATTGTTCAGATCGGTGCTGTCGTAGGCCTGCTGTTTGGCGTCGTCGAGCTGCTCCTTGGAATCGTCCAGGTCGCTCTGCGATTCGTCGAGCTGCGTGCGGCTCTCATCCAGCGTCTCTTCGCCTTTGCTGATCTTGCGCCAGCCGGAGGAGATCTCCGACTTGCCGGCCGCCTCCTGCGTGTCCAGCTGATCGTAACCGTCCTCGATCTGCGCAAGCCCGTCGTTGACCGCGTCGACGGCCGCAGAAATGCCCGCAAGGTCCGTGATTCCGGTGGATGCGGCGAATGTCGCCCACGCGTCGGACGATTGCTGCTCGAGCGCGGTGAGCTGGTCGTTCAGCGCGGCCAGCTGCGCTTCGCATTCCGCCTTCTGCTGCAGAAGCGCGGTCTTTTCGTCGCCGTCGGGCAGCGCCGCGATCGCGTCGTTCAGCTGCGAGATCTGCGCTTCGAGCGCGGTGATGCCGTCGCTTGCCTGCCCGATGGCGGCGGAAAGCGTCTGGAAGCTCGACTGCGCCGATGTCAGCTGCGCAAGCTGGGTTTCCAGCGCGCTCTTCTGCGTGTCCAGCTCGCTCCGCGCGTCCGAGACCTGACGGTCCAGATTTTTACTGGCCGCGCTGAGGCTGGAGCGACCGTCCTCGAGATCCTCTTCGCCGCTTTCAACCTGCGCGTAGCCGTCGTCGATTTCCGACTGTGCGTCGGCGAGCTGCTCCTCACTGTCCGAAAATTCCGAGTCCACGCCCGCGCGGATCTTCTCGTTGAGCGCGTCCATTTTGTCCTGCCGCAGAACGATATTGACCTGCTCGGAGACGAGACCGCTCGCGGTCACACTCGCAACGCCCTCCACGCCCTCAAGCTGCGGAAGGACCGTATCCTCGTAGAAGCGCGAGAGATCGACCGAGTCCTTGCCGTCGTACTCCATCGCGACGGCGGCGAGCGGCAGCATGTCCGGGTTGATCTTGAGGATGCTTGGCGTGCCGACGCTATCGTCCCAGTCGGCGGAGAGCTTGTCGAGCGCCTCGCGGATGTTCATGGTCGTCGCGTCCATGTCCGCGTCGGCGGAGAAGCGCATGAGCACGGCGGAGTAGTTTTCGCTGGAGGTGGAGGAGATGTACTCCAGGCTGTCCAGCGTTGCAAGCGCCTCCTCGGCGGGCTTCGTCACCGTCGATTCCACCTCTTCCGGCGTGGCGCCGACATAGCTGGTAAATACGACCACATACGGCAGGTCGATATTCGGCAGCAGGTTCGGCGTCATCTTCAGAAAGGCGACCACGCCGAGCAGGATGACGAGCACGACGGCGACAAGCACGGTATAGGGTCGTTTGACGGAGAATTTGGCTAGCATCGGTCAGTTCCTCCCGGCCGGACAGGATTCGCGCAGAAGACCCGCTTTCAGGAGCTCCAGCTTCCGCTGGAAGCGGAGCCGCAGCAGGGGAGCGCAGCTGGGGTTACAGAACAACTCGGCGAGCGCGAAACCAAGCTGCGCGAGCAGGATCTCCAGAATGTCGAGCAGATCCTCCCGGTTTTCGCAGCGGAGCCTCGAGGCGTCGATCAGCGTAAGGTTTTCCGTCAGGATCGACGGATATGCGCAGGAAGGCTTCCCGGCGAGAATCTCCCGCGGGGAACGGTATTCAAACAGATGCTGCAGCATCGTAAGATTGGGTTCGGTTTCGGCAAACAGCACCGATTCGTCGAACCCTGCGAGCATCGTGAGGAAAACGTCCCCGTTCTGCTCAAGCAGCGCCTCCCTGGCGCATGCCTGCATCCGCGCGCGATAGTTCGAGAGCAGATAGTCGTAGAGGTCGTCCTTGCCGCGGAAATACTGATAGTAGCTTCCGCGCGGAATGCCGGCCGCATGCACGATGCGGTTGATCGACAGCTCCGGGAACGGAACGCGCGCGAGTTCCCCGCGAATCGCGGCGACGAGCCGCTCCCGCTTTGCTTCCGGCAGATGAAAGAACGTTTCCGTCGGCATGATCTGCGCTCCTTTCGGCGGCCGGACCGTCCGAGCGGTCCGCTGCACGCCGTAAAAATACAAAATGTGACAGTCTGTCATATGACAGCCTGTCACATCATAACGGATTCGTCCGCCGCCGTCAAGCGGGACGGGGAAAAGTTCACAGGAAAGCCGCGAAGTTGCGGTTTTTTATCATGATTCGCGGACAAGCCAGTGGATCATATCGTCCGCGAACGTGAATCCGAGTTTTCGCTGCAGAGCGATGGAGGGTTCGTTCTGTTTCTTTACCTGACAGAACGGCAGCCGCCCGCAGGCGAGCAGGCGGTTGATCATGCTGCCCTCCAGCGCAAACGCAAGCCCGTGCTGCCGGTACGCCGGCAGGATCTCCAGCAGCCCGATCGAGCGCTCCTCGTGCGTGCCGATAAAGCCCGCAGGTTCGCCGCCGACGAACGCGCCGAGCATGCCTTCCTCGATGCGCTCGCGGATGTAGCCGATGTCGTCGACGGTGCGGTAGTGCGCGTGCACGAAATCGAGGTGCTCCATGGAAAGCCGCCGGATCTCGGCCCCCTCGGGAAGCGTATAACAAACCGGTTCGCTGCGGTCGTAGACGCAGTTCAAGCAGTCCATCACCGTGGAAAAACCGTGCCGCGTGCGCAGCGTTTCCGCGGACGCGCCGTCGTGCGCCACGAGCATGACCCCGCCGCCGGAAAACGAGTCGGCCGCGCCGAGAAAGACCGACAGCAGTTTTTCGCGGGCCGGGGGCTCCGCCGAGAACTGAAACAGGTCGTTATAGCGCAGCAGCGCGCCGTCCGGGCCGGCGCAGACCGTCTCCGCGCCCGGGAGACGCAAAAGCTCGAGCATGTCGATATTCTTCAGGCGCTCGCGCGATAAATAGTTGTAAGCCGTCTGATCCATGGCGAAGAGTGTATCATAAACGGCCCCGTGGAGCAACCGGAAAAGGGGAAAATAGGCAGTTGTGAACCTTGCGTGAAGAAACGGTTTCCGCGCTTCCGCCGGTTTGACAACGCAGGGGGGGAATGGTACACTACGATAGGTATATTGTAGTGAAAAAGGGCGGATTTCCGCCCCCGGACCGAAGGGAAACAGCGGCAATGGCGGACGTTACGGCGATCGTTCTGACCCTGAACGAAGAGGCGAATCTCGAGGCCTGCCTGCGCTCCGTGGCGGGTTTTTGCAGGCGCGTCGTCGTCGTGGACAGCGGCAGCACGGACCGCACGGCCGAGATTGCGAAGCGGTTCGGCGCGGATGTGTACGTTCACGAGTTCACCTATTACGCCGCGCAGTTCAACTGGGGCGTGGACAACGCCGGGATCGACACGGCGTGGACGCTGCGGCTCGACGCGGACGAGCGGTTCACGCCCGAGGTCTGCGCGCACAGCGAGCGGCTCATGGAGCAGCACGCGAACGACGACGTAAACGGCATCGTGATGGAGTCGGATTTTTTCTTTCTCGGACGGCAGATGAAGCACGGCGGCAGCAAGAAGCGGAAGATCATGCTCTTCAAGACCGGAAAAGGCCGCATCGAGGACCGCAAGCGCGACGCGCATACCGTTCTGCTCGAGGGGAGGACCGTCGCGATCCGGGAGCGTTTCCTGCACTACGATTTCAAGGACCTTACAAGCTATATCGCGCGCTACAACTGGTACGCCGTCCGCGAACTGCAGGATTATCTCGCCTTCCGCGGCGGCGCTTCGTTCGACGTGAACACGGACGCCCGGCTCAGAACGCACCGGAGGATGAAATTCAGCGTGTATTACCGCGCGCCGATGTTTTTGCGCGCGTGGCTGTGGTTTGTGTATAATTATTACTTCCGCCTCGGGTTTCTCGACGGGCGGGAAGGGTATCTGTATCATTTCTTCGAGAGCTACTGGTACCGCTTCCTCGTCGACGCGAAGATCTACGAGCAGCGGAAAACGGGCCGCGCGGAGGAACCTCTGCGCGCGCTCGGAAAGTGAGCGTTCATGCAGCACTCTCCCGTTCGCGTGCTTGAGGTCCTGACGGTCCGCTACGCGCACAACGGCGTTACGCAATGCGTGGCGAATTATATGGAGGAATTCGACCCCGCGCGGATCCGCTGCGATCTCGCCGTGCCGAACGAGCCGCCCGAAGCCGTTGTTCGGCGCATCGAACAAAGCGGCGGGCGCGTGTTCGTTCTGCCGTATCGCAACCGCAATCCGCTCGGATATGTTCATGCGCTTTCAAAAATCGTGCGCGGGCGCGGCGAGCAGGTCGTGCACGCGCACGGCAACAGCGCGACGCTCTATACGGAGATGCTCGCTTCCCGGCAAGGCGGCGCGCGGGTCCGCATCGCGCATTCGCATAACACCTCCTGCCGCATGCAGCTGGCGGACCGGCTGCTCCGGCCGGCGTTCCGCGGCAGTTATACGCACGCCATGGCCTGCGGCGAAGACGCCGGGGAATGGCTCTTCGGGGACGCGCCGTTTACGGTGCTCCCAAACGCCGTGCGCGCGGAGCGGTTCCGCTTCGACGCCGGAAAACGGGACGCGGCGCGGGAGCGCTTCGAAATCGGCAAAGATGCGTTCGTCGTGTGCCATATCGGCTCGTTCAGCGTGCAGAAGAACCAGGCGTTCCTCCTCGACGTGTTCGCGGCGCTGCACAAAAGCCGCCCGGACGCGGCGCTGCTGCTCGTGGGGGATGGCCCGCTGCGGGCGGCGTGCGAGGAGAAGGCGCGCGCGCTCGGTCTCGGCGGGAACGTCCGCTTTGCGGGGACCGCCGGGGACGTTACCCCGTATCTTTGCTGCGCGGACGCGTTCGCGCTGCCGTCGCGCTACGAAGGGCTTCCGCTGACGCTCGTGGAGGCGCAGTGCGCGGGGCTGCCCTGTGCGGTGAGCGACCGGGTGACGCGCGAGGCGGCGCTGACCCCGCTTGTTTCGTTTTGGCCCATCGAACGCGCGGAGGCGTTTGCCGGCGGGCTTGCCGGAGCGGCGGTTTCCGACCGCGCGCGTTTGTCCGGCGAGGCGATCGAACGTGTGCGGCGCGCGGGGTACGATATCGCCGCCAACGCGGAAACGCTCGCGGCGCTGTATGAATCCCTTGTTCGTGAGGCGCAGGCATGAAGAAACTCTTTCTCGTCACCCACAAAATGAGCGGCGGCGGCTGTGAGCGGGTCATCGCACAGCTGCTGGATTGCTTTACGCGTGCCGGAATCGACTGCACGCTCGTCAGCGAGTGCGGCGTGCCGTCCTTCTACGAGCTGCCGGAGCAGGTGCGCTGCGTGTATCTTACCCGCGAAACGTCGCTAAGCCCGCTGCGGATTCCGCGCGCATACCGCAGACTGAACCGGCTGGTGCGGAAGGAACGCCCGGACGTCGTGCTGGCCATGCCGGAAAAGGTCAACGTCTGGACGGTGCTGTTCCTTTTGGGGACCGGCGTGCCGGTGGTCATCAGCGAGCGCAACGACCCGCACCGCCATCCGGAAAGCCGGCTCAAGCGCCTGCTTCGCCTGCTCGTCTATCCGTTTGCGAACGGGTTTGTCTTTCAGACGCGGGAGGCGGCTGCCTATTTTAGCGGACGCATCCAGAAGCGCGGGATCGTGCTGGACAATCCGCTCGACGCGTCGCGCATCCCGGCGAGATTCGGGGGCGCGCGCCGGAAAACCGTCGTCGCCGCGGGTCGGCTGCACGCGCAGAAGAACTTTCCCATGCTGATCCGCGCGTTTGCGCGCTTCTACAAAACGCATTCCGATTATTCGCTGGTCGTCTACGGCGAGGGGCCGCAGCGGGACGAACTTTCCCGCCTGGCGAGCAGGCTCGGCGTCGCCGGCGCGGTCGAGCTGGCGGGGCAGACGAAAACCCTGCCGGAACGGATCGCCGACTGTTCGGTGTTCGTGCTGAGCTCCGATTACGAGGGCATGCCGAACGCGCTCATCGAGGCGATGGCGTGCGGGCTGTGCTGCATCGCGACCGACTGCCCCATCGGCGGCGTGCGCTCGCTGATGACGGACGGCGAAAACGGCCTGCTCGTGCCGGTGGGGGACGAGGACGCGCTCGTCGCCGCGCTTTCGGCCGCGGCGGACGATCCCGCGATGGCGGAGAGACTCGGCAGGCGCGCCGAGGAGATCAAAACGCGGCTGGACGCGGAGTCCGTGGCCGCGGAATGGAGGCGCTACCTTGAGCGCGTCGCAGAACGATAAACTTTCGCGCCTGATCGCGGCGTTTGCGGACGCGGCGTTGTTTGTCTGGCTGTTTACCGAGGTTGCGTTCGAGCATTCCGCGCTCTCGCAGGCGGGCATGCTGCTGTTTGTGCTTGCGGTGATCGCGTATGCGATCCGGTCCCGGCGGGTGTTCTTCTCCTGGTGGATGGCGTGCTACGCGCTGTTGATTCTCTGGGGCGCGCTGGTTTCGTTTCACTGGGCGGCCGACCGTGCGGAATCGCTGTCCATGGTCAAAACGCTCGCGATCAACGCCGTCTTCTTCTTTTTCCTGTTTCAGTATCTTTTGCTGCGCGCGGACCCGCATCGATTCCTCGCGGCGTTCGTGCTTGCGGCCGCCGCGCTTTCGGCGTACGCGTTCGCGTGCGAATGGCCGTTTAACTGGAACGGCATGCGCCTGGGCATCGCGGCGGGCATCAACCCGAACTGGATCGGGATGCTTGCGGCGGCGGCGCTCGGCATGTGCCTGGTTCTGGCAAAGCAGAAAAGCGCGTTCTGGCTGATGTCGGCCGTTCTGCTGCTGCCCGCGGCGGTGCTCAGCAAATCCGCCAAGGCGCTCGCGCTGGCGGCGCTGCTGATCGTTGCGATCACGCTCGTGCTGTATCCGAAACGCTGGTGGCTCAAGCTCCTGCTGTTTCTGACGGCGGGCGCGGCGGCGTTTTATTTTGTAATCTTCCGCGAAAACGCGCTCAGCAACGGCCTTTTGCACCGCCTGCACGTTATGGCGCACTATCTCGTCAACGGCAGCGCAAACGCGGACTCGCTGATCGAGCGCGGGTCGCTGATGAACGCGGCGTGGGAGTGGTTTCTGAAACGCCCGCTGACCGGCTGGGGAATCGGATGCTTCCACCTGCTCGAGGGCGCGCAGGATACGTACTCGCATTGCAACTATACCGAACTGCTCGTCTCCGGCGGTCTGCCGTTCGCGCTTCTGTATTACGGAACGGAGGCTGCGGCGCTCGTGTGCGCCGCGCGCGCGGTGCGGCGCTCGAAGAAGGCCGATCCAAACGGCGCCCGCGCGAACGAACGCGCGCTGACGGGCGCGCTGATCGTTCTGCTCGCCGCGCAGATCGTCATGGACGCCGGGATGGTCTCCTACTACGACCGCACGGCGGCGGTATACCTCGTGCTGCCGATCGCGGCGGCGCGGCTTTTGAACGCCTCTCCGGACGACGGGACGCGATTGGTCCGCTTCCTGAAAAATCCGCGCCGGCTGTTCGTCTACCTGACGGAGCACGGCTGGTTTCGGCGCATGGACGACGAAATTTATCTGCGCCGGCTGTACCGGGCGCTGCTGGGGAAAAAGCTGCGCCTCGACCCGCCGGTTACGATGAACGAAAAGATCCAGTGGCTCAAGCTGCACGATAGAAACCCGCTGTACCCGACGCTGGTGGATAAAATCGCCGTGCGCGGGTATGTGAAGGAAAGGGCGGGCGAAGCATACTTAATCCCGCTGCTCGGCGTGTGGAACGACCCGGACGCGATCGACGGTTTCGCTCTGCCGGAGCGGTTCGTGCTCAAGTGCTCGCATAATTCCGGCGGCGTGATCGTCTGCGCCGACAAATCGAAGTTCGATTTCGCTGCGGCGCGTCGCGCGCTGAAAGGGCAGCTTGCGCGGAACTACTGCGACGCCGGCCGCGAGTGGCCGTACCGGAACGTGCCGCGGCGCGTGCTCGCGGAGGCGTTCATCGGCGCGGGGGACGGAACGCCGCCGGACGATATCAAGTTCTTCTGCTTCGGCGGCGCGATGCGCGCCGTGGTCGTATGCACGAACCGGCGGGGGAAGCACGCCGATTACTATTTCTTCGACCGGGATTTCCAGCCGCTGCCCGTCAACGAGGCGACCGCGAACCGGCCCGCGGGGTTTCGTATGGAGCGGCCGGCGCATTACGACGAAATGATCACGCTTGCGGAGCGGCTTTCCGCCGGCCTGCCCTTCGTGCGGGTCGATCTCTACGACACGGCGGACGGCGTGCGCTTCGGGGAACTGACGCTCTACGATCAGAGCGGGTTTGCGGACGATTACGTCGGAGACGGCGACCGCGTCATGGGCGAATTTCTGCGTCTGGAGGGAATCGAATGAGTTTGTGCATCCTGATCGGCGCGGATGTCGCGCCGACCGAATCCAACCTGGCCGCGTTTCAAAGCGGCGCCGGGGCCGTGCTGTCCGACGGGCTCGCGGAGGTCTGGCGGGCGGCGGACGCGCGGCTGTTCAATCTGGAAACGCCGCTTGCGGACCGCAAAACGCCCGCGCACAAGTGCGGGCCCTGCCTGCGTTCGCCCGCCGGCTGCGCGCGGGGGATCGCCGCGCTTCGGCCGACGGCGGTGTCGCTTTGCAACAACCATATCCTCGACCACGGCGAAGCGGGGCTTTGCGCCACGGTCGAGGCGCTTGCCGGCGCGGGCGTTTCTTCGTTCGGCGCGGGGCCGAACCTCAAGGAGGCGGAAAAGCCGTTTTATTTTACACACAGCGGCGTTCGCATGGGCGTGTATGCCGTATGCGAGCACGAATTCTCCGTCGCGACGGAGCAAAGCGCGGGGGCGAACCCGCTCGACCTGCTGGAGCTTGGCGAGCGCGTGCGGGCCGCGCGCGCGGGGTGCGACCATCTGATCGCGCTCTACCATGGCGGCCGGGAGGGGTATCCGTACCCGTCGCCCGCGTTGCAGAAGGCCTGCCGGAAGATGGCGGAATGCGGCGCGTCGCTCGTGCTCTGCCAGCACAGCCACTGCGTCGGCAGCTTTGAACGATACCATGGCGCGACGATCGTCTACGGGCAGGGAAACTTCATCTTCGACGTGGACGACGGCGGCGCGTGCTTCGACACGGGCCTGCTTGTCCGGCTGGAGATCGAAGGCGGCGGCGCTGAGACGGTGGACTTTGTGCCGCTCGTGCGGGCAAGGGGCGGCGCGGCGCTGGCACACGGCGAGCGCGCCAGGGAGATCCTGGACGGTTTTTTTGCGCGTTCCGAGCGGGTGCCGGACGAGGCGTTCGTTTGCGCGAAGTATGAAGCGTACGCCGCGGAGTCGAAGGAGAAGCTTTTAAAGGTGTTTCTCAGCGGAAACCCGGCGCTGCGCACGCTCAACGTGCTGTACGGGCGGCGGCCCACGCGCGTTTACCCGAGGGAGACAAAAACCGCCATCCTGAACACGCTTTTGTGCGAATCGATCCGCGAACTGCTGACGGAGGGTCTGTATCACGATGTTTTTTAGCGTTCTTATACCCGTATACAACGCCGAGCCGTATCTGAAGGAATGCCTGGATTCGGTGTTCCGGCAGACGGAGACGGATTTTGAGCTGATTCTGGTCAACGACGGGTCCGTCGACGGCGGCGGCATGCTCTGCGACCGGTTCCGCGCGTTTCACCCGGACCGGGTGCGGGTGGCGCATCAGCCGAACAGGGGGCTGATCCTTGCGCGCAGGGAAGGCGTCGCGCTCGCCGAGGGGGACTACTGCGTGTTTCTCGACGCGGACGACGCGCTCGAACCGGACTGCCTCGCCGTGATTCGCGAAACGATCGAGCGCACGAAGGCGGATATCGTGATCTTCAACTATTACAACCGCTACGAGCCCGAGTACACCACCGTGATGGCCGAGCCGGTATTTAAGGACAACGCCGTGTTCGAGGGCGAAGGGAAGCGCGCGCTCTACGGGGAGATGATCGCCACTTGGCGGCTCAACAACCTCTGCACGAAGGCGATCCGGACCCCGCTGATGCGCGAAGACGACACGCCCTACGAGCAGTTTGCTAGCAATCCGCACACGGAGGACCTGCTGCAGTCGCTCTATCCCATGACGCACGCAAAGCGGGTCGTCTACCGCGCCGTGCCGCTGTACCATTACCGGCGCATCGGGGCGAGCATCTCCACGCGGGTGATCCCGGGCAGGATCGACCGCCAGTTCAACGACGCGGTGATGGACCAGCTCCGCCGGTACATGACCGCCTGGGGCATGGATACGCCGGAGGAACTGGCGCGGTTCCATGCGCGCAAGCTCAACGGCCTGATCACACTGTTCTGGCAGCACTACCGCGCCGCCGCGGACGACGAACAGAAGCGCGCGGTGCTCGACTACCCGTGGGGGGAGCATATCGATACGGAGGATCGAAACTACATCGGAAGCGGCGCGCTCTCGCGCATGCGGCGCTTGCAGCTTGGCGCCATACTCGGCAGGAAAAAGCGCCTGCTGGATACGATCGAACGCCTCGGGGAGATCAGAATGAGGGCTTCGCATGGAGAATGACGCGCGCATCGGAACAAACGAACCGCTGGTCTCGGTCGTCTGCGACTGCTATAATCAGGCGTCCTATATCCGCGACACGCTCGAGGGCTTTCTTTCGCAGAAAACCGACTTTCCGTTCGAGATCATCGTGCACGACGACGCGTCGAACGACGGAACGGCCGAGATCGTGCGGGCGTACGAAAAGGTGCATCCCGCGCTGATCCACGGCGTATTCCGCACGGAGAACATCTACTCGCACGACCCCAAGATCCTCGAGCATTACGTGTTTCCGCTCGCGCGCGGCAAGTATATCGCCGTCTGCGAGGGCGACGACTACTGGACGAGCCCCGACAAGCTGCAAAGGCAGGTTTCCTATATGGAGGCGCACCCGGACTGCACGCTGTGCGTGTGCGCCGCGGATGTGGTCGACCCGCAGGGGAAGCCGATCGGCGCGGTCGCGCCGTACGCTGCGGACACCGACATCCCGCCGGAGGAACTCATCCGCGGCGGCGGCGGGTTCGTCCCGACCGCCTCGATCGTCGCACCCGCGCGGCTGGCCCAGCACCGCGCCGCGTTCTGCGACATGGCGGACGTGGACGACGCGGTGCTGCAACTCTGGTTTGGATGCAGCGGCACAACGCACTATTTTGCGGACCGCATGTGCGCCTACCGGAAGGCCGTGCCCGGCTCGTGGACGGAAACGTTTTTCGCTTCGAAGCGGGAGGAGCGCATCCGCCACCACGAATGCATGATCCGCGCGCTCGAGGCGTTCGACGTCGAGACCGGCGGCCAATGGCGCGACGCAGTGGAGTTCTGTATTACGCACCAGCAGAAGTACGAGATCCTGCGGCTGAAAAACGACGTGGACGCGCTGCGGAAGGCGCCCTACCGGAAGCAGTATCTCTCGCTGCCGCTGCGGCGCAGGATCCGCATGCGCCTTGAACGGAAGGGCGTTTTCGGCGGGAAGGCGGGGGAAACGAAATGAACGGCGAACCGCTCGTCACCGTGATCCTGCCGACGCACAACCACGCGCCGTTCATCGGGCAGGCGATCGAATCGGTCCTGGCGCAGAACGCGCCGTTCCCGTTCGAACTGCTCGTCCACGACGACGCCTCGACCGACGGCACGGCGGACATCGCGCGCGATTACGCCGCGCGCTATCCGGACCGGATCCGTTTTGTGGCGCAGACCGTCAACCGGTATCAGACGGATAAAAAGATACAGACGCACATCCTCTTTCCGATGATCCGGTCCAAATACACGGCCATCTGCGACGGGGACGATCTCTGGACGTACCCGGACAAACTCGGGCTGCAGGTCGGCTACCTCGAATCGCACCCGGACTGCACGCTCTGCATCTGCGGCGCGGACAAGATCGACGTTTCCGGCCGGATCATCGGCGCGGCCGCCCCTTATGGCGAGGACTGCGTCGTGTCGGTCGACGACATGATCCGCGCGGGGGGCGAATTCTGCTCGTCCAACGCCATCGTCGCGCCGACCGCGCTGCTCAACAGTCAGCCGGCGTTCTGCGAGTGCACGGAGGTGGAGGATATCCCCGTGCACCTGTGGTGTACGCTCAGCGGATACGCCTACTATTTTGCGAAGCATATGTGCGCCTACCGCTACGCCGTGCCCGGCTCGTGGTCCACGCGGCAGAACGCGGCGGACCGCGAAACGCAGATCGCCACCTGCAGGGGCGTGATCGGCCTGCTCAGGGGGTTCGACGAATACACAAAAGGGCGGTACCGCGCGTCTTTTGAGGACGCGATCCTGTATCAGGAATTCAAAATCAAATGCGTCGAGCACGACCTTGCCGCGCTGCGGCGCCCGCCGTACCGGACGTTCTACCGGGAGCTTCCCGCAAGGCGCAGGTTCCGGCTCCGGCTGGAAAAATGCGCGCCGGCGCTCGCCGGGCGGATGATACGGCTCATGCGAAGAATAAGGAACCGATAGGCAGTTATGGACCATACGTTTCGCAATAAAACCATATCGGGTGTGATCTGGAAGGCCATGGAGAGCGGCGGCAACCAGGCCGTGCGGTTCGTGATCTCCATCGTGCTTGCGCGCATGCTCGATCCGCAGAACTATACGACGCTCGCGCTCGTGCTCACCTTCATCAACCTCGCGGACGTGTTTGTCAAGCGCGGCTTTTCCACCTCGATCGTACAGCGCAAGGACGCGGACAACCTGGACTTTTCGTCCGTTTTGTGGGCGAGCCTCGTCATCGCGGGTGCGCTGTACGCCATGCTGTTCTTCGCCGCGCCGTCCATCGCGGACTTCTACGAGGAACCGGTGCTGACGCCCGCGCTGCGCGTGCTCTCCGTCATTCTGTTCACGGGCGCGTTCAACTCCGTCCAGAGCGCGATCATCACGCGGAAGCTGGAATTCCGCAAGCTCTGCATGGCCACGCTGGGCGCCACGCTGGTCTCCGGCGGCGTGGGCATCTATATGGCGTACGCGGGCTACGGCGTGTGGGCGCTGGTGACGCAGCAACTGCTGGGGTCGGTCTCCACGGTGATCCTGCTCTGGTCGCTGGACCGCTGGAAGCCGGCGTTCGTGTATTCCTGGGCGCGGGTCAAGGTCCTCTTCGGCTTTGGCTGGAAGCTGCTGGTTTCGAGCCTGCTCGACACCGGGTATTCCAGCCTTTCCTCGCTCGTGATCGGCAAGCGGTACATCGGCGACGCGCTGGCGTTTTACAACCGGGGGCGGCAGTATCCCGATATGATCGCAAGCAACCTTACGAGCGTCGCGCTCTCCGTTCTGTTTCCGGCGTACGCCGCCAATCAGGACGACCGCCCGCGCGTGCGGGAAATGGTGCGCAAGACCAACCGTTCCACCGCGCTGATGGTGTTCCCGATGATGGCGGGCCTGGCAACGGTCGCGACGATCCTCATCCGCGTGCTGCTCACCGAGAAGTGGGTCCCATGCGTGCCGTATCTGAGGATGATGTGCATCGTGTACGCGCTCTATCCCATCGAGGCGACGGACCTGCAGGCGATCAATGCGCTCGGGCGGAGCGATCTCTATCTCAAGACGGAGATCATCAAGAAGATATTCGGCATCGGGGCGCTTGCGGCTGCGGTGTTCGCGTTTTCCACGCCGCTTGCCATCGCGGGCGCGGTGATGCTGACGGCGGTGTTCTCCATGTTCGTGACCATGGTGGTCATGAAGCGTCTGTTCGAATACCGCTACCGGGATCAGCTCTGGGACATGACCCCGCCGCTGCTGCTTTCCGGCGTGATGGCGGGCGTGGTGCTGGCCGTGTCGCTGCTCAGCGTTCCCGACGTTGCGTCGCTGGTGCTGCAGATCGTTTCCGGTATTGCGGTCTACCTTGGAATGGCGGTATTATTAAAGTTACAGAGTTTCGACTATCTGTGGCGGTCGATGAAGGAATACGTTACGAAGAACCGCGCCGCGGGAAAGAATTCGTAATTACCGGGCCCGCGCGGACGGCGCGGCCGGGAGGCGGGAGGAAACGACATGAAACTGGCGATTGCCGGCACGGGATACGTCGGCCTGGTGGCGGGCGTATGCTTTGCGGAAAAGGGGCACAGCGTCACCTGCGTCGACGTGGACGAGGAGAAGATCGCGCGCATGCGGCGCGGCGAATCGCCGATCTATGAAGAGGATCTGGAAGAACTGCTGAAGAAAAACCTCGCCGCAGAACGGCTGTCTTTTACGACCGATTACGCGGCCGCGTACGCCGATGCGGACGCGATCTTCATCGGCGTCGGCACGCCGGAGATGCCGGACGGCAGCGCAAATCTCTCCTGCATCGCGGCGGTATGCCGGCAGATCGCCGAGAGCGTGACGCGCGACTGCCTCGTCGTGGTCAAGTCCACCGTGCCGGTCGGCACGAACGACAAGGTGGAGCAGTTCATCAAAGACACGCTGACGCGGAACGTGACGGTCCGCGTCGCGAGCAACCCGGAGTTCCTCGCACAGGGCAACGCCGTGCACGACATGATGCACGCCACGCGCATCATCATCGGCACCGACGACGAGGAAGCGGAACGAATGCTCCAAAGGATCTACGAGCCGTTCGATCTGCCGGTCGTTTCGGTGTCCCGCCGTTCGGCGGAGATGATCAAGTACGCCTGCAACGATTTTCTCGCGCTCAAGATCTCCTATATGAACGACATTGCGAACCTCTGCGAACTGGTCGGCGCGAATATCGACGACGTGGCGGAGGGCATGCGGTACGACCCGCGCATCGGCGCGAAGTTCCTGAAAGCCGGCGTGGGATACGGCGGGAGCTGCTTTCCAAAGGACACCAAGGCGCTGCGCTATCTCGCCTCCCGGCACGGGTACCGCCTGCGCACGGTGGACGCCGCGGTGGAGATCAACGCCGAGCAAAAAACGCGGCTGTTTGAAAAGGCGAAGAGCCGCTTCATCACGTTTGAAAACATGCGTGTGGCCGTGCTTGGGCTGGCGTTCAAGCCGGGCACGGACGATCTAAGGGAAGCGCCGTCGCTCGACAACATCCGGCTTTTGACCGAGCAGGGCGCGCAGCTGGTCTGCTACGATCCCGTGGCCGGCGAAAACTTCCGCAGGCGTTTTCCCGATATTCCGCTGGCGGAGAGCGCGGAGGCGGCGCTCGACGGCGCGTTCTGCTGCTTTGTGTTCACGGAGTGGGAGGAGATCGTGCGCCTTTCGCCCGAGGTGTTCCGCGCGCGCATGCGCGTGCCGCTCGTGTACGACGGGCGCAATATCTTCGACCCGGAAACGATGAAGAACGCCGGCGTCGAGTACTATTCGATCGGCAGATAGGGGAAAGCGCGCATGACGAAGACCGAAAAAAAGACCGTCCTGATCACGGGCGCGGCGGGGTTCATCGGATACCATCTGGCAAAGCGGTTGCTCGAATCGGGGTATGCGGTCGAGGGGTTCGACAGCGTCAACGACTATTACGATCCCGCGCTGAAGCGGGCGCGCCTGGATGAGCTGTCCGCGTTCGGCTCGTTCGCCTTCACGAAGGGCGACCTGACGGACGGAGCGGCGGTGGACGCGCTGTTTGCGCGCTGCCGTCCGGCGGCCGTGGTTCACCTTGCAGCGCAGGCCGGCGTGCGCTACGGCATGGAGCATCCGCGCGTATACATCGAGAGCAACGTGGTCGGCTTTTTCAACGTGCTCGAGGCGGCGAGGCGGCATCCGGTGGAGCACCTGCTGTTCGCGTCGAGTTCGTCGGTGTACGGCAATCGGGAGAAAACGCCGTTTTCCGTGGCGGACCCGGTCGACCGGCCCGTGTCGCTCTACGCCGCGACCAAGAAGAGCGACGAACTGATCGCGTACACGTACGCGCATCTCTACGGCATACCGGCGACGGGGCTGCGCTTCTTCACGGTCTACGGGCCGTTCGGCCGGCCGGACATGGCGTATTTCAAGTTTACGAAAGCGATCTTCGAAGGCGAAACGATCGACGTTTACAACAACGGCGATCTGATGCGGGATTTCACCTACGTCGACGACGTCGTTTCCTGCGTGGAGCGTATGCTGTTTTCGCCGCCGAAGAAGGACGCGGCCGGCGATCGGTACATGCTCTACAACATCGGCAACAACCGGCCCGAGCGGCTCATGGATTTTATCGAAACGCTCGAGCGCGCCGCAGGCCGGGAAGCGAAGAAGCGGTTCCTGCCCATGCAGGCGGGCGACGTATACCGGACCTATGCGGACATCTCCGAAACGGTCAGGGATTTCGGGTTTGCGCCGAAAACGAAGATCTTTGAGGGGCTGCCGCGCTTTGTGGACTGGTACCGGGCGTACTACCGGGTCGGGCAGGCAAAACAGGAAATACTCCGCCGAAGGCGGTAAACGAAACAGGATGGGGAACGGATGATAGGATTCTACAATTACACGGTCATTCTCACGTATCTGGGCGTGGCGAGCGCCGTACTCGGCATGGGGCTTGCGTATTACGGCCGCACATCGATGG
>CAZIQO010000004.1:0-52998 GCA_964541465.1 uncultured Oscillospiraceae bacterium
GGTCTTTTCAAATGTGGCCGTCCCGCTTGTCAGGAACTTGATGCGCCAGTTCCCGTTCCCGTCGTCGAGCAGCGTGTAGGTGCCCGTGTACGTGAACGCCGGCAGACCGCCGGACGAAGCGCCTCCGACCCGTATGATGATCGGCGACATCAACAGCATCATCGCCGAGAGCAGGGTGACAAGCCGGAGAAAGCGCCTGCTCCGTCTGTGCGGCGTAAAAGACGGCTTCTGAAGGAACGCGCGGATCGCGCCGTAAGCGACGCGCACCTTGCGGTAACACCACCAGTAAAACAATTCGATCATTCGTTTCATTCGTACAAGTCCCCCCTGACCAGTATCCGCACGGGCAGATCGACGTCCGGCACTTCACCGCGCGCGTGTAGTACGATCTCCGTCGCGCCGACCTGCGTTCCGTCGAACAGGTTCGCCGCCTGCAGAGCTTCGATCTCGTCGTCCGTAATGTTCTCCGACAGCGGCGCGATCACCTCGACGGCCGTGGCGCCGGTGATCGCGGCAAGCGCGGAATAGTCGGCCGCCTTCAGGTGGATCCCCCTGCCCTGCGGCTCCCAATCGAGAGCGGTCGAGCCTGCGTTCACCATCGACCATCTTACGTCGGATGGTGTTACGCCCGCAGCAACATAGATGTTCAGCTTAAGCGCGGTTGCGCCGGTCGGAGCCGTTGCATGTCCACCCGACGATGATGAAATTGTTGTATTCGATATAAACGTGCTCCCGTTGAACCAGAGCATATACATCGTCGCGCTCAAGCTGTTGCGAACAGAATAGGTGCTACCCGCCGTAACCGGAATATCGTTAGTAGTCTTAACCGTTTGAGTGATGGTTGTAGCATCCGTTCCATCCGCGCCAGTTGTGGTCGATCGGTACCCTTGCTCCCAGACTTCGTCACAAAGGTTCAGACAGTCCGCGCCCCAGTCGGCGGCGGGCAGCGTCGCGTCGAAGATAACGGACTTCCCGGCGGCCAGAATGCTGGCGGGAGAAACCGCGTCCGCGCCGCCGGCCGCGTGACGGGAGGCGTGGTTCTCGGCTGCCGCGCCGATGTCGGACGGAACGGCCGGAATCGCGGGTTTGTTGAGAATGAACGCGTCCGAGGCGGCGTCCGTCTCGGCCCAGTCGGCCTGGACGTTCAGCTCGCCGAGATCGGTGTCGATCCGCGCCGCGGCGGCAAGCGCGGAGGCCGCCGCCTCCGTGGCGATGCGCGCCGCCTCGACGAGAGGCGGGTAGGCGGAGGACGCACGGACGGTTTCGCCGTCGATGAGCGATTTGCGGCAGCGGAAATCGAACCGCGTGCTCGTGATCAGCGACGCGCGGTCGGTTCCGCTGTAGATCTGCACGTCCGCGCTGACGTTGCCCGCGCCGTACGCCGTCGGAAGCAGCGAGACGTCGAATGTACCGGTTTCCGCCGTCTTTTCGATCCCGCTGGTTTCATCCTGCATGGCGAACCCCGCGCTGGATGCGAACGCGATGCAGACGTTGCATTCGCTGATGTCCATGGGGTCGCCGTTATTGAGAAGCGTGATGTGCAGCACGTTCCCCGTGTCGCCCTCCACCACTTCGAACGGGCGGAACGGGAGCGTCCGGAGCATGTCCAGCGTGATGGTATAGTCCTTTGTTTGCATGTGTTTCTCCCCTTCGCAATCTGTATGGAACCATAGTATCCGGATGTATTATCCGGCGCGGCCAGTCGGCGGTTTCCCGGAAACGGCCGGGCACGGAATTCCAGGAAATTCCGGCAGCGTCTGCCGCGCGCTCGCTCTGTAAAAAAACGGCGCCGGCCGACGGCGGAGGAACGGGCATGCCGCACTTGACGCGGACAGCGGAAAGCGGTACGATGAATCCGGAAACTGCAATTCGTCGGACTTTAAGTGCTTTCTGCCTGAAAAACCAGAATCATAAACCGGAAAATCATAAACCGGAAACGGATCGCATACAACGCATTGCGCCTGGCGGCGCAGCGCAGCGAGAAACCGCTGCACGGGTATTTCCGCGCTGCGCGCGTCAAAGAGCGGGAGCGACGCCTGGATAAAACGGACGGCCGCGTGTTCGGCGCGCGGAGACCGGGAGGCTTACGAAATCGCGCCGGAGACTGCCGGCAGTCAATTCAAGCGGGAGGGAAGAAGAATATGGGTCGTTACAGCGAGTACATTTCGGACAAGCGGCGTGCGGTGGAACCGCCGGAAAGCATGGTAAACCCAGACGGCTCCTGCGTGTTCGGCACGTTCGACAGGGAGTTTCAAAGAATGGACCTCGTTCGGCTGAAAAAGCCGACCGGGGCGCCGCAGTTCCTGAACCGCCTGAAGCTCACGCTCTGGGAGGCGACGGAGGTGCATTTCGACGAGGGCGTGCTGCTGCTCGCCGTCTGTGACATGGGCCTTTTCGGAAAGGTCCTGCATGTGTTCTACGATAAGCGCACAAAGCGCATGCAGTACTGGGAGGCGAGTCTGCCGAACGGAAAGGTGATGATCGCGCCCAATCTGATCGGGGGCAGCGTTACGCGGGCGCAGTCAAAGGACTGCGAGGTGCGGTATGAGAACCGTTTCGACGAAGGGATCTGCGAGATCGGCGGACGTCACATGTCCGGCGGCGAGCGGATCGAATACGGACTCAGGCTGACCAGGATCAGCAAGCCCTGCGTTGTGAGCATTCCGTTCGGGCCCAACCGCCCGCTCTACAGCCAGAAGGACTTCTTCCGCGCGGAGGGCAGCATCACGCTCAACGGAAAGGTGCTGAACAGCAACGAACGCTCCGTTGCGATTGTGGACGATCACCGCGGCTACTATCCGAGGCACGCGCATTACGACTGGGTGACGACGATGGGGATCAACGAAACGGACGGGGAAAAGCGGTTTTTTGCGTTCAATCTGACCAGAAATCAGAGTATCAATCAGCGCGATTACAACGAAAACCTCATCTGGCTGGAAAACGAAACCAGCCTTCTGCCGCCGGTTCTATTCACGCGGGACCGGCCGAGCAGGGCGTTCGACGGGCATGCCGTATGGACCGTGCGCGACGAGTACGACATGGTCAGCGTGCGCTTCCTCGTGGACGCGCAGTATGCCATGCTCCTGCACACGGGCGTGGTCAACATCGATTACTTCATCTCGTTCGGCAGTCTGGAGGGGTACGTCCGGGATGAGGACGGCAAAAAGTACGTGCTCGACGGCATGCTGGGAATGGGCGAGGATAAAACGCTGCTGCTCTGATTGGAACCGGACTGCCGGTAACCGGAGGCGGGCGGCAGGCTGCGCCCATTTCGGGATTGCCGTTTCCGAGCCAGAACGCGGCGGATTTTGCACGGCTTCGACGGCTGCGGGGCGCCGGATCCGGCAAAAATTACCGGTTTTTTTGAATGAAGAACCGCAGGCGGCTGCGGACCGCCGAGGGACCACAGCGGCCCGTCCGCGCGGGCCTCTCTTCTTTGCGCGGCAGATCGTGCGGAACCGAAGGAATGCCTGTATTCCGCATTGGGGTTCGAATTATGCAAAAGGGCCGGTATTTTTCGATAAAATGCGTAGGAAATTCAACATTGTGGACTAAATATGATTGACAGATCGGGTTCGGCATGCTAGCATAATAAACTAAATAAAAAGAATATATACTTGCCTGTTTTGTGGCTGCCCTGAATCGCCGCAGGGAAGCAAGTGTATACGGTAGAGAGGAGAAAAAAGGCAATGACATTGGTAAAACGGCTTGGCGCGATCCTTCTGGCTCTCGCCATGGTACTCAGCTTCGCGGCCTGCAGCGGCTCGTCCGACGAGACTGCAACGGAAACTGCCGAGAGCGGGGAAACACTCAACGTGATGATCGAGGTGGAGGTCGAGAGCCTGGATCCCCAGGTTGCGACCGACGGCACCAGCTTTGAGGTCATCGCGGACTTTACCGACGGACTCAAGCAAATGGACGCCAACGGCGGCGTAACCGACGCGCTCTGCGCGGAGGAAACCGTCAGCGAAGACGGTCTGACCTACACCTTCAAAATCCGTGACGATGCCAACTGGAGCAACGGCGAACCCGTGACCGCCGCGGACTTCGTGTTCGGCTGGCAGCGCGCGGCCGATCCGGCGCTCGCAAGCGAGTACTCCTACATGATGAGCGATATCGGCCAGATCAAGAACGCCGCCGCCATCATTGATGGGCAGCTCCCGGTTACGGACCTCGGCGTGACCGCGATCGACGAGAAGACCCTGCAGGTAGAACTGGAGGTCCCGGTTTCCTATTTCGATCAGCTGCTGTACTTCCCGACCTTCTATCCGGTCAATCAGGCGTTCTTTGAGAGCTGCGGGGACAGCTATGCCACGAGCCCCGAGACGCTGCTGAGCAACGGCGCGTTCATCGTAACGAGCTTTGAGCCGGCCGCCACGAACTTCACGCTGACCAAGAACCCGGATTACTACGATGCGGACCGCATTCAGCTCGCCGGCCTGAACTATCAGGTCATCAAGGAGAGCCAGCAGGCGCTGCTGAGCTATCAGAACGGTGATCTGGACACCATCCTCGTCTCCGGCGACCAGGTCGATCAGGTCAAGGACGATCCGGAGTTCCTCAGCGTCGGCGCCGGGTACCTCTGGTATATCAGCCCCAACATCTCGGGCTATCCGGAACTGGCGAACCTGAACATGCGCCTGGCCATGACCTTCGCGCTGGATCGTCAGACCATCGTGGACAGCGTTGTCAAGGACGGCTCCACGGCGACGTTCACGGCGGTGCCACCGCAGTTTGCAACCGGCCCTGAGGGCGACGATTTCTCTGCGGACCAGACCGAGTTTTCGGATGTGTGCGCATACGATCTGACCAAGGCGACGCAGTACTATGAGGCGGCCAAGGCGGAGCTCGGCACCGACACCTTCACCTTTGAGATGCTGGTGGACGACACCGAGATTCAGCAGAACGTCGCGGCCGTGATCAAGGAAATGCTCGAGAGCGCTCTGCCCGGCATGACCATCGACCTCAAGGTGGAGCCCAAGAAGCAGCGTGTCAACGACATGCAGGACGGCAATTTCTGCCTCGGCCTGACCCGTTGGGGACCGGACTACGCCGACCCGATGACCTACCTCGGCATGTGGTACACCGGCAACGACAACAACTACGGCTGCTGGTCGGATTCGGACTTCGACACGCTTCTTGACGAGTGCACGACGGGCGATCTGGCGCAGGATGCGACGGGACGCTGGGCGGCGCTGAAGAGCGCCGAGACGATCGTGATGGATCAGGTTATCATTATGCCGCTGTACACGCAGTGCAATGCGACCATGGTCAAATCGAACGTTACCGGCATCGAGTTCCACCCGGTCGCGCTGAACCGCGTTTTCAAGGATGTCGTCAAGAACTAAGTTCGGTTGTTGAGAAAAGCGACTTGTAAACGGTGAGATGCCGCGCAGTGGTTTTGACCGAATGTCAAGATTGCTGCGCGGCGCTCTTTTCGGGATGCAGGAAGGTATCGCACCAGGGAGGGAGAGAGGGACTCCGTGAGAAAATACGTCCTCAAGCGCGTGCTGATTTCCATCTTTACGCTGCTGGTCATTACGCTTGTTCTGTTTATTTTGCTGCAGCTGATGCCCGGCTCGCCGTTCAACGACGAAAAGCTCACGCCGGAGCAGCACGCAGCGCTGAATGCGAAATACGGGCTGGACAAGCCCATCGTCGTTCAGTTCGTCCGATATGTGTTCAACATACTGAAAGGCGATTTCGGCGTTAGTTATAAAATCAGCAAGAATACGCCCATCAGCCAGCTCATCGAAAACCGGCTGCCCATCAGCATCCGCATCGGCGGATTCGCCGTAACGCTGGGCGCGGTGATCGGGCTGATTCTGGGTATTGTGGCGGCGCTCAAGCACAACACCGGCTGGGATACGCTCTGCACGATCGTTTCGGTGCTGGGCGTGTCGATCCCAAGCTACGTGTTCGCGCTTGCGCTGAGCTATACGCTAGGGTTCAAGCTGAAATGGTTTCCCATGCTGTACAGCGCGCAGACGCCGCTTATGTCGAGCGTAATGCCGAGCATCGCGCTGAGCCTGTTTACGCTGGCGTCCATCGCACGGTTCACGAGAACCGAAATGCTCGAGGTGCTTGGCAGCGACTATATGCTTCTGGCCGAAAGCAAGGGCATCAACGGCGCGCCGCTGATTGTCCGGCACGCGCTCAGAAACGCGCTGATTCCGATCGTGACCGTGCTCGCTCCGCTGATCGTGGATCTGATGACGGGCAGCCTCGTTGTGGAGAAGATCTTCTCGATCCCCGGCGTTGGCAGCCTGCTGGTCACCGCAATTCAAAGCAACGATTATAACGTGGTCATCGCGCTGAGCTTCATCTACAGCGCCATGTATATCGGCATTATGCTCGTTGTGGACGTTCTCTACGGCGTGATCGACCCGAGGATCCGTCTGGCAAAGGAGGGAGACTGATATGGCAGCGAGGAAAAAGCCCGCGGCCAATGCCGCAGCGGCTGCGCCGTGTCAGCCGTATCAGTTCCAGCCGGACGATTTCGAACTGCGCGGAGACGCGGAGATCACGCGCATCGATACGAATTTTACAAGCGAGAGCTTCTGGAAGGAGGTCCGCGCGCGGTTCTTCAAGAACAAGGGCGCGGTGGTTTCGCTCGTCATCGTGGCGGTTATCTGCGTTCTGGCCTTGTTCGGGCCCATGATGAACGAGTACTCCTATTCCGACCAGACGCTCACGCAGAAGAACTTTGCGCCGCGTATTCCATTGCTTGAGAAGCTCGGCATCTTCGACGGCGACGAGACGATGAGCACCACCACAGGAAGCAAGACCGTAAACGGCTATGAGGAAGAGAACCTGACGGACGTTTACTACTGGTTCGGGTCGGACACGCTGGGCCGCGATATCTGGACGCGCGTGTGGGAAGGCACGCGTGTTTCGCTCGGCATCGCGCTCTGCGCCGCGCTGATCGATTTTTTGATCGGCATGAGCTACGGCCTGATCAGCGGCTACTACGGCGGTCATGTGGACAGCGTGATGCAGCGCATTGCGGAGATCATCAACGGCATACCGCGGCTTGTGATCGTAACGCTTCTGATGCTGATCCTGCCGCGCGGATTCCTGACGATCGTGTTCGCGCTCATGATCACGGAATGGATCGGCATGAGCCGCATCGCGCGTGCTGAGATGCTCAAGCTCAAGGAGAGCGAGTTCGTTCTGGCGAGCCGTACGCTCGGCGCGCGGGATTTCTTCATCATCTTCCGCGAGATCCTGCCGAACATCATCGGCCAGATCATCACGCAGATGATGTTCAGCATTCCGACGGCGATCTTTACGGAGGCGTTCCTGAGCTTCGTCGGTCTCGGCATCCCGGTGCCGATGTGCAGTCTGGGCAGCCTGATCTCCGACGCGTTCAACAGCTTCACCACGCATCCGTACCAGATCATTCCGCCGATTATTGTGCTCGCGCTGCTGATGCTGTGCTTCAACATGCTCGCCGACGGACTCCGGGAAGCGCTCGACCCGAAGTTCAAGGATATGTGAGGTGAAGCGGGATGAGTGAACAGACGCGCGAAAAAGTGCTCGAAATGCGGGATCTCTCCATCACGTTTTCCACCACGGCGGGCCCGGTCAACGCCATCCGCGGCGTGGACCTCGACCTTTATCATGGGGAAACGCTGGCCATCGTCGGCGAAAGCGGCAGCGGCAAGTCCGTGACCGCGAAGACGATCATGGGCATTCTGGATAAGAACAGCACGGTCAACAGCGGAACGAT
Source organism: uncultured Oscillospiraceae bacterium (assembly GCA_964541465.1). GTDB lineage: Bacteria > Bacillota > Clostridia > Christensenellales > CAG-138 > UBA7703. The sequence continues at coordinate 7,733 of CAZIQO010000004.1, forward strand.
TCTGTTTTGGTATACGCGCAGCGACGGCACCAAAGTGGAGGTCGACCTTGCCAGGCTTGGCAAGAAGGAATTCCGGCAGCATATCAACGGCAAGCGCATCGCCATGGTGTTTCAGGACCCCATGACGAGCCTCGACCCGACCATGCCGATCGGCAAGCAGATCATGGAGGGCATGATCTGGCACTATAACACGCCGAAGGGCGAAGCCAGAAAGCGCGCGGTCGCGCTGCTTGACGAGGTCGGCATTCCCGAACCCGCCAAGCGCATGCGGCAGTATCCGCATCAGCTTTCCGGCGGTATGCGGCAGCGCGTGGTCATCGCCATCGCGCTGGCGTGCGATCCGGAACTGCTCATCTGCGACGAGCCGACCACCGCGCTGGACGTGACGATTCAGGCAAAGATCCTCGAACTGATTCAGCACATTCAGAAGGAGCGCGGCATCAGCATCATCTACATCACGCACGATCTCGGCGTGGTCGCCAAGGTGGCGGATTATGTGGACGTGATGTATGCCGGCAAGATCGTCGAGAAGGGTACGATCGACGAGATCTTCTTCGATCCGCGGCATCCGTACACCTGGGGTCTGCTTTCCGCCATGCCGGATCTGGACACCAGCGACGACCGGCTCTATACGATTCCCGGTTCGCCGCCGAACCTGCTGCACCCCGTCCTGGGCGATGCGTTCGCGCCGCGCAACATCTACGCGCTCAGGATCGACGAGCGCGCCGAACCGCCGATGTTCCGGGTCAGCGATACGCATTATGCGGCGACATGGCTGCTGGATTCGCGCGCGCCCAAGGTGGAGATGCCTTCGGAACTAAAAGCGCGCATCGAGCGCATGAAGAAGGAGGGGCTGTAAGCGTGGCGGAAGCGATTCAAAAAACGCCCCTGCTGGAAGTGCGGGGACTGAAGCAGTATTTTTACGTGAACCGCAACTTTACCGTCCGCGCGGTGGACGGCGTGGATTTTGTGATCTACCCGGGCGAAACCTACGGGCTCGTGGGCGAAAGCGGCAGCGGGAAAAGCACCATCGGCCGTTCGTTGATCCGGCTGTACGAGCCGACGGCGGGTCGGATCCTCTTCGACGGCATGGATATCTCCGGCCGGATGAGCAAAGGCGTGCAGAAACGGCTGCGCACCGAAATGCAGATGATCTTTCAGGACCCGATGGCGTGCCTGAATCCCCGCAAGAAGGTGGAGGACATCATTGCGCTCGGGCTGGATATCCACCATATCGGCGGCAGCCGGCAGCAGCGGCGCGAAACCGTGAAGAGCATGCTCGACAAAGTGGGCCTCGCGCCGGAGCATGCGAACCGGTATCCGCATCAGTTCAGCGGGGGGCAGCGGCAGCGCGTGGGCATCGCGCGGGCGCTTGTCATGAACCCGAAACTCATCATTGCGGACGAGTGCATCAGCGCGCTGGACGTGTCGATACAGGCACAGGTAGTGAATCTGATGAAGGATCTGCAGCAGGAAACCGGCACGGCGTATCTCTTTATCGCGCATGATCTTTCGATGGTGAAATACCTCAGCGACCGCATCGGCGTTCTGCATCTGGGCCATATGGTGGAGACGGGCACGCGAAACGAGATCTTTGAAAATCCCGTGCATCCGTATACGAAAAGCCTGCTTTCGGCGATCCCGCACCCAAACCCGCGCACCGAGAAGAAGCGCGTGGCGCAGGGGTACGACTGCGTTGCCGAGGGGGTCGACTACAACGCCGGCGCGCAGCGCCACCTCGGCGGCACGCACTATGTGCTGGCTACGGAGGAGGAGCTTGCCAAGTGGACCGGCTGCTGACGGCGGCCGAACAAGCGAACGGGCCGCCCGGCCGGAGCGATATGCGTTCCGCCGGGCGGCTTTTTATTTTCCGCAGGGGAGTGTGAACGGAAAGGTCCGGTACGCGGAAAACGGATTTCCCGATGCGGGTTCCCCGCGCCGGCGAAGCGGACGCCTGGAGTACGAAATGCCCCGGCATGTTTCACTCCGAAACATCCGGCGTTACGTAACGGCGGAAGCGGAAGCCACGACGCTGTGTTTCAACAAAAAAAGAAAAAACAGGAAATTTGTTTCTTGGTTATCCGCTTGCGCTTACCATGGTGAAGCGGTATAATGAAACAAAATCATCCATATATTGCATAACTAGGCATTTCAGAATTGGTGTGGAAGGGGGGGAAAAGACGAGTGGACTCGTATTTCGGCACCGCGTCCGACTGGCAGGCGCTGATATCCAAACTGAACGGCGTATACGCGGCGCATGTGGTGTTTTCCGATGAACAGGAACCGCGGGAGATCCATGTGCTGGCCAGCAGCATGCGGAATTCGAAATCGATCGTCCGGGACGTGCAGTCCGCGATATCCGCGCGGTATGGGATCGACGTCGATTACCATATCATCAGCGTCGCGCAGGTTTCCGGGCGGATGATGACCGGCCTGAATTTTCGGCTGACCTACACGGGCGTCAGCGTGCTTTCGGCGTCCGGGAAGGTGGAATCGTCCGTTACGCTGACCAAGGACAACGAGCAGTTCGTCGGAAATGCGATCGGCAGCGTTCTGCCGTTTTCCAGAATGCGTTCCATCGCGCTCGCTACGCTCGATGCGGTGAAGGCCTGCACGGGCGGAACGTCGTTTTTCGAGCTGGCCGGCATCGAACTGGTCCGGTCCTGCGGACGGCCGATCATCATAACGCAGGTTTACTGCATTCCGGACTGTGCGCCGTTGATCGGCTGTGTATTCGGAGAACCGGATGCGGATGCCGCCGTGGCGCAGAGCGTTTTGGACGCGATCAACCGAAAACTCGAGTTTTACACGCAGGAATCCTAGGTTTGTGTATTTTGACAATTTAGCAGGTCCGGCAATAGCGTAGCGGATATAGCCTGCTCGGCTAGCGAAGAGCAGAGATCCATAAAAAGGAGGCTATATCCCATGAAGAAAATTCTTATGGCGCTTGTTTCCCTTGCTGCTCTGGTGCTGTCCAGCGGCGCGTTCTTTTTTGTCAGATAATCCCGAATGAACGACGGAGCACAACGTTAACACGGTTCTCTGCCGGACCTGCTATTGTTTCGTCCCGAACCGGCGGGAGGCGTTTATTGCCATATGGTTAGAGGTCATGCGGAATGAAGAAACAGCACATATACATGGCGTTGATCTGCGTTGGCGGAATTGCGGTGCTCATCTGGAGCGCCTATCGCGCGGCGCTGCTGTTTATGGATCCGCAGACGCGCCTGAGCATGATCGTCTACAGCCTTGCCATGCTGGCATTCCTTCTGATCTGCCACATGCTGCCCATCTATATCACGGCGGACAAGACCATGGAGATCAGCTTCGTGCCGGTGGTCGCATGCCTCGTGACGCAGGGGATGCAGCTTGCCATCGTGCTGTTCGCCATATCGTCGCTCCTCGGTATGCTGCAGGATCCGCGAACGCATAAATATTACTCGCCGTGGTCCCGTTCCCCGGACAAGGAACTGTTTAACGTTTGCAACGTACTCATTTCCATCTGGTTCGGCGGACTGATCTATGAAGCGATCATAGGCGGGCGCGTATTGGAGGTATTCTCCTGGCGCGTGATGTTCGCGGCAATCATATTTTCCTGTGTGGCGATACTCTCCAACCTCATTTTCTTTATTTTTTACTTTCGTCTAAGCGATCAGGGCCGGTTCTTCGCGCTGCTGCGTGAAAATATCGGCGGTATCATTCCGAACATCATCTGCACGATTCCGGTCGGCATGCTGATCGGCTACATGCTGACCCAGCAGAACGGCTATCTCTGGATCGTGCTGTTCATGGGCCCGCTGCTGCTTGCGCGGTACTCCTTCAAGATCTATCTGGACAGCCATACGATTTTGCTGCGCACGATCGCGTCTCTCGTGCAGGCGATTGAGGCGAAGGATCCTTATACGCACGGCCATTCGCAGCGCGTTGCGTATATCAGCACGGAACTGAGCAAGGCGCTCGGCTGCAGCCGGAAGTTTACGGACCAGGTGAAGATCGCCGCCCTGCTGCACGATACCGGCAAGATCGGCGTCGACGACGCGATCCTGCGAAAGCCGGGCCCGCTGACGCCGGAGGAATACGACGCAATCAAGCAGCATCCCGTCGTCGGCAAACGCATCATCGAGAGCATCCAGCTGCCGGACACGGTGACCGATGCTATTCTTTACCATCATCGCTGGTACAACGGCAAGGGATATCCGCCCCCGGAGCCGGGCAAGGCGGAACTTCCGCTTTCCGCGGCGATTCTGGCCGTGGCGGACTGCTACGATGCGATGATCTCCGACCGTCCGTACCGCAAGGGCATGACGAAGGAGAAGGCCCGCTCGATTCTGAAAGAGGTTTCCGGCACGCAGCTGAACCCGAAGGTCGTGGAGGCGTTCCTGTCGATCGAACCGAATCTTCAGCCCGAAAACGCCGAAGCGCTCCTGCTCTACACGATATGATCCTGCTGCTGTTCGCCGCGGTGGGACTGGCCGCCGGCCTTCTGGCTGGCGGGCGTATCCGCCATATCAAATCCTATCCGCTGCGGGGCCTGCTGCTGCCGGTCTGCGCGCTGCTGCTCAAGGCGGGCGCTTCGTATATCCTTCGGCCGCAGAACGGCGCGGTGCTCGTATGCATCGCGCAGTACGGGCTGCTGTTTGCATTTCTCCTGCTCAACAGAACGCTTCGCATCTGGCCCGCCGTGACGTTTGCCGGCGTTACGATGAACTTTCTTGTGATTCTGCTCAACGGCGGCTGCATGCCGGTGGCGGTGGGGCTGCTGAAGAGCGGCTCCGAACGGACCGCGCAGCTTGCGGCCGGGCAGATCTATGCCTATACGGCGGTGAGTGCGGACACCGTGCTGCCGTTTCTCGGCGACGTCCTTTCGATTGCGCCGCGCGGCATGACGATCGGTTTTGCGAGCCCGGGCGATCTGGTCCTCTGCGCGGGCGTGGGTCTGCTGTGCTTTCAGATGACGCGGGACACCGGCGGCGGGCGGGAGAACGGCGTGCCCGGCAAGGATTCGGAGGCGGAGGCGAAATCCTGAATCCCGTTCCGCGCTGGGGCCGCTCGGACGGCAGTTCGGAACGGCGCGGCGAAGCGTGCGGGCGGCGGAAAATTCAGGCTGGCAATTCTGCACACAGTTTCTGAAAGCAGCGGAGAATGTGGCGGAATTGTAAAATAATATATTATATATTTTTATCACGCTGTTGCGAACCACACACGCAGACGGTATGATAAAAGAAGATCAGTACCAGATGCTGATGCCCGACAATTCTAATTTTTTGGAGGAGAAATGATGAAAAAAGCAACACGTCTTCTTGCCCTGCTCATGGTTCTTGCCATAGCCTTTGCGTCGTTTGCCTGCGCCAAGACGGAAGAACCCGCCGCCACAACGGAAACTACAACGGAAACCACAACGGAAACCGCAACGGAGGCGACCGAGGCGGTCGCGGAAGCTACCGCCGAGCCGGTGGTGGAAAAAGCTGCGGAGGACTACACGGGGAACCTTGTCGTCTATTCCCCGCACGACGCCGATCCGCTCAACGCCGGCGTTGCGATGTTCCAGGAGAAATACCCGAACATCACCGTTGACGTCATCACCGGCGGCACCGGCGAACTGTGCCAGCGCGTGGTCGCCGAGTCCGCGAACCCGCAGGGCGACGTGCTCTGGGGCGGCGGCGCGGACACGCTGGCCGCTTACGCGGACTATTTCTCGCCCTATGTCTGCGCGAATGACGAGTATATCGACGAAGCCTTCAAGGATCCGAACGATCTGTGGATCGGCGAATCCCCGCTGCCCATGGTGTTCATGTACAACAAGACCCTGATCGACGAAGCCGATGTCCCGACCACCTGGGAAGGCCTGACCGATGAGTCTCTGAAGGGCCGGATCGCCTATGCTTCCCCGGCGAAGTCCGGATCGGCGTACACGCAGCTGTGCACCATGCTCTTCAGCCAGCCAACGATCGAGGAAGGCTGGGCGCTCGTTGAACAGTTCATCGCAAACCTCGACGGAAAGATCCAGGAATCCTCCGGCAACTGCCATAAGCTGGTTGCTTCCGGCGAGTATGCGCTCGGCGTGACGATCGAGAAATCGGCCGTCCTCTACAGCGACAACCCCGACATCGGCTACGTCTATCCGGCGTCCGACTCGGCCGTCCCGGACGGCGTGGCGCTCATCAAGGGCTGCCCGAACGAGGAGAACGCGAAGCTGTTCATCGACTTTGTGACCAGCTATGACTGCCAGGTTGCGCAGAACACCGACTGGGCGCGCCGCCCGGTCCGCAGCGACGTGACGCCGGAGGGCCTTCCCGCTCTGACGGATCTTGATCTTGGCGACTATGATTTCGATTATGCCGCCAACAACAAGGAATCCATTGTTGAGAAGTGGAACGACCTGACCGTCGGCTGAGCTTGAATTTGCACGGCGAGGGGGGACATTCCCTGCGAATGTCCCCTTGTTTGTAACTTTAGGTTCCGGATACCGCTGAAAACAGCGGCCGAACGGGCGGCCGTTGTTTTGAGTCGTATCCGGTATGCGGCATATTCGAGTTGGGAGGAATAACATGAGCAACGAGGTTATCATCAGGGATGCGGTGAAACGGTACGGCGATTTCACGGCGCTCAACGGAATTTCGCTGGATATTCACGAGGGCGAGTTCTTTACGCTCCTCGGCCCGTCCGGCTGCGGCAAGACTACCCTGCTTCGTATGATCGCCGGGTTTAATTCCATCGAGGGCGGGGATTTCTACTTCGGCGAGAAACGGATCAACGACGTGCCCGCGCATAAGCGCGATATCGGCATGGTGTTTCAGAATTACGCGATCTTTCCGCACCTGAGCGTGGAGGAGAACGTCGCTTACGGCCTCAAGGCGCGCAACGTTCCCCGAGCGAAAATCAAGGAGCGCGTTACCGAGGCGCTGGAGCTCGTGCAGATCGCCCATCTGGCCAAACGCAAGCCGAACGAGCTCTCCGGCGGCCAGCAGCAGCGCGTCGCGCTTGCCCGCGCGTTCGTCATCGAACCGAGCGTGCTGCTCATGGATGAGCCGCTCTCCAACCTGGACGCGAAGCTCCGCGTGCAGATGCGCTCCGTGATCAAGAAACTGCAGCGGCGGCTTGGGATCACCACGATCTATGTTACGCACGATCAGGAGGAGGCGCTGGCCATCTCCGACCGCATCGCCGTGATGCGGGAGGGGCGGATCATGCAGACCGGCGCGCCGGACGAGATCTACGCCAAACCGCAGAATCCGTTCGTTGCGGGATTTATCGGCGTAAGCAACTTCCTGGACTGCAACGTTTCGGGCGATCCTGAAAATGCGAAGGTGACCATCAAGGACGAGCTCGAGGTGCGCATCCCGCTCGCCCATCCGTTCAGCGGGAAGGGCCTGCTCTCCGCACGGCCGGAGCAACTGTTCTTTACGAAGGAGGGCATGCCGGGGAAGATCCTTTTCGCCACGTTCCTCGGGGATTTCGTCGAGTACGAGGTGCGGCTTGACGACGGACAGGACCTGATCCTGAACGAATATACGAAGGACACGCACGGCGTGCATGCCGTGGGCGAGAGCGTGCATATCAGTTTCGATCCGCTCAGGGTCAACCTCTACGAATCGGAGAGCGGGGAGGTGCTTTCGCGGTGAAGCGACGCAGAAGCCAGGCGTTCAAACCGGATTTCTGGTTCGTGACGAAGATTACGCTGGTGCTCGCGCTGTGCGTATTCATCGTATACCCGTTCTACACGATCCTGACAAAGAGCGTGTTCTCCACCAAGGTGGAGGGCATCACGCTCTATAACTTCGTCCGGTTCTTTACAAAGCCCTATTACTATTCGACGCTGATCCACTCTATGATCGTATGCGTTTTCACGGTGCTGCTCACAACGGCCATCGGCGTGCCGATCGCGTATCTGATGACGCGGTACAACATCGCCGGAAAGCGGATCCTGCATATTTTTATCATCATGTCGCTGATGAGTCCGCCGTTCATCGGCGCGTACTCGTGGATCATTCTGCTCGGGCGCAACGGCCTGGTCGCGCGGCTGTTTAATCTGATCGGCGCGACCGCGCCGACCATATACGGCCGAAACGGCATCATCTTCGTGTTCATGCTGCATCTCTTCCCGTATATCTACCTGTATACGTCCGGTGCGATGAACAGCATCGACAGCTCGCTCGAGGAAGCGGCGGAGAACCTCGGCATGAATAAGCTCCGCCGCATCTGGACGGTTACGCTGCCCGTGATTCTGCCGTCCATTCTGGCCGGCTGCATCATGGTGTTCATGACGTCGCTGGCGGACTTCGGCACGCCGATGCTGCTCGGCGAAGGGTATACGGTGCTGCCGGTGCTCGTGTACAACGAGTACATGTCCGAAAGCGCCGTCAACCCGAACATGGCCTCGGCGCTGTCGGTCGTGATTGTCTTCTGCTCGCTGCTGGTGCTCACGTTCCAGAAGCTCGTCGTGGACCGCAAGAACTACATGATGAGCTCGATGCGTCCGCCGCAGGAGGTTCAGCTCAAAGGCGGGAAGCGCTTTCTTGCGTCGCTGCCGGTGTATGTGATCACGTTCTTCGCGTTCCTTCCGCAGATCGTGGTGGTCTGCCAGTCGTTTGTGGAGCGGAGTTTCTCCGGCGTGGTCCAGGGAATCAACCTGAGCAACTATCAGGCTATGATGAAGCGCCTATCGACGAATATCACGAATACCTATGTGTTTTCCATCGTGGCCATCATATTCATCGTCATAATCGGGATCTTGGCGTCCTATATCCTTGTGCGCAAAAAGGGCAAGGTCGCCTCGCTGATCGACATGCTCATCATGTTCCCCTACGTGATTCCCGGTTCCGTGCTGGGCATCGGCCTGATCGTGGCGTTCAACAGGAAGCCCATCATCCTCGTCGGCACGGCGGCGATCATGATCATCTCCTACGTGATCCGCAAAATCCCCTACACGGTGCGCTCCGGCAGCGCGTTCCTCTATCAGATGGACCCCTTCGTTGAGGAAGCGTCCATCAACCTCGGTGTTTCGCCCGTGAAGACCTTCTTCACCGTGACGGCGCGCATGATGCTGCCGGGCATCATGTCCGGCGCGGTGCTGAGCTGGATTACGTGCATCAACGAGCTGTCCAGCTCCATCATGCTCTACAGCGGAAGGACCTCGACCATCGCCGTGGCGATCTATCAGGAGGTCACGCGCATGAGCGACGGCACGGCGGCGGCGCTCGCCACGATTCTGACCGTAACTACGATTATTTCACTGCTGATCGTATTCCGGCTTACAAAGGGGAAGGTAAAAATCGTTTGATGATTCACAGTATCGTTTTCGACATGGGCGGCGTGCTGACCCGGTTCGACCGGGAGTTCTTCATCCGCCGTCTCGGTGTGGACCCAAGGGACGAAGGGATCCTTATGAACGAGGTGTTCCGCTCGCTGGAGTGGGCGCGGATGGACCGCGGATCGATCACCGAACCGGAGGCGCTGGAGCGGATCTTCAGGCGAATTCCTGAGCGGCTGTACGGTGCGGCGGAGAGGCTCGTGACCATGTGGGAAAAGCCGATCCTGCCGATCAAGGGCGTTTACGAGCTTATCGAAGAGCTCAAAGGCATGGGCCGCGGCATCTACCTGCTGTCCAACGCGAGTCTGCGCCAGCACGAGTACTGGCAGAGCATCCCCGCCTCGCGTTTCTTCGACGGCACGCTGATCTCCGCCGACGTCGGACTCGTCAAGCCGCAGCCCGAATTCTACCGGCTGTTCTGCGATACGTTCGGCCTGAAGGCGGAGGAGTGCTTCTTTATCGACGACACGCCGCAGAACGTGGAGGGCGCCTGCTTTGTCGGCATGCAGGGCTTCGTGTTCAACGAGGATGCGGACGCGCTGCGGCGCGCGCTGCGCGCGCAGGGCGTGCCGGTTCGCTGCGGCGGCTGAGCCAAGCAGATACGGAAATATAGCGGGCCGCCCGTCTCCGACGGGAGGCCTCGGTTTGTCGATAAAGGGGGGTACGTTGGAGGCGCTGCCTCCAAACTACCGCTTAGGACCGTAACGGCCCCAAGAACCCATCTCCGCAAGCGCCCCAGAGTAGGGCGCCTACGGGGCCAGGGATTCCCAAGGGACGTGTCCCTTGGGTGGGGTGCGGGGGTGAAACCCCTGCAAAAGAATTTTTTGACAGGCTGAGGCCGCCCGCCGGGAACGGGCGGCCTGTCTTTTATACAGAGCTTTTGAACGGTACAGGGTCGATCCCGCGGAGGAAACGCTACAGGCCGAGCAGGCTTTTCCAGGCTGCAATGTAGGAAAGCGCGCGCTCCGCCGTGTGCGCCTCGGCAAAGATGCGGAGCAGCGGCTCCGTTCCGCTGAAGCGGCAGACGACGAAGGAATCGTCCGGGAAGTACACCTTGCATCCGTCGAGGTAGCTCACCCGCTCCGGCGAGACGCCGAAATCCGGCAGCGCCTTGTCCTTCAGGATCCGCTTCGTCAGATCCTGCTTGTCCGCCGCGGCAAAGGCGATGTTGCTCTCCTTCATCACGTACGCGCCGAATTTTTCCGTAATCTCGCGCATCATCTCGCTCGGATGCTTTCCCGTTCGGCAGATCATCTCCACGAACAGCGCCGAGGAATACACGCTGTCCTTGCCGTGGATATGCCCGCGCACGGTGAGCCCGCCGGACGATTCGCCGCCGAGCACGGCGTCCACCTCGTCGATCTTGGCGGAGATGTACTTAAAGCCCACGGGCACCTCATAGCACCGTTCCCCGAACGACTCCGCCACCCGGTCCAGCAGGTGTGTGGTGGAGAGGTTCCGTACGACGGGGCCCTTCCAACCACGGTACTCGTGCAGGTAGGTGTAGAGCAGCACGAGGATCGCGTTGGCGCTGATGTACTGGCCGGTTCCGTCGATCACGCCGAGCCGGTCGCCGTCGCCGTCGACCGCGATGCCGAGATCGTACCCGCCGTAGACGACGCGGTTGCGCAGCTCGCCCATCGTGTCCTCGGTGGGCGCGGGCATCATGCCGCCGAAGTATGCGTCCTTGTCGCCGTGGATCTGGTCCACCGTGCAGCGCGCGGTGTTCAGGATCACCGTGAGCGGGTATGTGGAAGAGCCGTGCATCGAGTCGAACAGGATGCGCGGCCCGCGCTCGCGGATGGCGGCGACGTCCATCATCGCGAGGATATCGTCGATAAAGTCGTTGAACGGGTTCTTCAGATAGATCACGAGGCCGTCGTCCACGGCCTGTTTGAGCGGCACGGAAACCGCGCCGCTCAGTTTCCCGATCTCGCGCTCCAGCCGTTCGGTGACCTCCACGGGCGCGTCGCGTCCCTCCTCAACGATGATCTTGATCCCGTTGTAATTGCTCGGGTTGTGCGACGCGGTGATCTCCACGCCGCGGTGCAGGCCGCAGCGCTTGACCAGATACATGACAAGCGGAGTGGGCACGCTGCGGTGCATGAACCAGATCCGGATCCCGTTTCCCGCGAGTACCTCGGCCATCCAGGTGGCGGCCTCCGCGGAGAGAAACCGCCGATCGTAGCCGATCACCACGGGCCGGTCGGTCTTGCCGTCGGCAAGAAGCGTGTTGGCAAGGGCCTGCGCCACGAGCCGGATGTTGTCCATGTAGAAGTCTTTTCCGATTTCTGCGCGCCAGCCGCCGGTTCCGAAACGAATCATGTTTTTTCTCCTATGTCTGCAGATTGAAACGAGGTCGCGAGAGCCGCGAACGGGCGGCGGAATAAAAAAGCGATCGTACGGTTCTATTATAACGATTCGGCCGGACGCTTTCAACGACAGGGGGGCGCGGTTCCCCCAAAGTGTGCCTTTTTCGTCCGGCACGGCAAAAAAATGCGGAGATTCGCTTTGTTTGCGCCCGAAAATATTGAAAAATCGCGCAGGATGTGTCATAATACTGCTTTCGGTGCATAATGATGCAAATTTCGGGAGGAGGCGCGTCCGGGTGCGGATTTTGACGGTTTCCGCCGTTGAGGAGTCGGTGCGCAGGCTGTGCCTTGCGGCCTGCTGCGAGCTGCCCGCGGACGTTCTCGCCGCGCTTGAAGCGGCCAAAAAAGCCGAGGTTCCCGGCAGCGCGGCGGCATCCGTTCTGGACCAGCTCATCGAGAACCAGCGCCTTGCGCGCGAACGCAGGAGACCGGTCTGCCAGGACACCGGGCTTGTTCTTGTATTTTTGGACGTCGGACGGGAGCTGTTTTTACAGGGCGACGTGGAGGCTGCCGTCAACGCGGGCGTGCGCCGCGCCTATACGGAGGGATACCTGAGAAAATCCATTCTTTCGCCGCTTTCGCGCGTCAATACGGGCGACAATACGCCGGCCGTGCTGCATGTTCGGTACGTTCCGGGCGACCGGCTGCATGTCAGCGTACTGCCCAAGGGATTCGGAAGCGAGAATCAGTCTAGACTGTTTATGCTTACGCCCGCGGAGGGCGAGGAAGGCGTGATCCGGAGCATCGTTTCCGCCGCGGTGGAGGCGGGCGCCTCCGCCTGTCCGCCGTTCGTCGTGGGCGCGGGGATCGGCGGCACGGCGGATTCCGCCATGCTGCTGGCCAAGCGGCAGCTTCTGCGTCCGGTCGGCGCGCCCGCGGAGGACGAAACGCTCGCCGCGGTCGAACGCGCGGCGCTGACGCGCATCAACGCGAGCGGGATCGGCCCCATGGGGCTCGGCGGACGCACGACGGCGCTGGCCGTCCATGCGGGTGCGGAGCCGACGCATATTGCGGGGCTGCCCGTGGCGGTCAGTTTGCAGTGCCACGCGTGTCGCCGCGCCGGCGAGGTGCTTTGACGATGGAAGAACGAACGCTTTCTCTGCCCGCTTCCCTGGACGCGTTGCGGTCGCTGCGCGCCGGGGACGTCGTACGATTGTCCGGCGTGCTCTACACCGCGCGCGACGCGGCGCACGCGCGTTTTTCGCGTCTGCTTGCTGCGGGCGAGCCGCTGCCGGTCCCAAAGGGCGGCTGTATCTATTATGTGGGTCCGTGTCCCGCTGCGCCGGGCGAGATCATCGGCCCGTGCGGCCCGACGACGTCGATGCGCATGGACGTCTTTACGCCCGCGCTTGTGGACTACGGCGTAACGCTGTTTGTCGGCAAGGGAGAACGGTCGAAAGCCGTATGCGACGCGTTGCGCGGCCGCGCGGTGTATCTCGCGGCGACCGGCGGCGCGGGCATGCTGCTCGCCTCCCGCGTGACGAAGTGCGAGCTCGTCGCGTTTGCCGATCTTGGTTCGGAAGCGGTGTACCGGCTGACCGTTTCCGGCTTTCCCGCGATCGTGGCGTTCGATCTTGCCGGGACGGACCTGTACGCCCGGACGGACCGGACGGACGCGTAACCGCCCGCCGCACGCGCCGGCGGGAAACGATAAAAAGCCGCGGATTCTTACCGTATGGAAAGGAGCATTGCTATGGCGAACTGTGCAATCGTAGGCATCAACTGGGGGGACGAAGGAAAGGGCCGCATGGTCGATCTGATCGCGGCCGATTACGACGTTGTCGTGCGGTACCAGGGCGGCAACAACGCGGGGCACACCGTGGTCAACGAGTACGGAAAATTCGCGCTGCACCTGCTGCCGTCCGGCATCTTCCGAAAGGGCGTGGTCAATGTTCTTGGCAACGGCACGGTCGTCGATCCGGAAAAGCTTCTCGAGGAGATGGAAAACCTCCGCGCCGCGGGCATAGCGATCTCGCCGGAGAACCTTATGGTCAGCGACCGCGCGCCGATCGTGTTTCCCTACCACCGCGATCAGGACGTCCTCGAGGAGGCACGGCTGCGGGATGCGAAATTCGGCTCCACGAAGCGCGGCATCGCGCCCGTCTACGGCGACAAGTATATGAAAAAGACCATCATGCTCGGCGAACTGTTCTATCCCGACTATCTCGAAAAGCGGCTCGCGGGCATTGTGGAGTGGAAGAACCTCACGCTGAAAAACGTCTACGGCGGAAAGGCCTATACGTTCGGCGAGCTCATGGACTGGCTCCGCGCGTACGGCGAACCGCTCAAGCCCTATATCCACGACACCGGCAGATTTCTGCGCGAGGCGGACGGGAAAAAGAACATCCTCTTTGAGGCGCAGCTCGGCGTGCTGCGGGACGTGGACTTCGGCATCTTCCCGTATACGTCCAGCTCCGCGCCGCTCGCGGCCTACGCGCCCATCGGCGCGGGCATGCCGGGCGCGAAGATCGACCGCGTGATCGGCGTGGTCAAGGCGTACTCGACGTGCGTCGGCGAAGGGCCGTTCACGGCGGAGTGGTTCGGCAAGGATGCGGACACGCTGCGCGAGGCGGGCGCGGAGTACGGCGCGGCGACCGGCCGGCCGCGGCGCGTCGGCCCCATGGACATCGTCGCCACGCGCTACGGCGTGACCATGCAGGGCGCGACCGAGGCCGCGCTGACCAAGATCGACGTACTTTCCTATATGGACGAGATCCCGGTGTGCGTGCAGTATGAACTCGACGGGAAGCGCATTGACGAGTTCCCGTTCCCGGCCGTGATCGCCAAGGCAAAGCCCGTGTTTACGAGCATGCCGGGCTGGAAGTGCGACATCACGGGCTGCCGGAGCTTCGGCGAGCTGCCGAAGGCCGCGCAGGACTATATCAATTTCATCGAAGCGGGCATCCGCTGCCCGATCCGGAACATCTCCGTCGGCGCGGCGCGCGACGCGATCATCCGCAGGTGAGCGGCCATGCATGAGAGGTATGAAAGCCCGCTCTGCAGCCGCTATGCATCCGACGCGATGCAGAAACTGTTTTCGCCGGATACGCGCTATACGACCTGGCGGAAGCTCTGGGTCAGTCTGGCGAGGGCGGAGCACGCGCTCGGTCTTCCCGTTTCGGAGGAGCAGGTCGCCGAACTGGAGGCGCACGTGTCGGATATCGACTACGACGCGGTCGCCGCGCGCGAACGGGTGGTGCGCCACGACGTGATGGCGCACGTCTACGCCTACGGGCTCGTCTGCCCGAAGGCGGCGGGCGTGATCCACCTCGGCGCGACGAGCTGCTTTGTCACCGACAACGCCGACCTGATCCTGCTGCGCGACGCGCTGGACGGCGTTCGCTCGGGCGTGCAGGCCGTTCTGCGGCGGCTGGCCGCGTTCGCCGAGCGGACAAAGGCGGTCCCGACGCTGGGCTACACGCACTTTCAGCCCGCGCAGCCCGTCACCGTGGGCCGGCGCGCGTGCCTGTGGATGCAGGACCTGTTGCTCGATCTCGAGGAGATCGACGACGCGCGGCGCGCGATCCGTTTCCTGGGCTGCCGCGGCGCGACCGGCACCGAGGCGAGTTTTCTCGCGCTCTTCGACGGCGACACGGCGAAAATCGACGAGATGAACCGCCGCATCGCGGCCGATTTCGGCTTTGCGGAACGATACGAAGTCACCGGACAGACCTACCCGCGCAAGCTCGACAGCCGGATTCTCTCCGCGCTCTCGTCCGTTGCGCAGAGCGCCTATCGCTTCGGGGACGATATCCGCCTGCTGCAGCACGACGGGTTGCTCTCCGAACCGTTTGAATCGGGGCAGATCGGTTCCTCCGCGATGGCCTACAAGCAGAACCCCATGCGGTGCGAACGCATCTGCTCGCTTTCGCGTTACGTGATGACCGCCGCGCTCAACGCGCCGCTGACGGCCGGCGCGCAGTGGCTCGAACGCACGCTCGACGATTCCGCGAACCGCCGCATCGCGCTGCCGGAGACGTTCCTTGCCACCGACGCGGTCCTTCGGCTCATGGCGAACGTGTCCGGCGGGCTGATCGTGCACGAAAAGGCGAACGAGCGCATGCTTGCCGACGCGCTGCCGTTTCTGGCCACGGAGAACCTGCTCATGGCGGCCGCCAAAAAGGGCGGCGACCGCCAGGCGATGCACGAGCGCATCCGCGTCCACTCGCTCGCCGCGCGGGAGCGCATGGCCGCAGGCGGACCCTGCGACCTTGCCGAACGGCTGGCCGGAGACCCCGCGTTTCCGCTCGGCCGCGACGAAATCGCCGCAGAGCTCGAACCCGGGCGGCACATCGGCCGCTCCGTCGAACAGACCGAACGGTTCCTGCGGGCGCATCCCGTTCCCGAGGGCGCGGAACCGCAGGAGATCACGCTCTGATCCGCCGCAGTTTCGGCAGACGGGGTTATGAGAAGGAGCAGACGCGGCAAAGCGGGCACTTGGAGGGCTCCGCCTCCAAACCACCGCTCAGGGCCGTAACGGCCCTAAGAACCCTGCCCCCGCAAGCGCCCCAGAATGGGCGCTTGCGGGGGCAGGGATTCCCAAGGGACGTGTCCCTTGGGTGGGGTGCAGGGGTAATCCCCTGCAAGACAACTTATTTTGACAAGCGGAAAGCACGCCGGGGGCGTGCTTTTTTCCTGCATCGATTCCACTTATATTCCGTATTACTGATAGGTGATCTCCAGCTCGTTTTCCGCGAGCGCCCCGGCCGCGCCGCGCATATCCTCGCTGAGCGTAACGCTCATAAGATTCGGCAGCGACAGAAGCGGCGTCAGATCGAGCCCGGGCATATCCGTCAGTGTGAGCCGCGTCAGGTCCGTCAGGCGTTCGATTCCCGCGAGCGAAGCGGGCTGCATCTGCACCAGCATCAGGTCGATCAGCCCGTCGATCTGAGCGAGATCGTCCATCGAGGAAAGCGGAACATATCCAAGCCGCAGTTGGCGGATGGTCTTTCCCGCAAGATACGGCAGGCAGCGGGAAAGCTCCACGCCCGGCAGCTGCAGATATGCAAAATCTCCCATCTGCGCAAGAAACGAATAATCGTTCGCGTCGCAGCCGGAAAGCACCAGTTCGTCGATATTCACGCAGCCGGCAAGCGGGGAGAGGTCCGTTACCTCGCCGCAGCCGTTCAGGGAAAAGTGCTGAAGATCGGGAAGGGCTTCCACGGCCGAGATGTCCTCGAACGGGCAGTCGTAGAACTCGAGCATGCGCAGGCCGGTCAGCTCCGCCACGGCGGAGAGATCGGTGAAACTTCCGTACCCGACGCTCAGCTTGCGCAGGTTCTTCAGCTCCGCCAGATCGTCCAGCGTGGAGACGGCCAGGGATTCCGTTTCGCCGGAACCGGCGTCTATCGCTTCGCGGAGCGTGTTGTACTCGTCCCACGTTTTCGTGGCCTGTCCGCGGTAGACGTACAGCTCGCGGACCTGCTCGAGTTCCTCACGCCGGACGGGATCGCCCGAAGCCTTATCAAGCTGCAGCCGCACCGCCTGCTCGATGAGCGGGTCTGCAAACGACACCGTGCCGCCGCCCGGATAGAACAGAGCGGGGCGGAAATCGGTGAACCGGCCTGCGGCGAATCCAGCCGTCAGCGCAAGCGCCAGCGCCGCCGCCGCGCAGGTCGCTTTTGCCGCGCGCCGGAGCCGGCGTCCGTCCGCGTTTTCGAGCGCGCGGCGGACGCTGTCCGCGTCGCGGTACCGGTTCTGCGGGTCGAACGCGGTGCACTTCCGAACGATCCGGCGCAGCCGCCGGTTTCGGATGGGAAAGTCCCGCGTCCTGCCCGTCAAAAGCCATCCAAGCAGAACACCAAGCGAATAGATGTCGGCCCGGCAGTCGGTCTGCGCGAACCCGTACTGCTCCGGCGGCGCGAACTCCTGCGTGCCGAAAAACACCGTGTCCGTGCGTGCGGACGCGTCGTAGCGGCGGGAGATGCCGAAGTCGATCAGCGTTACGGTTCCGTCCTCGCCGAGGATGACGTTCTGCGGCTTGATGTCCCGGTGGATGACGGGCGGCGTCCGGCGGTGCAGATAGCCGAGGATACCGCAGAGCTGCAATCCGATGGACACGGTCTGCCGCTCGGTCGGCCGCGTTTGGAGCCGGTTGAGCGGCACCCCGTTTGCATACCGCCGCACGACGCAGACCATGCTCTCGCTTCGGAACTCCTCCACGAACGCGGGCAGCCCCTCGTGATGCAGCGACGCGAGCAGCTCGGTTTCCGTCGAGCGGGAAAGAAGCGACGATTCGGTATAGCATTTTGCGATGAAGCAGTTATGGAACACGTCGCGAACGAGCAGCGTTTCGCCCGCCTGACCGGAGGAAAGGCATTCGAGCAGTTCGTACTTCTCCGTAAAGGCCTTGGGATAGTACGTCTCGTCGAATCCGCTTAAAAAATCGCTGACGGCGGAACGGTTCATCATCAGCCGTCCCCCAGCATTCTGAGCGAAAGCTCCTGGAGCATGGACTGCGTTTCGATCATTTCAAACCGGTGCGTAATACAGTAGATCAGCGCGGCGTCCCGCTTGAGCTTGGGGTAAAGAATGCTTTTGCCGGCGGTCTGCAGCAGCTTCTGCGTTTCGTCCACGTTCAGGCCGAACCCGACGGCAAGCTGCAGCACCTTATCGCGCGAGGGATTGCGCGTGCCGTTGAACAACTGGTGCCCATAGGTGCGTTCGATGCATGCGCGCCGGATCACGTCCTCCTTTTTGACGCTTTTTTCCGCACAGAGCGCGGTCAGATATTCGTGGAGCGCGGGTACCTGCATAGCGTCCTCGTTGTTTTCGATGAACTGTTTCAAATTGGGCGTCTGGAAAAGATTGCGAAACAGTGCGCTTGTCTTCGTTGTGCTGTCCGGCAGTTTCGGCATGTGAAAAAACCTCGGATTCGATCGGATTGGTGCTGGCGTTCCGTTACGTATGGTGAGCTGCTTTCCCGCCTATTATAACACAAAACCGCGACGGATTTGTAAAAATGCGGCGATGATTCAAGCGAAACACATCGACGGTAGGGAGAATAAAAGAGACTGTCTTTCCCTGTTTTTTCATAAGCGAAGTGTGGTATAATCATACAAACGTATGGCAATCGGCACGACGTGCCGGGAAAGCCGATCGCAGCGAAACCGGAGGCGCTGGAGTTGCCGTGATTCTGAACGGGACCGCCCAAAGGCGGCCGGCATAATCGGATCCCGCGGAACCTTCCGCAGGTGCGGGCCGGGCTGCGGTGAATCAGGGCGAGTTGCGAAGGAAAGGATATCGTCTGTACGGGGGCCTCCGCGGGCATGCCGGGGTGCGATGCGCCGATTCGGCAGCTTCGGTTTCCCCGGGGATGAATGCGGCGGCGTTCCGTTCAGCGGATCGCCGGACGGGGCGAAGAAACGTTGGAAGCGGATGCGCAGGCGGGGTTTGCGCGTTCGTTAAAAAACAGCATATGCGTCGGCGGTTCCGACGCGAATTCACCTGGGGAAAATCTCCGAGCCTGCCTGACCGATCCGGCCAAGCAAGCCAATGGGTGCGAACGGCAACGCTCGCGCCTGCCGTGTTCGCAAAGGAGATCAGGCGAGCGTACCGGCTGCGTCTGCGCGGGCGAAGGGGTTTTTATAATGAGAAAGGAGATACCCTGGAACATGAAGAAAACCCTGTTGATTCTGCTTGCGCTGCTGATGCTGATGAACGTGTTCGGCTGCGCGTCGAGGGAAGCCGAACCCGCAGCGGAGCCCACCCCGACCCAGGCGCCCGCCGTCGAGGCGACCGCCGAACCGGCCCCGGCCGAAGCGACCGAACCGGAGGACGCGCTCAACATCGCCATTCTGCTGGAGCAGGATGACGCCATGATCAACAACTATTCGCTTCTCGCGGTCAACGAGGCCGCGCCGTTCGTCGACGCGGACGGAAACGCCGTTTCCGACGTGGCGATCAACACCGTCGGCGCCAAGGCGCTCGTCGACTGGATGCTCGGCGACGAAGCGGCGAATCTCATCGCCAATTTCGGCGTGGAGGCGTACGGCGAGAACCTTTTCTACCTCAGGGAGGACCGACCGGTTTCCTCCGCGGAGATTCCGCAGGCGACCGGCGAAACCGGGACCATCCGCCTGAGCACGACCACCTCCGTCAACGACAGCGGGCTGCTCGGGTCCCTGCTGCCGGTCTTTGAACAGGAGTACGGCTACACCGTGGAGGTCGCGTCCGCCGGCACCGGCAAGGCGATCGCGGCGGCGAAGATGGGCAACGCGGATCTCATTCTTGTGCACAGCAAGACGCAGGAGGAGGACTTCGTCGCGGGCGGGTTTGCCAAGGTGCTCGAAGGATACGATGCGGAGCGCCTGACGTTCATGTACAATTACTTCGTTCTTGTCGGACCCAAGGACGACCCGGCCGGGTGCGCCGGCGCCGGGAGCGTGAAGGATGCGTTCCGGCTCATTGCCGACGGCAAGTACCGGTTCATCTCAAGGGGCGATCTGAGCGGTACCCACACAAAAGAGGTGTCGCTCTGGCCCGCGGGACTCGGCATCACGACCGAGGCCGACAGCGTGAAGAATTATACCGACTGGTATACGTACTCCAACGCCGGAATGGGCGTCTGCCTGACGATGGCCAACGAGATGAACGCGTACATCCTCTCGGATAAGGCGACGTTTCTGACGTTCCGCGCAAACGGCGGCGCGATCTGGTAGCGTATGAGGACCGCGCTCCAGCTCGCGATCGACCTTCTGCTTTCCGGCAGTGCGGAACTGAAGGATATCGTTTCCGTTACCCTGCGCATGACGCTGACCAGCTCCGTAGCGGCGCTCCTTCTCGGAGCGCCGCTCGGGGTGCTGTATGCGTCTGCCCGCTTTCCGGGCAGGAAGGCGCTCATCGTGATCAACCGCACGCTCATGGGCCTGCCGCCGGTCGTATGCGGGCTGATCTGTTACATGCTCTTTTCCGGCGTGGGCCCGCTGCGGCACCTGAAGCTCCTCTTTACGGTGGAAGGCATGATCGTGGCGCAGGTGATCCTGCTGACCCCCATCGTGACCGGCAGCATGGAAACATATCTTTCCGGCGTGGTGGGCCCGATCCGGGAAACCGCGCGTGGCCTGCGGCTTTCGCGCGGGAGGACGTTTCTTCTTACGCTCAACGAAAGCAAGTATCAGGTCGTTTCGACCTATCTGTTCGCATTCGGGCGCGCGATGGCCGAAGTCGGCGCGGTGGCCATGGTGGGCGGCGCGATCGCATACAAGACAAACGTGATGACTACGGCGATCATGATGTACACAAACCGCGGCGATTTTACGCTCGGTCTCGCGCTGGGTATTCTGCTGCTGGCCATCTCGCTGGTCGTCAACGTGCTGGCGCACCTTCTGCAAAGGAGCCCGGCATGATCGAGATCGCGGGGCTGAAAAAATTTTACGGAAAGCGCCTCGTGCTCGACGTTCCGAAGCTGACGCTGGAAACGGACCGGCGGTATGCGCTCATCGGCCCGAACGGGAGCGGCAAGAGCACGCTGCTGCGCATTCTGGCCGGCGTGCTCGTGCCAGACGAAGGGGCGGCCGCAATCCGCGGCATTCCCGCCGGCGAGGTGGGGTATCTGCCGCAGAAGCCGTACGCGTACGACCTGAGCGTGCTGCAGAACGTCATGCTTTCGCTCGGCGGCGGGAAGGAAGCACGGGAGCGCGCGCTGGACGCGCTGGAGCGCGTGGGCCTGACTTCGCTTTCGTCCGCGCGCGGGAGCCGCCTTTCCGGCGGCGAGCAGCAGCGCATGGCGCTGGCGCGCCTCATCGCGCGGCCGCGGCGGCTCCTTCTGCTCGACGAACCCACCGCTTCGGTGGATATCCGCGCGAACGAACGGATCGAACGCGCGCTGACGGACTACGTTTCGGAGAACGGCTGCATGCTGGTGTTTTCCTCCCACGAACCCGGCCAGGCGCTGCGGCTGGCGACGGATGTCGTGGCGCTGTCCGAAGGAAGGGTGGCGGAGACCGGCGGCGCCGGCGAGGTGCTGCGCGCGCCGCGCGAAGCGAGCACGCAGGTGTTCCTGCAGCGGTGGCGGATCTGACGGATTTCGTTTTGCCGCATCGGCCCGCGCGCGGGCTCAGCCGCCGCGGGACCAGCCCTCCCGCAGTTCAAACGCAAAGCCGCGCGAGGCTCTGCGTTTTTTCAGGTCTCCGTCGAACGAGAGCATGCCGCGCTCCGAGAGTTTTTTCAGCCGGGAGACCGAGACGCCGAGCGTTTCGGCGATCACCCGGCCGACGGGGAGCGGCAGTTCAAACGGGCACGAGACCACGACGCGCGCGGCCCGTCCCTCCGGCACGTCCGGACCCTCCGCGCGCCAGCGCAGGGAGTCCGCGTCCAGGATGGCGCGGTTCCGGCCGAGAAATGCGCTATCGAATCCGAGCCGGCGGACCAGAAGAGCGTCGTTTAACTGGAAGGCGTCGTACCGCGCGCTGTCGATGCTTTTTCGGTCCACGCGTTCGCAGACGGACAGGTTCCACGTATTTCTGCAGGCGGTGCAGCGATAGACCAGCCACACGTCGAGCCGCCTGCCGTTTGCGTTGACGCGGAAGCGGCCGCCGGTTTCGTAGCGTTCGTTCCCGCATTTCGGGCATTTTCTGATCAGCAGCGGCGGAGCGTCCGCCGCGAGCGTCCAATGGATGGTTTCCATAGGGATCCTTTCCGAA
This sequence comes from uncultured Oscillospiraceae bacterium, assembly GCA_964541465.1. Lineage (GTDB taxonomy): Bacteria > Bacillota > Clostridia > Christensenellales > CAG-138 > UBA7703. Next base: position 30,055 of record CAZIQO010000004.1, read on the forward strand.
AAATCGTCCCGCCGCGACCGGAATCGGTGCGGACGGATCGGATTCTCCGAAAAAAATCCAAACGCAAAAAGACCCGCAGAAGATATCCTTCCGCGGGCGGAATGCGCCCTGTGCCGATACCGTCTGATTCCAAGTCGCGGTTACCGAAGAAACCCAAAGTCAGCTTTGGGCACAGCAACCGCTTATCCAATTGGAATCAGAACGTTTCCGGCATACGGCGCTCCTTTTTTTGAATTACAATGTTATAATACACGCTTCGGAAATCCGATGCAAGCGCAGCCCGGCACACGGGAACCATTCGGTGGCCTGGGCTACAATGCGGCGGAATTGCCGGAGAGGAAGACGGCGGTCAGCCGGGCGGAGCGTAAAGACGCACGTAATCCACGAGCATGCGCTGCGGGAACGCATCGTCGTCCACGCCCTTCACGCCGCCCCACGTGCCGCCGACGGCCACGTTGAGCAGAACGTGAAACGGCAGGTCAAACGGCCATTCGTCGCTCGCGGCGTTCTCCGGACGCGCATAGCAGAGCACCTGCACTCCGTCCAGATAGATGCGAATCGCGTTCTCCTCCCAGAGCAGCGCGTAGATATGAAACCCGTCGTCTTTGCGGCTCAGGCGGGCGGATTCGGTGATGGCGTTGTTCAGCGTCGAGTTGTTCCGCTCGGTATGCAGCGTGGAATAGACCCGCTTAGCGTCGAAACCGACCCGCTCGGCGATATCGATCTCCCCGGATTCCAGGTACCCGCCGTATGCGCTGCCCGTCGGCAGCAGCCAGATAGCGGACCAGGTGCCGCGGCCGACGGGCAGCGCCGCACGCACCTCCAGATAGCCGTAGGTAAAGTCGAGCTTGCCCTTGGTATTCAGGCGCGCGGAGGTGTAGGCGCATCCCTCCGTCTCCTCGGCGCGCGCTTCAATCACCAGCGCGCCGTTTTCGACGAACGCGTTGTCCGCCGTGTAGCATTCAAGCTCTTCGTTATACGGCCATGGCCCGAGATCGAAGGTCCAGACGCTCTCGTCGGGTTTTCCGTTCGCGTCGAACTCCTCGGCGAATACGAGCGTATATCCCGCCGGCGGACCGGACGTCGAATCAGACGTCGGCTCGGGCGTCGGTGAGGAGGACGGCGAAGGTGTCGGCTCAGGCGTCGGCGAGGGGGACGGAGAAGGCGTCGACGCGGACGTCGGCGAAGGGGACGTGGAAATAGTAGGCGAAGACGTCGGCGCGGCTGCCGTGCGCGCGGACAATTTCCGCGTCGTCGGCGCGGCGCATCCGCACAGCAAAAGGACGCCGCAGAGAAGGGCAAGCCGCTTACGCAAACGCAGGGTTCCGCGCGTTTCGCCGCCAGGCCGCCTTGTGTTTCGCGTTCCGCCGAAATGGATCATCCCAGTCTGTCGCCCTTCCGGACCGGCTGCTGGGGCTGAATCAGCACGACGCCCTGCGCGGCGTACACCCCAAGCACCAGCACCTCCGAGGAGAAGCCCGCCACCAGCCGGGGCGGGAAGTTCACCACGCCGAGCACCTGCCTGCCGACGAGCTCCTCGGGACGGTAGCATTCGGTGATCTGCGCGCTTGAGCGCCTGATCCCGAACTCCTCACCGAAGTCCACCAGAAGCCGGTAGGCGGGCTTCTTCGCCTTTTTGAGCGGCTCGGCGCTTACGATTTCGCCCACGCGGATATCCAGCTTCAGAAAATCTTCGAACACGGCCATGAAGGGACTCCGTTTCAGACGTTATTGCGCCGGCGCGTCCGGCGAGGGAACGGCTTCGCTGCGGCGGAAGATTTTTTTATCCAGCAGCACGGCAACGACGCAAAGCCACAGGAGCGCCGCACAGTACAGCGCGAGCGACACGATGACGAGAGTCCAGTAAATACCGGCGGGCGCGGCAGTGCCGTGGGCGAGCCCGCTTCTTACGGCGATGATCTGCACGGCCGCGAGGAAAAGCGCCATTGCGACCGTGCCCAGTCCGATGTGCCATTGATACGTCCGTTTCAGCAACGCGGCGCAGAGCAGCAGCACCGCGCCGGCCAGTGCAACGAAGAAGAGTTCGGCCGGCATAAGATAGTCAAACCGGAGCGTTCTGTCCATAATTGATCCGACGATCGCCGTCAGCAGCGTGGCCGCAATGGGAAACCATACGGCGGCGGTCCCTGCGACTGTCAGAATCTTTGCAGCATTCTCCCTGCGTGATTTCATTCTGCTTCACTCCTTTTTCTGCCGGCGGCTGCGCCGGGCGGTCCGGGAGAGGAGGCCGTCTGCCGGACGTCCGGACGGCGGCGCATTTGAAACGATACTTTATTATAGCATGCGGGCCGCAGAGGATGCGAGAAAAATCCGGGAAACGGCCGGATCGGCAAAATGCGGGAAACGGCGCCGCCGGCCCGCGCAAACGCAGCGGGCGTGCCGGGGGTGGGCGCGGCTTCTTATTTTCCGCCGGGCGCGGAGCCGCCGGAGGACCCGAGCTGGCAGTTCGTCTCCACGCTGTCGGGCACGGTCGAGCTGCGCGTGTCGTCCTTCGTTTTCATATACTGCATCCGCTTGGCGGAGGTGCTTCTGCTGAAAATGAACGCGCGTTTGAAATCATAGCGGTTGAACGGCGCGAACGGCGCGAAATACGGCACGCCGAAGCTGTCGATCGAAACGAGGCTGATGAGCACGAAGCTCATCGCAAGGATGAACCCGTAAAACCCCATGATGCCGGTCATGAAGATCAGAAGGAATTTCAGGATCCGCACGGGATGCATGGAGAAATAGTCCGGCACCGCGAACGAGGCAAGCAGCGAGGCGGAAACGATGATCAGAAGCAGCGAGTCGAAGATCCCCGCGGCCGTCGCCGCCTGACCGATGATGATCGCGCCCACAATGCCGATGGCGGTGCCGATCTTGGTCGGGACGCGCAGGAGGGCTTCCCGGACCAGCTCGGCGATGGTTTCGACGATCAGGACCTCGACCATGGCCGGGAAGAGCACGTTCTGCCTTAACTGGGCCAAAAGGATGGCATAGCTCCCCGGCAGCGCGTCCGTATGGAAGGAAACCAGCGCCACATAGACGGAAGACGAACACAGCGCGATGAAATAGGCGAGGTATCGGATCAGCCGCGAGAACAGCCCGAAGATCTTGTTGTCATACCGGTCGTCGCAGGTCATCATGGATTCGCTGAACGTGTGCGGGGCGACGAGGGCGATCTGCCCGCCGTCGGCCAGCAGCAGGACCTTTCCCTCCACGATGGCCTCGCACGCCGCGTCGGACCGCTCCGTAATGCCCATCTGCGGGAAGAGGTCGTGCTTGGTGTTGGAAAGGAAATTCTGTATGTCTCCCGTTCCCCAGATCGCGTCGGTGTCGATGCGCCGGATTCTGTTTTCGATCTCGGTCACGGCGGTTTCGTTGGCGACATCCTGAAGATAGATGACCGCCATGGGCGTCTTCGTTCTTCGGCCGAGTTCGAAGGTGTCGATCCGAAGGTTCGGGTCCTTGATCCGGTACCGGATCAGGGAGAGGTTGACCTCCAGGTTTTCCACGAAGCTGTCCTTCGGCCCGCGGACCGAGTAGGTGATCTCCGGGGTCGGGATCGACCGGTGCGCGATCTGCCGCAGATTCACCACGATGTACGCGTCGTCATGGCTGAACAGCAGAACGGCCATGCCGCCGTACACGTGGGCTTCGATGGAATCCTCGTTTGTCTCGACCCAGCAGTCGGCGGTATAGAGAACGCTTTCGGCGACCTTCTTTGCCTGCGGTTTCGTAAACGCGTTTTCACAGCGCAGCGTGAGCGGCTTGATCACCTGCTCCGCGAGCGCCTCGACGTCCAGAAGCTGCTTGATGTACAGCACCCAGACCGTGCCGCCGGGGCAGGCGACGGTCCGGACCTTGACGGTGGACTGCGGCGACTGCAGACGACGCAGCAGCGGTTCGTATTTCTGCCGGTTTGAACGCATGCTTCGCTCCTTAAAAATTATTGCGCGGCGAGAAGTCGAGCACGCCGCTGGTATCGAGACTGACGCTTACCCGGATGGTCACCGCCGCATTCGGATATTCGGAACACCAGTCCATGTTCCGGAACTCCACCGGATACGCGATGCGGAACGTGTTGAAGAAATCCAGATAGTCGCTTTGAAACGTCTGCTGCGACATTTGGACGGCCGTGAAAATATCCTGCGCGATCTCCTCCTGCAGCGCCGCGGCGATCTGCCTTCCGGTCTCTTCCGTCACGGTCGTGTTTTCGGACATGTTGGACAGCACGCCGTCGAAGCGGCAGTCGATCGTAAAGCGGATGGTTCCGTCCTGATAGGACGGCTGAACGCTTCGTTTGTCCAGCCGGATCTGCACGGTGGCCTCGCTGCCGTCCGCGGGGACGCGGTAATACATCTCCGGTTGTTTCACCAGAAGCAGGAGAACGCCCTTGCTGTCTTCGGCGGAGATCGAACCGATGCGCTTGCCGTCGCGGAACACGGAGAAACCGGAGATTTCCAGATCGTTGTTGCTGATTCTCACGTTGGGCAGCAGGAAGCAGTTGCACGGACCCGCGAGGGATTCGAGTATTTCCGAAAGATGAAAATCATACATCTGCCCGGATTTTGTCAGGCTTTCCATCGTACCCTCGATCGCCGCGCCCACGCTGCTCTGCTCCGACTCGACCTCTGCAAACGACGCCGGTTCGTCCGCGGTGATCAGCACGTCGACCATCTTGCGGTAATCGTTCGTTTCGCGCAGACGGTACACGTATTCCTCGATGCCGCTGTCGGCGAAGCGTTCGGTCATGATGACGGCGTTCGTGGCGCCGAGATATCCGGGATTGTCCAGTTCCCTGTCCTGCGCCTCCCGCGCCTCGATCAGGGAGGCGCCCTCGGATTTCCGGAAGATATATCCGCGCTCGCTCTCGCCGTTTTTTTTGCCGGAAGACGGCTTGGAGTATTCGATGAGGAAGCTGTACTTGTCCTCCGTTTTATCGACGATCACGAGCGTGGCGATATTCCGTTCCTCGATATCCCGCGAGTCCCAGCAGCCGGACGCGAGCAGCGCGGCGGCGAGCAGCAGGACCAGCTTAACCCGCTTTGCACGCATGTTTTTTCACCTTCGCAAGTACGAACAGCGCCGCCGGTATGACGACCGCCGCCAGGTTCCCGGCGTAAGTGCCGAAGAGTTCAAAGAGCTTTCCGAGGCGGTTCACCTTCAGAAGAAACAGATCGATCAGAAAGACGGCGGCGCACGCGGCGATGACGACCCATACCCGGCCCGCGCGGCGGAAGAGCTTGCAGGCATACTCCACAATGGCCGCCACGATGATGGTCTTGGCGGCGAACAGGCCCATAAAGCCCATCGTCAGATAGAGGATGTCCAGCCGTTCCAAAAAATCGAGCGGCGGGATCTGCAGCTGGCGGATCGCGGAGATCAGGGCGTTGTTTTCGTTCTGCACCTCGTTGATGCCGATCATCATGACGCTGGTTTCCACGTTCAGAACGTAAAACAGCCCGATGCCCAGAACGGCAAAGAAAGCCGTCCGCGGCGCTTTGTTCCGGCAGCCGGAGGCGATCGGGGTCAGCGTGAGCACCTCGATGCCGAGAAAGGAGATGATGGTGCTCGGGAGCGCTTTCAGGTAGAGCGCCGTGTCCTCCGGGATGAAAAGAGGGAGGATGTTCTCCACCTTGCCCTGAAACATCATGACGATATGCACCGAAACGGCCGCAACGATGAAGAAGAAGCCGATGATTTCAAACATTCGGCCGATGTTCGTAATGCCCTTGTACGCGGTGTAGGCATAAAACGGAATGCCGATCAGGATCGTGGCCCAGGCGGGCGTTTTCACAAAGAAGTTCGTCACAAGGATATTGGCCATCCCCGCGCAGAGATAGGAGGAGATCAGCGTGAAATAGAGCAGGTAGAAAACGCCGAGAACGCAGGCGCCCCCTTTGCCGATCAGCCGGGCGCTGTAGTCGAAGAGCACCTCGCCGTGAAACATCTTGTTGAGGGAAACGATGATATGCGCCGCCGCCGCGTAGAAGACGGAGGCGATGAGCAGCACGAACCAGGCGCCCACGCCGGCGGCCTCCGCCATCGTGCTCGGGAGGCTGACGATGGTGACGGCCGTCATCGTCAGCAGCAGGATAAACACCATTTGCCGGTTTGAGATTCCTTCGTTCACGCGCTGGCCCTCTGTCGTGTTTTCCGCTAGTCTTTCCGCCGCGCCGCATGGCTATTCCCGGCGGGCGGCACGGCGCGCGGCGGCGTTGTGCCCATGGCGCGAGGGATGTTTTGTTCGTCGATTCCGCTGTACAATTCGGCAGAAACCGGTTAAAATAAATATAACGCATTGCTTATATCCGCCATTCAAAAAAGCCATATCGAAAGGGGATCCCCTATGAAACCAACCGCGAAACTCACGGCCTGGACCAAGCTGAAATTCGGCGTGGGCGATTTCGGCATGTCGGCCATTACGGCGCTGCTGCAGTTTTACATGCTGTTTTACTACACGGACGTCGTGCATATCGACCCGGGCATCGCGGGCACGGCCATCCTCGTCGGAAAACTGACGTGGGACATGGTCAACGACGTGCTCTTCGGTTACCTCGAGGACAAGACGCGTTCGCGCTGGGGCAGGCGGCGGCCCTACCTGATCCTCTGCCCGATTCCGCTCGCGCTGTCGTTCTGGCTGCTGCTGTCGCTGCCGGAGGGCATGTCGAACGTCGCGGCGTTCTTCGCCATTATCGGCACATTCGCGCTGTTCGATACGTTCAACACCCTGATCGTGACCGCTTACTACGCCATGACGGCGGAACTGACGATGGATTACGACGAACGCACGTCGATTTCCACCTACCGCATGGTGTTCAATATCGTCGGCTATATCTTCGGGGCTGGCATTGCAACGACCCTCGCGGCGCTCATACAGAACATGCAGGGCGGCACGCCGCGGCAGGCGTGGGCCATGGTCGGCCTAGCGTTCGGCGTTCTCGCGGCCGTCACCGTGCTCATTCCCGGTTTGTTTGTGCGCAATAAGCCCGCCGTATGCGACGAGCCGACGAAGATGCCGCCCGCGCGTGCGATTCTGAATACGCTCAAAAACCGTCCGTTCACCAAGTATCTGACCGTCTCCATGATCATGAGCACGGCGTTCACGCTGGTGACGGCCATGCTGCCGTACTACCTGATCTACCAGCTCGACATGGCGGACACGCAGTCGCTCGTGATGGTGCTTATGCTCGGCACGCTGGCGCTGTTTCTGGTGCCCTGCGCGCTTGTGGCCAACAGGCTCGGCAAGGCGAAAACCTATGCGCTGGGGCTTTCGATCGCCTGCGCGGCGCTGATCGCCAGCTTCTTCCTGCCGCATGAACAGAGCCTGATCATCTACGTCATCGCGTTCGTGGCCGGCGCCGGCTTCTCGAGTCAGTGGGTGTGCCCGCACAGCATGATGCCGGACGTGATCGAATACGACGAGCTGGCCACGGGCGAGCGGCGCGAAGGGATCTATTACGGCATGAACGCCATGGCAGGGAAGATCACCGGCGCGCTCGGCAGCGCAATCTGCGGCTGGGGGCTGAAGCTGAGCGGCTATGTGGAGGGCGTGGAGCAGACGGAGACCGCGCTGTTCGGCATCCGCACGATGTTCGCCATACTGCCCGTCGTCTTCCTGCTCATCTGCGTGCCCATGCTCATCCGCTATCCGATCACGCGCGAAAGCCACGCCAAGGTGGTTGCTCAACTGGAAGCGCGCCATGCGGCCGAAGCGAAGGGGGATGCGCAATGAAGATCGCCATCGTCGGCGCGGGGCTCGGCGGGCTGACGTTCGGCGCGCTCGCGGCAAAGGACGGACACGACGTGACCGTCTACGATAAAAACGCGAAGCCCGGCGGCGTGGTCGCGCTCGCGGAGCAGAACGGCTACCGCTGGGAGCAGGGGCCGCTGATCCTCGGCGACATGCTGCCCGGCGAGCCGGTTTACGAGCTGCTCGGCTCGCTCGGCATCCGGCTCGAAACCGTGCGCGCAGAGCGCGGCATCGTCATGCCGGATTACGATATGTGGCGGCCGAAGGACTACGAGGGACCGTACTGGCGGCGCGAAAAGCTGAAGAAGCTGTTCCCCGAAAACGCGGCGGGCATCGACGCGTACTACCGCTTTTACGAGGACATGCTCTGCCTTCGGTATCTCGGCATGCAGAAGCCGTCGCCCGTGACGAAGCTGCGCATGCTGGCCGCGTACCGGAAGGTGAAGCAGTACGCGAACATGAACGCCGACGAACTGACGCGGCATTTTTTCAGCGGCAACGAGAAGATCTGCGCGCTCTTTACGGGCATTCTCGCGGACGTGTGCGCCGATCCCGCCGAGGTGCAGGGGCTCGGCATTCCGTTCTGCAACATCGAGAACGCGTTCGACCTGCGCATTCCGACCATGAAGAACGGCAAACCGTACTATCCCGGCTACTGCTATATCGCGGGCGGCTGCCAGAAGCTGCCGGAAGCGCTGCTGGACGCGATCGAACGGCGCGGCGGGCGGTTTGTGCCGAACGCCGTGGTGGCGAAGGTGCTCGTTGAGAACGGACGCGCCGCGGGCGTACGGCTCGCGGACGGAACGACCGAACGCGCGGACGTGGTCGTCGGCAGCGGCGGCGGACGCGATTTCTTCGAACGCACGGTCGGGCGCGAACAGCTCGACGACGCGTACCGGAAGATACTCGACACCTACCGGCCCATGGAGGCCGTGTTCATGGTGCACCTGGGGGTGGACTACGACCCGATGCGGTTTCTGCAGGCGCCGCTGTGCTACTACTACCGAACTTACGATATCCACGCAGCGACCGAGCGGCTGCGCACGGGCGTTTACCACGAGGGCGAGGACGGGTTCCTGATCTACGTGCCGAGCGCGCACGCGCCGGACTTTGCGCCCGCGGGCAGATACTGCGTGACGATCTACACCGTCGCGCCGGACACGCTCGCCGGGGGCACGTGGTCGGAGCGGAAGGAATCCTACGCCGACCGGCTGATCGAGCTTGCGGGCGAAACCCTGCCGGAGCTGAAACAGCACGTCGTCGAGCGCAAGATCATGACCGCCGAGGATTACCGCGCGTTTACGCACATGCAAAAATGCTCGTTCGGCGGCGTGGTGCCGATCTGGAACCAGAAGAACCCGCCGCACGTCACGCCGGTGAAGGGGCTGTACTTCGTCGGCCAGCAGAGCGAGAACGCCGGCGGCGTCGGCCTCGTCATGGGCGGGGCGAAGAGCGCATACGAACAGATGAAACGGAGGGAACGCGCATGAAACGGTACGACGTCGTGATCGTCGGCGCGGCGACGAGCGGCAGCTACTTTGCGCGCCGCATCGCCGAGCAGGGCCGCAGCGTGCTGGTGATCGACGCAAAGCCGATGGAGAAGGTCGGCGCGAAGTACGATATCTTCCACGTCGGCAAGCCGGATTTCGCGCGCTTCCGCCTGCCCCTGCCGGAAAAGGGGAACGACTTCGCGTTTGAGTTCACGGGCGGCACGACGTATTCGGCGTTCGGCCGGTACGGTAAGCATGGGGGCGGCACGACGATCGGCATGCATATGCACGCCTACACGATGCGCCTCAACCGCTGGGCCGCGGAGGCGGGCGCGGAGTTTTGCTACGGCGCGTCGTTCGAGGAGTTCCTCTACGGGGACGGGCGCATCGCCGGGATCGTCTTTACGCAGGACGGCGAGAGGCGGTCGGTCGCCGCGCGGCTGGTTGCGGACTGCTCCGGCATCCCTTCGGCGGCGCGGCGCAGGCTCCCGGACGGCTACGGCGTGGAGAATTTCGAGATCGCGCCGGACGACATGTTCTACGTGACGCTCCGGTACGTGCGCTATCTCGACGAGAAGGACTACGTGCATCAAAGCCGCGGCTGGACCTATTACAAGACGTGGGAGGCACCGGAGGCCGACCCGCACGGCGCGATCCTCGGCATCGGTGCGAATCTTTCCTACGAGACGGGCGAAACAATCTACGCGGAGTTTGAACAGGCGATCGAGCTGCCGAAGCACACGCTCAAATACATCGAACGCGGCACGACGCCCTACCGCCGCCCGCCGTACTCGTTCGTGGCGGACGGGTTCATCGCGATGGGCGACGCGGCGTGCCTCACAAAGCCCAGCGCCGGCGAGGGCGTGACCTCGAGCATGGTGCAGATCGACATCGCCGAACAGCTCGTCGGAGAACTGCTCAAAAGCGGCGATTATCTCAGCCGCGAAAAGCTCTGGCCGATCAACAAGCGCTACGTCGAGGCGCAGGGAAAGATGTTCGCAAGCCAGCTCGCCACGCTCGTGGGCGCGGTGGCGACCAGCGCGGAGGAGAACGACTTCTTCTTTGAAAAGAACATCATCTTCTCGCAGAAGACCTTCGAAAGCATGGGTTCCGGCGAGCCGCTGGTCTTCTCGGCGGGGGAACTGTTCGGCATGGCGCTGAAGATGCTCGGCGGCGTGCTCGCGGGGCGGCTCCGCGTTTCGACCATCCGTTCGCTCCTGCGGGCCATGGGCAACGGCGGCAGGGTGGAAAAGCTCTACGAAGCGTTTCCCGAGACGCCGGAGGGCTTCGAAACGTGGTGCGCCGAGGCGGACGCGCTCTGGAAGCAATGCGGCAGCATGGCCGACGCGCTGAAGAAGGCATAGAAGGGCATATTCCCCATATTGAACCGATATACAAAAAGCCGGCTGCGAAGGGTCCTCTCGCAGCCGGCTTCAGTCTGTTAAAACAGTTCTTTTGCAGGGGTTTTATCCCTGCACTCTACCCAGGGGACACGTCCCCTGGGAATTCCTGACCCCTATTCCAGAGCGCTTGCGAAAACGGGTTCTCAGGGCCGTTACGGCCCTGAGCAATGGGCCCCTTCCTTCGCAGCCGTTTCACCCTAGTCGCGTTCGTCGTCGAAGTCCGGTTTCTGCCGCGGCCTCTCCTGCCTGCGGGCCGTTTTGGCCTGGTGCTGGCGTTCCCTTCTTGCGCGGTCCTTCGCGGCGCCCGGATAACCGGCCTCGCGGCTGAGCTTGCAGTAGCTTTCCCAGCGTTCCGCCGACAGCTCTCCGTTCTCGATCGCCTCGCGGACGGCGCAGCCGGGTTCCGTCTGGTGCCGGCAGTCGGAAAACCGGCAGAAGCCGAAATATCGCTCCACGTCGGCGAACGCGTCCGCCAGGCCCGTGTGCACATCCCACATGCCGAGTTCGCGCATGCCAGGCGTGTCGATGATCATTGCGCCGCCGTCCAGCAGAAGCAGCTGCCGGCGCGTGGTCGTATGCCGGCCCCTGTCGTCGCCTTCCCGGATGTCGCAGACCGCCATGCGCTCGCCGTGCGCAAGCGCGTTGACGAGGCTCGACTTCCCGACGCCGGACGAGCCGAGGAGCACAACCGTTTTCCCCGGCTGCAGGTAGGCGGAGAGCGCGTCCAGACCGAATCCCGTCTTCGCGCTGACGGCGTGCACGTTCACGCCCGCGGCCGTCTGCTCGACAATCAGCAACTGCTCGCCGAACTCCTCGGTGAGGTCCGCCTTGGTCAGCACGACGACCGGCGTGGCGCCGGACTGCCAGGCGAGGGTAAGGTACCGGTCCAGCCGCTTCGGGTTGAAGTCCTGGTTGAGCGACTGCATGATGAACACGAAGTCGAAATTGGCCGCCACGGCCTGCTCCCCGCCGCGCGTGCCGGGGTCGCGGCGGGCAAAGTAGGATTTGCGCGGCAGCGTTCTGAGAATCTGGCTGTCGCCGTCCGGGTTGCAGTCGATGAGCACGAAGTCGCCCGTCGTGGGGAACTCCTCCGTGCCGGCGCCGTAATAGACGCCCGCCTTGAGTTTTCCGTAGCATTCTCCGCCGTCGCAGACGAGCGCGTACCGCTCCTTATGGACGGCGGTCACCCGCGCGGGCGTTCCGGAACCGCCGTCCGGCGTCCGCGCGTAAACGTTCGGGTCGAAACCGAAATCCGATAGGTGCATGTTGTTTCCTCCGAAAAAACGTGTCGAATATTTGATCCGGGAAGCGGCGCGCTTCGGCCGGCCGACGGAATCCGGGCATAAAAACGCCGCGGCGGGCGGCCTTCGATCGGCTGTCCGCCGCGGCTGGAACCGGATGGTGCGGCGTGTTCTGTCTAATGAAATCAAACGCGGGCGCACCCGTTCGATGCGCCCGCAAGCAATTTGCAGTGTTCCCGAAAGGTACCCTTCAGCGGCGCGTCGTCACAAAGGAGCGGCAGCTTCTTTCGCAAGATACGGCTGCGCGTACGCAGCGGCGAGCGCCCGGATATTCTGTTTTTAGGCCGAAGCCGCCTCGCAAACGACCAACATCAAAACAGCTCCTTTCGCGTTCCGTTCGGAACGGGGATTGCCGCGCAGGGTATGCCCGGCGATGCCAGTATATGAGATTTGAACTGGAAAAGCAAGCGCTTTTCCGCGGTGCGCGGGAATACCGCAGGCGGGAACCGCGCCGCGCGGGCGGCGGTTACTTTTTTTCCGCCTTCAGCGGGGAACGGAAGGTGATCTTTCGCTCGGTCGGCAGATCGTCGAATTGGATCACGTACGCCCGGGCGGCGCGGTCCGTGCCGACGACGACGCCCGCGCCCATGATGCGGTGCACGATCCGATCGCCGGCGCCGAAGGGCGGTTCCTCGCCCTCGGCTTCGAGCGTTTGCTCGCTCAGAGCGATATGCCGCGCGCTTTCGCCGACGAGCGCGGCGTCGAGCTCCGCGGTGTAGTGTAAAAGCGGCCTGTCCACGTCGAAGAGGAAACGGGAGGGATACCGGAACGTCCCGTCGAGATTGCGCCCCTCCGCGTTCGAGAGGAACAGCCCAAGCTCTGCGCGCGTAAAGGCGACGAACGCCAGCCGCCGTTCCTCCTCCATGCCTTCGATCGTGGCGGTTTTTCTGCTCGGGAACACACCCTCGTTCATGCCGCAGAGGAACACGTAGGGAAACTCGAGCCCCTTGGCCGTATGGACGGTCATAAGCCGTACGGCGTTATGCGTCATGCCCGCGTCCGCGCTGGTCAGCAGCGCCACGTGACTCAAATAATGCTCCAGCGCGCATTCCTCGCCGCAGGAGATCTCGTACTCGTGCACGGACTGCTTGAGCTCCGCGAGATTGTCCAGCCGCGTCTGGCCGCCCTCCGTGCGGAGCGCGGCCTCGTAGCCGCTCTGATCGAGCACGGCGGACAGAAGATCGGAAACCGGCAGCCTGCGGCACTCGGTTGTAAAACGTTCGATCAGCTGAACGAAGCGCTTCGCCTTGGTGTTCTGAAAGAGCTCGTCTCCGATAGCGCGCGTCAGCGCGTCGTAGAGCGAGCAGCCCTGCTGCGCGGCGGACTCGCGCAGAAAACGCATCCGCCGCTCGCCGATGTTCCGCTTGGGCACGTTGGCCACGCGCAGGAACGACAGGTCGTCCCGGTACGCGATCAATCGCAGGTAGGAAAGCGCGTCCTTGATCTCCGCGCGTTCAAAGAAGGGCACGCCGCTGTAGATCGTGTAGGGGAGCTCCTCTTTGATGAACGTTTCCTCGAGCGCGCGGGAAACATAGTGCGCGCGGTAGAGCACCGTGCAGTCCGAAAACGGCGCGCCCTGCTCCACGAGCTCCCGGACGCGCACGGCGATCCATACGGCCTCGGCTTCGGCGGTCTTCGCGTGATGGTACACGACCGGCGCGCCGTCCGGCAGGACGGGAAGAAGGTCCTTCTTCATGCGGCGTTTGTTCTTCTCGATGAGCGAGTTCGCCGCGGCGAGGATCTGCGGCGTGGAGCGGTAGTTCTGCATCATGAGGATCGTGCGCGTGCCGGGGAACGCCTTGTCGAAGTCCAGCAGGAAGCGCACGTTCGCCCCGCGCCAGGTATAGATCGTCTGATCGGGGTCGCCCACGACGAACAGGTTCTTATGGTGGCCGCAGAGCACCCGCATCAGATCGTATTGCAGCTGGTCGATATCCTGAAACTCGTCGATCATGATGTAGTTCAGCCGCGTCTGCCATTTCAGCCGGATGGACTCGTCGAGCTGAAAGATATGCAGCACGTACTTGATCAGGTCGTTGTAGTCGAGCCCGAAGCACTTCTTTTCCTGATACAGATATCCGTAGAAGATGATATCGTCCGTTTCGAACGCGGCGAGGTATTTCTGCCGCAGTTCCTCAAGCGGCAGGGCGATCATGTCCTCGTAGTAGGTCGGTTCTTTGATGAGCTTCCGGATCTCGATCATATCCCGCGCGTCGCCGAACGTTTTGTGCCGCAGCGTCAGGCCGCGCTCCTCGTAGATCATCCGGAGCATCGCGTCGATATCGGAGTTGTCGAGCACGAGAAAGCTCTTGGGGTACGAAACGGCGTGGCTGTCCTCCTGCAGCACCGACACGCAGAAGCCGTGGAAGGTGTTGATATAGCCCGTGTCGTTGTCGCCGGTGAGGGAGCGGATGCGCCTGCGCATCTCGTTGGCGGATTTGTTTGTGAACGTAACGCAGAGGATGCTCCCCGGCGGCACGCCGATCTCGTTGACGAGGTAGGCGAAACGATGCGACAGCGCGCGCGTTTTGCCGCTGCCCGCGCCCGCGATCACGCGCACGAAGCCCTCCGTGGCGGTGACCGCCGCGCACTGCTGCTCGTTGAGACCTTCCAGAATCCCGGACGACATGGCTTTCCCCCGTTCGCCGCGCCATGCGGCGCATCGCGTTTCGTTCCGGCCTGCGATTGGCCCGTATACCGATATCATCGCACAAAACGCGCGGTTGCGCAACGGAAATCGAACAAATGATCGGTTGTTTTCCGGGAACCGGTCCATGCCGCCCGGCGGGCGGCGCAGACGCCTGAAAAAACAGCCCGCCAGATGGAAAGACGGACCGTGACTTGGTGAAAAGTTCTTTTACAGGGGTTTCACCCTTGGGAATCCCCGACCTCGCAAGCGCCCGGAATGGGCGCTTGCAGACTTGTCAGAAAAGTTCTATTCAGGGGTTTTACCCTTAGACCCCACCCAAGGGACACGCCCCTTGGGAATCCCTGCCCCCGCAAGCGCCCGGAATGGGCGCTTGCGGAAATGGGTTCTCAGGGCCGTTACGGCCCTGAGCGGTGGTTTGGAGGCGGAGCCTCCAACGCACTTCCCTTATCGACAAGCCGCGGCCCGTCATATAGAAAGACGGGCCGCGGCGAAAGATTCGGTTGATCCGACGTTCTGCGGACAGGGAGCGGCGCGCCTAGAACTGCATCAGATTGACGCCGATTTCGGGTGAAAAAACGCGGCCGATCGCTTCG
The DNA here is from genome assembly GCA_964541465.1 of uncultured Oscillospiraceae bacterium. Classification (GTDB taxonomy): domain Bacteria; phylum Bacillota; class Clostridia; order Christensenellales; family CAG-138; genus UBA7703. The sequence continues at coordinate 45,248 of CAZIQO010000004.1, forward strand.
GGTAGAACGCGGATGAAAAGCTCCGCGGTGACGCCGATCGTCGCGCTGCTCAGATGCCCGCCGAACGCATGGCCGCTCGCGTCGGCAAGCGTGATATGCAGGTGCGCATACGGTTTCCCGTCCTTTCGCGTCAGGCTGCCGGACAGGTTCGTGATCTCCAGATCCTCGGCGAGCTCGTTGACATGGAACTGCTTCGTTTTTCGTTCCAGCAGCCCGACCGAAGCCTTTGAGACGGCGCCGATGCCGTACACGATGCCGGACGGGATGGCGTGCGCTTCGGCGATTGCGAGCAGGCTTGCCACGATTTCCTCGCCGGGGTCGAGCCGCACGGCGAGGATGTTTTGCTCAAACAATTTAACGTTCATATGGGTTCCTTCCTTTCCTGCAATGCGGCATCCGGATACGACGGAAACCCGTCGCGGATTTTGCCGGGCGCCGTCGGCTTTCCTTCTGGGCGCAGGAATATGCGGCGCAGCGCCGCGCTTCCACCCAAACAGGTCGGGTTGATTCTACCATAAAAACGGCCGGCGGGAAAGCGGGGCTTCCGCGCGGACGCGCCGTGTGGCATGCGCGTTCGGGACCTGAAAGGTCAGACGGTTCCGCAGACGATCCGCCTGCGGCCGAAGCGGATCAGCCCGTCCTCTTTGAGCCAGCGCAGCGTATCGGAGATCGTCTCCTGAAAGGGCCGCGCGCTGTAGCCGAGTTCGCGGCAGGCTTTTTCGCTGGAGTAATTGTTGTTGCGCGTGAGGTTATAGAGCGCAAATTTCGTAAAGACCGGCTTTTGATGCCTGAGCCGGTAGTAGACTTCGCAGAGCGGAACCGCCGCGTTTGCCAGCCACAGCGGAACCATTTGCCGGACCTCCCGGGAGCCCGTCTGCAGATGGACTTCGTGCAGGATCTCGCGCACGGTGATGAAGCGGCCGCCGAGCAGATACCCCTCGCCGGGCCGACCCCTGTCGGCGCAGAGCAGCACGCCGTTTGCCAGATCGCGCACGTCCACCGCGTCGAATCCGCCGACGATCCCGGCGGGCAGTTTCCCCGCGCAGGCCTCGGCGATCAGATGCGTGAGGTGCCCCATCGCGTAATCCTGCGGGCCGCAGATGGCGGTCGGGAAAACCAGCGAAGCGTCGAGGCGGCCGCCGCGCGCGGCCTCCATGACGGCGCGGGAGGCTTCGGCCTTCGTCTTGGCGTAGAAGCCGATCACCTTTTCCGGATCGAAATCGGAAACCTCCTGCATGACCTGGTCTCCCGGCAGTTCCGGGATCGCGCTGGACGAGCTGACGTAGATCAGCTTTTTTACCGGGCGGCGGAGACAGAACGCCAGGATATGCTTCGTTCCCTCCACGTTGACGTCGTAGACGCGCCGGTCGAATTCCGGGTAGGTTGTGACGATCGCGGCGGTATGGATCACGACGAACTCCGTGTCCGCCGGCGCGGCGAAGAAGGACTCGAGACTGTCCGGATCGCACACGTTTCCCTCGCAGCGTTCGACGTTCTGCGGAAGACGCGCGGCGAGGGGATCGTTCGGCAGAACGAGCGCGCGCACGTCGTCTCCGCGCGATGCGAGCCTGCCGACGATACAGCTTCCTAGGTTACCGGCCGCGCCGGTCACGAGATATTTTGTTCGCATTCGTTTACTCCTTTGTATTCCGAAACAGCGTAACCGGGTATCTTCTGTTGTATACGCCGGGCAGAAGCTCCGTAAAGCACAGCCCGACGCGCTTGCCGGCCGCGTTGTAGACGCCGGCGAGAAGTTCGTAATACCCGAGGTTCATCTGCCCCTTCAGCAGGGGCCGGATTCGATAGAACCCTTCCCTGCAGCCGGGCACGGCGACGTCCCATGCGCAGGAATATTTCGTTTTCCCGTCCGGATACGCAAATTCGGTCGGCGTGACCGAGCAGGAAGAGAACCGCTCGCAGCGGCCGTCCTTCCGGATATAGGTCCCGTCGCGGTAATCGTCCTGCGGGAAGGAGAAGAGCATGAGTTCCTCGTCGTCGTCAAAGCGCAGCGAGAACCATTCCCAGTGCGTTCTGCGGTTCATCAGCGCGTACGGGCCGCCCTGCTTGTCGAACCACGCCTTTCCCGTGACATGCTTCGTTTCGCCGCCGAACGCGACGGTTCCCGTTGCCGGCATGTTCGGGCAGGAATAGTACACCGTGGTCTGCCTAGGCGCGTCGACGCCCATGCGCAGGCAGCCGTTGTCGCATTGCCAGACGGCGCCCTTCCCAGAGGAGAGGGAAAGGTCCAGCGAGAAATCCCGCTGCGATACGGTGAGGCGCATGCCGGTCCCGCGCTTCGTCAGCGCCGCGGCCGACCCGTACCGCACGCCGGTTTCGTCGATGGCGACGCTGCGGCTCGAGAGCGTGATGCGCTGGCTGTAAAGATGCCGGCCGGACGCGAAATCGGTGAGCGCGAGCATGAGCAGGTACGGCCGCAGGAACGCGGCCCTGATTCGCAGCAGCGTGAACTGAAACGAGAACATGCCGCCTGCTTCGTCTGTAAGGCAGCCGGTGACATACCACCATTCGGAGCAGTTCCGATGGACGCCCCATTCTTCGGCAAAGCCGCCGTGATCGCGATAACGGTATGGTATCTTCCTGATCATCCGAACCTGCGCCTCCGCTGCGGTTCTTGACAAACCGACATATCTATACCATACTGACAACGTGACAGTACCGCAACAGTCAGTTCGTTAACGAACGCACAGTATGTAACGGATCACGGCGGAACCGTTCGTTATTCCGCTTCCGACACAATAAGTTCACAGCATGGGGGGCGTGTTTTGTGGAACAGGAAAAGAAAAAGGTCGATCGCAGGGTGCTGTATACGAAGATGTTTCTGCGGGAAAGTCTGCTGGAGCTGATGAAGGAGAAGCCGATCGGCAAGATCACGCCGACGGAGCTCTGCCGCCGCGCGGAGATCAACCGGAATACGTTTTATACGCATTACGACAGCCCGGAGGCCCTGCTCGGCAGCATCGAGGACGAGCTCTACGGGCAGGTGCAGCGCTCGCTGGGGCGGTCGCTGAAGAAGAACGATGTTTCGGCGCTGCTTACGGAGATCTGCCAGGTCATCACCGACAACGGCGATCTTTGCAGGATTCTTTTTTCCGACAACGGGGACAAGCATTTTCTGGAGCGGGTGATCCATCTGGCGCACGACGAAACGCTGCTTGCCTGGAAGGCGGCGGGCATGCGCGGAGACGACGAACTGCTCGAGGCGCTCTATACCTTTTCCGTAAGCGGCGGGATCGCCATCATTCAGCACTGGGTGCAGAGCGGCATGCCAGAAAGCCCGCAGGAGGTTGCGGCCTTTATCGGGAAAGCGAGTTACTTCGGGCTCCAGGCGTTCCTGCAGTGACCGCTTCCGCTTGTCGGTGAAGGGGGACCGTTGGAGGCTCCGCCTCCAAACCACCGCTCAGGGCCGTAACGGCCCTGAGAACCCGTTTTTGCAAGCGCCCTGGAAGGACGCTTGCGGGATCAGGGATTCCCAAGGGACGTGTCCCTTGGGTGGAGTGCAGGGGTGAAATCCCTGCAAAAGGACTTTTTTGACAGATGAAAGCGGCGGCCCATATGGACCGCCGCTTTTTTAAGGAGCCGATTTTCCGGCGTTAAAACGTCAGCGTATACGTTTCACTGAGAAGATCGTTCGACGACCAGTCGTCCGCGTCGTAAACGCGCAGCTTGAACTCCACGTTCTCAAATTGCGTAATACCGTTTTCCGTCAGATCGTCGGTATACCAGGTGGCGGTGGAATACGACTTGGCGTGCGGCCAAATCGTAACAGCCCAATACGGATCGCACATGAACCCGTTGACGGAAACGTCGTCCATCGAAAAGGAAAGATTCTGATCGGTGTTGTTCTCACAGTAGAGCGTCAGCGCGGGGCCGTAATCGCTGTCCGGATCGAAATCCTTGACAATGACGGTGATCGTATCGGTCTGCACGAGCACCTGCTCCTCGTAACCATGCTCATATACGACGTCCTGCGTGGACGGCCCGTCGGACGTGTTCTGAAGATCGATCACGACGTTGTCGTCGAAAACGGGGTCGAGCGACCAGTCGTTCGGATCGTAGATCCTGAAATTCAGCACGATCTGTTCGGGGTAGAGGATGCCGCATGCTTCAAGATTCGAATCATACCAATCGATGGCGGTGTTGGCCTTCTTTCCGGCGGCGACCTCCTCGTAGAAAAACGGGTTGCACATGATGCCGTTGACCGTCGCGCCGCCGACGACGAACGTCAGGGCCTTATCCATATTGTTTTCCAGAAGCGCGGTGAACGTCGGGCCCCAGTCGCCGTCCGGATCGAAGGATTTCAGCGTTACGGTGCACTCCGGTATGGAGACTACCGTTGTCTCGGCAAAAGAAGTCGTTTGTTCGGCGGGAACCGCGGTGGGCTCCGCCTCGGGCGTTTCCGTCGGGGAGACGGCCGTCTCCGCCGCGGCCGGTTCGGATTCGGCCGTTACGGCGGCCTTTTCGTCGTACTGGGCCGACGTGTCCGGCGGGCGGCTGTCCGCCGTTTTACAGGCTGCGGAACAGAGCAACAATGCGAGAACAATCGCAAGACAAAGCAGTTTTTTCGTTTGGTTGGACATAAACACCCCCCTTTCCAATCCAGAAAAGTATAGCATCCCGCGCGTGGCGGGACAAGCCCCGGCGGAGCGGATCGATGCGCGGGGAATTTTGGGGCTTGCAAAAACGAGTCAATACGATAAGCTATTTACAGACTGACCTGCTCGGTCAACGCGTTTAGAAGGGGGCGGGCATGAGCGCGAAATTCACGGAACTGCCGGAGGGAAAACGGCTGCGCATCGTCAACGCGGGGTTCGAGGTGTTCGGCTGCAATCCCTACCGGCGCGCGTCGACCGATCTGATCGCCGCCAAAGCGGGGATCTCCAAGGGGCTGCTGTTCTACTATTTTCGCAATAAAAAGGAACTGTACCTGTTCCTGTTCGATTTTGCCTGCGAGCGGGTTGCGGAAAGCGTAACGGGCGGGAAGTTCGATGAAATCACCGACTTTTTCGAACTGTGCGATCATGCCGCGCAGCAGAAATACCGCCTGCTGGAGCAGTCTCCGTATCTGATGGAGTTCCTTCTGCGGGCGTACGACTCGCAGACGGACGGCGTATCGGACGATATCGCCGGGAAACTGGCCGAAGCCTCCGCCGCGGCGTTCGACGCATACTGTGCCCGGATCGACCGCTCGAAATTCCGCGACGACGTCGACCCGCGCGAGATCCTGTCCATGCTCGTGTATCTTGCGGACGGCCGCATGCGCGAGGTGCAGCGCGCAGGACGCCCCGTTGATTTTTCGGATCTGATGGACCAATACCGCCGCTGGTGCGAACTGCTCAAACGCATTTCATACAGGGAGGAATATCTACTATGAGCTATGCCGTCGAAACCGAACGACTCACGAAATACTACGGAAAGGCCCGCGGCATCATCGACGTCGACCTGCAGATCGACGAAGGGGAGATCTTCGGCTTCATCGGCCCGAACGGCGCGGGGAAGTCGACCACGATCCGCACGCTCCTCGGGCTGATCCGCAAAACGAGCGGCGAAGCGCGCGTGTTCGGCATGGACAGCGAGAAGCAGAAGGTAAAAATCCTTGCGAACGTGGGGTATCTGCCCGGCGAGGTGTTTTACTACGACAACATGCGGGCCATCGACCTGCTCCGGTACTCCGCGAGCTTCTATCAGAAGGACTGTACGGCGCGGATGAAGGAGCTCTCCGATCTGCTCGCTCTCGATCTGAACAAAAAGATCGAGGATATGAGCCTCGGCAATAAAAAGAAGGTCGGCATCGTGCAGGGCCTGCTGCATTCCCCGAAGCTCATCATCCTCGACGAGCCGACCAGCGGCCTTGATCCGCTCATGCAGCGCACGTTTTTCGACCTGATCAAGCGGGAGAACGAGCGCGGGGCGAGCGTGCTCTTCTCCTCCCATATCCTCGGCGAGGTGCAGCGCATCTGCGACCGCGTGGCCATCATCAAGGAGGGGCGCATTGTGAACGTGCAGCGCATCGACGATCTGCGGCAGAGCGCCTGCAAGCGGGTGAGCTTCACCACGAAAACGCCGCCGGAATCCTTCTCGCTGCCTGGGGCGGCGGACCTTGCGATCGACGGCTGCCATGTCAGCTTCCTCTTCAGCGGCGATATCAACGCGCTCTTCGCCGCGCTCTCCCGCCTCCCGCTTGTGAACGCGGACGTGTCCGAGCCGGAGCTGGAGGAGATCTTTATGCATTATTACGCGGACGGGGAGGCGGCGCAATGAACGTCTACCGCTTCGAGCTGCGCCGGACGTGGAAAAACGCGGCGGTCTGGACGGCGGCGCTGCTGGCGCTGCTGGCGGCGCTGACGCTGTGGGCGTATCCCGTGTTTATAGACGGCCGCGCGGCGGTCGAGAAGATCCTCGCGGGGTTTCCGCCGGAATTCGCCGCGGCGTTCGGTTTCTCGCTGGACGACGTGTTCAGCTACGCCGGGTTCTATGCGTTCGGCTTTCTGTACTATTTTCTGTTCGGCGCGATCATGGCGGCGGTTGCCGGGCTGGATATCTTCTCGCGCGAGAACCGGAACAAGTGCCAGGACTTTCTGCTGACGAAACCGCGCGGGCGCGGCGGGCTGTTTTGTTCCAAGCTGCTCGCGGCGCTGACGCTGCTGACCGCGTCGAACCTGCTGTTCATTCTTGAATCGATCGCGCTGTACCGGAACGCGGGACAGGACCCCGCCGCGCTCGGCAAAGCGGTCCTGGCGGCCTCGGCGCTGTTCTTTACGCAGATCGTGATGCTGGCGGTCTCCGTTTTTATCGCGGTGTTCAGCAAACGGATCCGCTCCGTTTCCGGCACCGCAACGACGATCGGGTTCGCGGGATTCCTGCTCAGCGCCCTGCACAGCATTCTGGAGAAGGACGCGCTGCGCTATATCACGCCGTTCAAATACTTCGACGTGACGCTCGCGTTTTCCGAGGGACGGTTTGAAACGCCGTATGTCCTGACCGCCGCGGCCGTGACGCTGATGCTGCTGGCGCTTGCGTTTATCAGATACTGCCGCGCGGACGTGGCCGCCGCTTAAGGGGGGACGACGGATGAATATTTTTAAGCGCGAAATGAAGGCGGGGCTCAAGCCGTTCCTGTTCTGGACGCTGGGGCTGTTCGTGCTCGTGTTCGCCGGCGTGGTCAAGTCAACCGGCCTGACGGCGGGCGGCGCGGGGTTTACGGCGCTGACCGACAGCCTGCCGCGCATCGTCAAGGCCGTGTTCGGCTTTGCGGGGGTGGATATCAGTTCGTTCGGCGGCTATTATGCGGTGCTGGCGCAGTATGTGCTGGTGCTTGCGGCCGTATACGCCGTTCATCTTGGGAACAACGCCGTCTCGCGCGAGACGGTGGATAAAACCTATGAGTTCGTGTTTACGAAGCCGCGCTCCCGTTCGTTTATCCTTGCGCGGAAGCTCCTTGCCGGCTTGGTCTGGTTCACGGTGTTCTGCCTGCTCGATTTCGCGTTTTCGGCGGCGGCCGTCGAAAAACTGAACATCGGGATACGGTTTACGAGCGAGATGGTCCGTTTCGCATTGGCCGCGTGGCTGACGGGGATCGTTTTCTTTGCGCTCGGGGCGCTGTTCGCCGCCGCGTTCAGAAGCGCGGAGCGCGGCGCGAAGGCCGGCAATCTTGCCGTTCTGGCGGCGTACGGGTTAGGCGTCGTATACGATATGCTGGAGAACGGCGGGATCCTGCGCTTCCTTTCGCCGTT
>CAZIQO010000005.1:0-51214 GCA_964541465.1 uncultured Oscillospiraceae bacterium
GCGCCATGGAACAGGGCCAGGGCCGCTTGCGGGATCAGGGATTCCCAAGGGACGTGTCCCTTGGGTGGGGTGCAGGGGTGGAACCCCTGCGGAGGACTTTTTGACAGACGAAAGGCTCCGCTTTTTGGAAAAGCGGAGCCTTTGCATGCGGGGGGAAGCGGCGTCTTTCGCTCAGCTGGAATACGCGCCGGTAAACACGACGCTGCCGAGCGAAAGCTCGCCGACCGCCTGTTCGAAGGCGTCGAGACCGAAGCCGTCCTCCAGCCCGGCCGGCGCGGAGAGCGCATATACGGTGAAGACGTAGGTATGCGTGCCGCTCGGAGGCGTCGGTCCGCCGTAACCGATGGAACCGAAATCGTTCAGGCCCTGGCGCATCGTTTCCGCGAGATCGACGCTCGCGTTTTCGGGAATGTCGCCCACGGGGATATCGACCGCGAGCCAGTGAACCCAGTCGCCGCCGTCCGGGTCCGTCATGGAAACCGCGAGGCACGCCGTTCCGGCGGGCGGATCTGAGACGGTCAGCGGCAGCGAGCGGGTGGGAACGAAGCCGCTGAGCTGCGTTCCGCGCGCGCCGAACGCATCCCCGATCACGCCGTCGACGATCCCGTCGCTGGAGGCGGAAAACGGCGCCGCGGTTGCGGGAGCGGCCGATGGAACGGGAGAGGCTGAAGATTGCGGGGAGAAAGTGATGGTGGCCGCCGGAGAAGCGGCGGCAACGGATTCGTCCGGCAAGGACGACGTGCTGCAGCCGCAGAGCATGCATGAAATCAGGAGCGCTGCGGCGAGCAGAAGGACGATCCGGTGCGTCGGGCGCATAGTGGTTCCTCCTTATCCGAATGAAATGGTGTTGATGTAGCCGCTTCGGGAGCGGACCGCGTTATCGCCGCTGAGGGTGGAGCCGTCCTGGCCGAAGCGGTAGTCCAGGCCGTACCATGTGCTGCCGATCTCGCAGGATACGCGGTAATAGCCGCTGGGGAGATTGAACGAAGCGCGATGTCCGCCCTGGATGAACACGCCGAGCTGCAGCGTGCCTTCCTCCGTCACGTCGTCGCCGGTGAGTTTGTAAAAGCGGACGTAAAAATAGTCGCCGTAATCGGCGCTTGCAATAAAAATGATCTTGTTGCCGGTGCTTTTCCCTTCGAGGATCGCGCCGGAGCTGGGTATGTCCTGAGCGGCGACGAACCATGCCGCGTTGACCTGCTCCGACGCCGACTGCTCCGCGTCCGCCTTGGCGGCGGCGATCCGGCCGGCGATATCGGAGGCATCCACAAGCGTGCATTCGCCCGTCGCTTCATCGAGCGATACGACGGCGTCGCTTTCAACGGTGCGCATGCCGGACGTGTCGATCGACCTTAGATCGTCCGCCGTCAGCGATACGACGGCCGGTTCACCGAAGAACGGCTGATTGAAGGAGGTGACGTACGCCTCGCCGAGCGCGCCGTACACCTCTGCGGGATCGGGGTAGGAGAGCGTCATCCGGTATGTTCCGCCGTCCTGCCGCTCAACGTCCCCGACGGCGGCAAGCGCGGCGTAATCGCCGCCGCCGAACACGTCGGCAAACAGGGAGTCCTTCGCCTGCGCGACGGAGATGCGGTCGGCGTTTTCAGAGATGTCCGGGTACGACGAAAGAAGCTGGTCGATCATCGCGTCGACGGTATCTGAAACGGTCATCCTGCTTGTGCTCGTCAGAATGGCGTTCCAGCTCCCCGCGCCGCGCACCACCTCGAACTCGACCGGGATCTCGACGGTTGTTTCAACGTTGTTTTCCAGCGCGTAGGTTTCCAGTTCCTTCCGGAGCGCAAGCCGCGCGTCGGCCATGTATTCGTCGATATCCGCGTTCTCAAAATCCGGCTCCGGCGCGGAGAACGTAATCCGGCCCAGGTCGAATGCGGTGTAGTCCGGCACGCGCGCAACGATCTGGTACGTAACGGCATCCGCCGAAGCGGAGCCGGCGGTGAACTGCTCGCGGACCTGACGGGTCAGATCGCTTACCTCGATATAGTAATCCGAGTATGCCACAACCGCCTGCCCGATCGCTTCCGCCTGATGGGACGGCTCTCCGCATGCGGCGCAGCAGAAAACCGCAGCAACCGCAGCCAGGAGCGGGAATACGCGCTTTCTGTTCATTGTGTGGTAGGTCCCTTCGAACGGTTTCCTGTTTTAAACACTCCTACTGTAACATTCTTCCTTTTCCGCGTCAATCGTTCCCTCCGGTTTTTTCTGTCGCCAGGGGAGAGAAAAACAGACGAAAAACCGCAGAAAAGGCCGGGAGCGCCGCTTAAGCAAAAAAACGAAAACGACTGCCTGATACAGTAATGGCAGACCGGCGGCACTCCGCTGCGTTACGTATACATAAAAAGAAGCGAAGCGCGGAAGCGCTTCGCTTGTAACAATCGATCCTGAAGGACGATTACTTTGCGTCGACCTTCGCCATATGCGCGATCAGGTCGAGCACCTTGTTGGAATAGCCCCACTCGTTGTCGTACCATGCCACGAGCTTGACGAAATGCTCGTTCAGGCCGATGCCTGCGCCGGCGTCGAAGATCGAGGTGCGCGGGTCCGAATAGAAGTCGGACGAGACGACCTTATCCTCGGTGTAGCCGATGATGCCCTTCCATTCGGGCGCTTCGGAGGCAGCCTTCATGACGGCCTTGATCTGATCGTAGGTGGCGGCTTTCTCGAGGCGGCAGGTCAGGTCGACGACGGATACGTCCGGCGTTGGGACGCGCAGCGCCATGCCGGTCAGCTTGCCGTTGAGCGACGGAATGACCTTGCCGACGGCCTTGGCGGCGCCGGTCGTGCTCGGGATGATGTTGTGCCCGGCGGAACGGCCGCCGCGCCAGTCCTTCTTGGAGGGGCCGTCCACGGTCAGCTGCGTGGCGGTGAGGGAGTGGACGGTCGTCATGAGGCCTTCGACGATGCCGAAGTTATCGTGGATGACCTTCGCAAGAGGCGCGAGGCAGTTGGTCGTGCAGGAGGCGTTGGAAACGATTTTCATCTCGCTCTTATAGATATCCTGATTGACGCCCATCACGAACATCGGCGCGTCGGCCGACGGAGCGGAGATGATTACCTTCTTGGCGCCGCCCTTGAAATGCGCGTTCGCCTTATCGGTGGTCGTGAACTTGCCGGTGGACTCGACGATATACTCCGCGCCGCACTCCTTCCACGGAATCTCCGCGGGGTCCATGCAGGAATAGACGGAAATCGCCTTGCCGTTGACGACGAGCTTGCCGTCCTTGGTGGCGATGTCGCCCTGGAACTGCCCGTGCACGGTGTCGTAACGGAGCATGTAGACCATGTAGTCCAGATCGATGAACGGGTCGTTGATGCCCACGACTTCGATCGCGGGGTTGTTCACGGAAGCGCGGAATACAAGCCGCCCGATGCGGCCGAAACCGTTGATGCCTACTTTTGTTGCCATATCTATGTTCTCCTTTGCTTGTAGTTACTACTTTACCCTATAAATCCAGTGTATTTTACAACATTCTCCTTGTATGCGCAAGAAGAATCTTTCTCAGTATGGCTGAAAAACCGGAATCCTATCAGCCGTCAGTCCAGATTCAGCTTCTCCGAAACGATATAGAGCGGCCGCCCCTTCATTTCGTCGTACATGCGCCCGAGGTACATGCCCTGCAGCCCCATGAAGAAGAGCGTTCCGCCCTGGACGAGCACGACGCCGTCGACCGCCCAGAGCCATGCGGGAACGCCGCAGGTGCAGGCGCACACGATCAGCGCGATCAGCCCGAGTCCGGCGAGCGCGCAGAGGCCGATGCCGAAGTTCATCGGCAGCGTGAGGGGCTTGTCCGAAAAGCCCGTGATACCGTCGCTTGCCAGGCGCAGCATCTTTTTGAGCGTATATTTCGACTTGCCGGCGAAACGCTCCTGCCGCTCGTACTCGACCGGCACGGCGCGGTAGCCCATCCAGGCGGACATGCCGCGCAGGAACCGGTTGTGCTCGCGCATGAGCAGGAACTGATCGGCCACGCAGCGCCCGATCAGTCGGAAATCGCCCGTGTCGAGCGGGATCGGGTAAGCGCTCATCCAGGCGAGCAGGCGGTAGTATGCGGCGGCGGTGAGCTTCTTGAAGAGCGTCTCGCCCTTGCGCTTCCTGCGCTTGCCGTAGACGATATCCGCGCCGTCCTCCCAGAGCCGGACCATCTGCGGGATCAGCTCCGGCGGGTCCTGCAGGTCGACGTCGATGATGATCAGGGCGTCGCCCTTCGCGGCGTCCATGCCGCAGGTGACCGCGAGCTGGTGGCCGAAGTTGCGGGAGAACGAGAGCACCTTGACGTATGGATGCTCCGCGGCGAGCTCGCGCAGGATGCGGAGCGTGTCGTCGCGGCTGCCGTCGTTGACATAGACGATCTCATATTCGTACCCCGTGCCTTGCATCACCGCGTCCATGCGGACGAACGATTCCTTCAGAACCTCCTGCTCGTTGAAAACGGGGATGACGAGTGAAAGCATGCGTGCGCTCATAAGCGTGTTCCTCCTGATTAAAGTTGTCCGGGCGCTTACGGAAAGCGCGCGTACATCGGTGATCATTTTTACGGATATTATACTCGAATCGCAATCCGCTGGCAATTTTTCGTTGCATTTTAGATCGCATATGATAGAATACCAGAAGAAAAGACGAGGAATGAAAGACAAGGAATTCCGTAAAGTAAGGAGATACCAGATCATGCCTATCGTAACGAGCAAAAAGATGTTTCAGGACGCGTATGCCGGCGGATACGCCATCGGCGCGTTCAACGTCAACAACATGGAGATCATCCAGGGCATCACGGAGGCTGCAAAGGAACTCAGCGCCCCGCTGATCCTGCAGGTGAGTTCCGGCGCGCGCAAATACGCGAGCCATACGTACCTCATGAAGCTCATCGAAGCCGCCTGTATCGAAACGAACCTGCCCATCTGCGTCCATCTCGACCATGGGGACACGTTCGAGCTCTGCAAGAGCTGCATCGACGGCGGATTTTCGTCCGTCATGATCGACGGGTCGCACCACCCCTACGAGGAGAACGTGAAGCTGACCCGCCAGGTCGTGGAGTACGCGCACGATCACGGCGTCGTCGTGGAGGGCGAACTCGGCCGCCTCGAGGGCGTGGAGGACGAGGTCAAGGTCGCCGCGGGGCAGGGCAGCTACACCGATCCCGACCAGGTGCAGGATTTCGTGACCCGCACCGGCGTCGATTCGCTCGCCATCGCCATCGGCACGAGCCACGGCGCGTATAAGTTCAAGCCCGGCACGAAGCCGCAGCTGCGCTTCGATATCCTCAAGGAAGTCGAAAAGCGCCTGCCCGGGTATCCGATCGTGCTGCACGGCGCGTCGAGCGTGATTCCGGAGTTTGTCAGGATGATCAACGAAAACGGCGGAAACATGCCGGACGCGATCGGCGTGCCGGAGGACATGCTCCGCGAGGCGGCGCGCATGGCCGTCTGCAAGATCAACATCGACAGCGATCTCAGGCTTGCCATGACCGCCACGATCCGCAAGTACTTCAACGACAACCCGTCGCACTTCGATCCGCGGCAGTATCTCAGGCCAGCGCGCGAAGCGATCAAGGCGATGGTTGCGCACAAGATCACGGACGTGCTCGGCTGCGACGGAAAAGCGAGCCTGTAAATCGGACCCATAATCGAGCGAAAATTAAGAAGCGCGCCTTTACGGGCGCGTTTCTGTCTGTCAAAAAAGTTCTTGTGCAGGGGTTTCAACCCTGCACCCCACCCAGGGGACGTGTCCCTTGGGAATCCCTGTCCCCGCAGACGCTCTGTTCCAGAGCGCCTGTGGAAACGGGTTCTCAGGGCCGTTGCGACCCGAAACGGTGGTTTGGAGGCGGAGCCTCCAACGTCACCCTATTATTGAGCGGTTTTTATTCCGTTTTCTTCTTTGCAACCGTCCGCTGGATCAGCTTGACCAGCTCCACGATCGGGACGACCAGAAGCGCGAGCCCCATCGCCACGGCGTATTCGACGAGGCTGATGTGCTCGAAGCCGAATGCCTCCCGCAGAAACGGCACGTAGAGCACGACCGTGGTCAGCAGCAGGGAAACGGCCGCCGCGCCCCAGAGGAACCAGTTCTGCGTTTTCATCACGAGCACGCTGTGCCGCTGCGAACGCATGTTGAAGCTGTGGAAGATCTCCGCCATGCTCATCGTGAGGAACGCCATCGTCATGCCATCGGTGCTGTTTGCGATCAGCCACGCGCCGTTTTGCATGCGCTCGCCGATGAAGTACGCCGCCAGGGTCAGAACCGTTACGAGCAGGCCCTGATACCCCACGTCGAACCCCACGCCGCCGGCGAATATGCCGGCCTTCGTCTCGCGCGGCCTGCGCAGCATGAGGTTGGACTCGGCCGCCTCGGTGCCGAGCGCGAGCGCGGGGAGCGAGTCCGTGATCAGGTTGATCCACAGAAGATGCACGGGCTTGAGGATGAGGAAGCCCATCAGCGTGGCGAAGAAGATGCTCAGCACCTCGCTCATGTTGGACGAAAGCAGGAACTGAATGGCCTTGCGGATGTTGTCGTAGATGCGGCGGCCCTCCTCGACCGCGCCGACGATGGTGGCGAAGTTGTCGTCCGCAAGCACCATGTCCGCCACGTTCTTCGTCACGTCGGTTCCGGTGATGCCCATGCCGATGCCGATATCCGCGCTTTTGATGCTCGGCGCGTCGTTGACGCCGTCGCCCGTCATGGCGGTGACGAAACCGTTTTTGCGCCACGCATTGACGATGCGGACCTTGTGCTCGGGCTGCACGCGCGCGTAGACGCTGTAGCGACCGACCGTGCGCAGGAACTCCTCGTCGCTGATTTCGCTGAGCTCCGCGCCGGTGATCGCCTCGGACGGGTCGGCGATGATGCCGAGCTCGAGCGCGATGGCGACGGCGGTGTCGCGATGGTCGCCCGTGATCATGATCGGACGGATGCCGGCGCTTCGGCACTCCTGAATCGCGGCGGAAACCTCCGGCCGGACGGGGTCGATCATGCCGGCGAGGCCGATGAACGTAAGCCGCTGCTCCAGCGATTCGGGTGAAAGGTCCCGCGGAACGGAATCGTGCGTGCGGAACGCGGCGGCAAGCACGCGCAGCGCCCGGCCCGCCATGGCGCGGTTGGCCTCGAGAATTTCATTGCGCGCTTTTTCGGTCAGCGGGAGAACGGCCCCGCTTTTCCAGTATGAATCGCATTTTTTGAGCACCTCGTCCGGCGCGCCCTTTGTATACTGAACGATGCCGCACGCGGTTTTGTGCACCGTGGACATCATCTTGCGCATGCTGTCGAACGGCGCTTCGCCGACGCGCGGCTCCGCGGCGGCAAGTTCGGATTTCGGAAACCCCTCCTTTGCGGCGAAGTCTACGAGCGCGCACTCCGTCGGCTCCCCGACGGCCGCGCCGTTCGCGCCGGGCTCGGCGTCGCTGCAGAGGGACATGGCCTTGGCAAGCAGTGGCACGTCGCCGCCGAAGGTGTCCACGACCGTCATGCGGTTCTGCGTGAGCGTGCCGGTTTTATCCGAACAGATGACCTGCGCGCAGCCGAGCGTTTCCACGGCGGTGAGCCGGCGGATGATGGCGCTGCGCCGGCTCATGTTCGTCACGCCGATCGAAAGCACGATCGTCACCACCGCCACAAGTCCTTCGGGAATGGCGGCGACCGCGAGGCTGACCGCAATGAGGAACGAATCGAGCACATACCGTTCGCCCGTGCCGGAGAAACGGAGCATGTTGACCGCGAAGATCACGGCGCAGATGCCGAGCACGAGCCAGGTCAGTATTTTGGAAAGCTGGGCCAGCTTGATCTGCAGGGGCGTTCGCCCGTCTTCCGCCTCGGCGAGCGCGCCGGCGATCCTGCCCATCTCGGTCTGCATGCCCGTTTCGGTGATCACGGCCCGACCGCGGCCGTAGACGACCGAACTGCCCATGTAGACCATGTTCTTCCGGTCGCCCAGCGGAATATCCTTCCCTTCGCCGGGCGAAAGGGGCTCCGTCGTCTTGCCGACGGGGACGCTCTCGCCCGTGAGCGCCGCTTCCTCGAGCCGCAGGCTCGCGCTCTCGAGCACGCGCCCGTCCGCAGGGACGGCATCGCCCGCCTCGAGCAGCACCACGTCCCCGAATACGAGCTCCTCGGTCGGGATGCGCTTCGGCTGCCCGTCGCGCAGCGCGCGGCAGGTCGCGGCGGACATCTTCTGAAGCGCTTCGATCGCCTTCTCCGCCTTGCTCTCCTGCACGACGCCGAGCACCGCGTTGACGATCACCACCGTGAGGATGATGATCACGTCCGCAAAACTTTCGCCCTCGATCGCCGCCGTGACGCCCGAAATCAGCGCCGCCGCGAGAAGGATGAGGATCATCGGGTCCTTCATCTGGCCGAGAAAGCGGAGGATCATCGGCGTTTTCTTGGCTTCGGCGAGGCGGTTCGGCCCGCGCTCGGCAAGGCGTTTTGCGGCTTCTTCGGCGCTCAGACCCTGCGGCCCGCTCTGGACGGAGGCGAACACGCGTTCGGAATCGAGGTAATACTGCTTCGTCATTCGGTTTCTTCCTTTCCGGGATATGGTTTCTCCGATGCGGCGCGCCGGACCGGACGGCGGCGGGATGCGAAAGAAAAAAAGACTCATGTACGGCAAACGATCCTGTCGTACATGAGTCTGGTTATTTCATCCAAGCCAGACGCGCCATAGCGTCGTGCAACAATGTTGACTTGGAACGCGGTAACGCGCCAACTACTCCCTCACGCAGGATCATTATATCAAAAGTATGTTCGTTTGCAATAAAATTCTCGCAAATTCCGCAATCCAATATCGGACTATGGTATACTATTTGAAAATTTAACCGGTCTGTCGGGAGTAAATTTATTGCGCCGCGCGCAGGGGAAGCGGCGGCGCGGGGAAGGGAACGCCGGGGGGGGAACCGGCGGGAAAAGAGGCGGATATGGAAACAAAAAACGGCAAGATCTTCAATATCGGGTTGCGCTCGTTCATTACGGCGCTTGTGATTCTGTTTGCTTTGATGGTCATCACCTACGCGCTGACCTTCGTTTTGCCTTCCGGCGAATACGAGCGCACCGTCGTGGACGGGACGGAGACGATCGTTTCCGGCACGTACCGGATCACGGAGGGCGGCATTCCGTTCTGGGAATGGGCGCTCTCTCCGTTTTTGGCGCTCGGCGCAAGCGGCGCCGTGACCGTGATCGCGATCATCGTCTTTCTGCTGGTGATCGGCGGCGCGTTCAACTCGATGGACGAATGCGGCGTGCTTTCGTATATATTCAACCGCATCTACCGCGCGGCGCAGAACCGCAAGTACCTGCTGCTGCCGATGGTGTCGCTCTTCTTCATGAGCCTGGGCGCGTTCGTCGGCTCGTTTGAGGAATGCGTGCCGATGGTGCCGATCGCCGTGGCGCTGGCGTACTCCCTCGGCTGGGACGCGCTTACGGGCCTGGGCATGAGCCTGCTTGCGGTCGGGTTCGGGTTCAGCACGGGCGTGTGCAATCCGTTCACGGTGGGCGTGGCGCAGGAGCTCGCGGGCCTGCCGATGTTCTCCGGCATCTGGATGCGGCTGTTGACGTTCGTCTGCATCTACGCATTGCTGATGGCGTTTCTGATTCCCTACGCAAAGCGCATCGAGCGCAACCCGAGGCGCTCGCTGGTCTACGACCCCGCGCTGACCGCGCGCTGGGTTTCTCTGCGGAGCGATTTTGAGCAGGACCGCAGAAAGGACCGCGCGCTGATCTGGTTTGCCTGCATCCTCGGCGCGGGCATCGCCATGATCCTCTGCTCCAGCTTCATCACGATTTTGCAGGATATCATCATGCCGCTGATTGCGCTCGTGTTCCTGCTGGCGGGCACGATCTCCTCGCTGGCGTCCGGCATGGGGTGGAAGCGGTATCTTCGTTTCTTTGCCAAGGGCATGCTGAACATCCTGCCGGCCGTGCTGCTGATTTTGATGGCGAACTCCATCCGCTACACGATGGTGGAGTCCAAAATACTGGATACGATCCTGTACAAGACCGTCGCGCTCACGGAAAAGGCGAGCAGCGGCGTGGTGGTGCTGCTTATCTACGCGCTGGCGCTGATCATGGAGCTGTTCATCTCGAGCGGCTCGGCCAAGGCGTTTCTGCTGATGCCGCTGATCTCGCCGATTGCGGACCTCTCCGGCATTTCGCGGCAGATCTCGGTGCTGGCGTACGCGTTCGGCGACGGGTTTTCCAATGTGTTTTATCCAACGAACCCCGTGCTGCTGATCTCGCTGGGTATCGTCGGGATCGGGTACGGCAAGTGGTTTAAGTGGAGCGCAAAGATCCAGCTCGCGGTGCTGGCGCTGACGTGCGGACTGCTGTTGTTTGCCAACGCGGTGGGGTATTGAGCCAAGGAGCTGCAGAGAATAGAAAAATGAGCGGGGCCACCATGACCGAAGAAACGGGACCGACGACGGAGCCGCTGCCGCCGGGAACGATGCTGCGCCGCAGATATCTGGTCGGGGCGCCGATCGGCAGGGGCGAGCACGGCGTCACATACGAGGGCTACGACGAAACGGCGCGGCAAAGCGTCGCGGTGAAGGAGTATTTCCCGCGCGCGCTGGCGGACCGCGTCGAAACGGCGGTCTCCCCGAAGAGCAGGCTCTACGGCACGCTGTTCTTCCTCGGTTCGGAGGCGTTCCTCAAGCAGTATCAGGCGCTGACAAAGGCAAGCGGGAACCCGAACATCGCGTCCGTATTCGACGCGTTCTTTGAAAACGGCACGGCCTACGCGGTCATGGAACTGCTCGAGGGCGCGCCGCTTGAAACGTATCTTGCGATCAAAAAGCGCCGCCTGACGGCGGGGGAGGCGATGTACGTCGCCGCGTCGATGGCGGACGCGCTGCTCGTTGTGGACAGCCTCAATACGCTGCATTTCGATATCGGCCCCGGGTCGCTGTTTGTCTGCACGGACGGAACAATCCGGCTGACGGACTTCGGCGCGGCGAAGGCGGCGCTATGCGCGCGCAGAGAGGTGGACGACGCGGAGCCGTGGAAAGACCTTGCCGCTTTGGCGGGAACGCTCTACCGGGCGATGACCGGAAACGGTGCGGACGGGGAACTTGAACCGCACCCGGACGTTCCCGCGCCGCTGCACGAGCTGTTCCGGCAGATGCGCGGCGAAAACGGCGCGGCGCGCCTTGCGTCGGTGTTCGAGTACCGGCATGCGCTCGCGTGCGTGGAGGTCGAGGCCGTTCGGCCTGAGATTACGCGGGAGGAGATCGAGGCGTACGATCAGGCGCGCGCCGAAAAAAAAGCCGCGCGCGAACAGGCGGAGCGGCGAAGGGCGGAGAAGGCCGCGGAGGCGGCCGAGCAAGAAAGAAAGCGGCGAAAAAAGAAAATCGCGCTGCTCTGCGTCTGCGGCGTACTGCTCGCGCTGCTGCTTATGCTGATCATCCGGACGGCGCTTCTGTAAGCGCGGGCAGAGTCCGGCCGGGAACGGCGCAGCACGGCGGCAGGGGCTGGGACAAAGAAGCGCCCATCGGGCTGTAAAGAATTCTTTTGCAGGGGTTTCGCCCCTGCACCCCACCCAAGGGACACGTCCCTTGGGTATCCCTGACCCCGCAAACGCCCTGTTACAGGGCGCTTGCGAAATGGATTCTTAGGGCCGTTACGGCTCGAAGCGGTGGTTTGGAGGCGGAGCCTCCAACGCACTCTCATGATCGACAAACTAATGGACGCTCCGCATATGGAGCGCCCGTTTTTTTGCAGGAATGAAAGAGTAACCCCGCCGATCGATGCGGCGTTTCAGTTCTGTTCGGTCGCCGCTGCGTCCGCACGCTTCCCGAGTTTTCCGAAGAAGCGGAACGTGAGCGGCCAGACCGCGCCGCCGACCACGACCATCAGGAAATACCGGACGGCGTGCGCGGCGTTATGCCCGCCGGTCAGCGCGAGCAGGGGCGCCTTGAGCAAAATGCGCAGGGCGATCACAATGCCGAGCCCGAGCGCGGTTTTGAGGATCTGCGCCCACCACACGGCCTTCACGTCGAAGCGGATATACCGTTTTTCGAGCCAGAGCACCACCGCGAGGCCGACGGACGAACCGAACATCGTATAGGCGGTTTTCGCGC
Source organism: uncultured Oscillospiraceae bacterium (assembly GCA_964541465.1). Classification (GTDB taxonomy): domain Bacteria; phylum Bacillota; class Clostridia; order Christensenellales; family CAG-138; genus UBA7703. Next base: position 12,076 of record CAZIQO010000005.1, read on the forward strand.
CGTCCTCCGAAAACTCCAGGATCGCGTTCGCGGGCAGCGGGAAGCACTCCACGTAGACGAGCAGCGCCGCGCCGACGAGCAGCAGGAACCCGACGATCGGAATAAACCGCTTCGGGTTCGTCCACGCGCGCTCGAACAGCGGCCAGCCCGCCAGTACGAGCAGCAGCGCGATGCCGAGCGAGGTCAGCACGTCCGCCGGCGTATGCACGCCGAGATACATGCGCGAAAACCCGACCAGCAGCGTGATGATCACGCACACGATTTTGATCCACGTTTCGCGCCTAAACCGCGCGATGCCGAGGAAGAGCCCCGCCGCGCTCTGCGTATGTCCGCTCGGGAACGAGTAGCCCGTGGCGGCGGAGCGGGCGCTTTCGACGATCTTGAAGTCCGGGTCGATCACCCACGGGCGCGGCACGCAGAAGATCAGCTTGAGAAACTGATTGATCGTCGCGCCGAGAAAGCTGACGTAGAGCAGAAAATAGCCGCTTTTCTTGTCGATGCACCAGTAGAAGATCATGGCGACGACCATGAACAGCGTTTCCTCGCCGAACAGCGTGACATACTGAAACACCCGGTCGAACAGCGGCGTGCGAAGCGCCTCCAAAAGACGCAGAAACTCCATGGATGAAACCTCCCCCCGATGATTGCGATCATACGATCAGTAAGAAAAAGAAGACGGAACCGTTTGCCGCGCGCGGACAAACCGGACACCCATATATACGATACTGCATATGATATCACAGGAGAAAATCCAAAAACAACCGTGGGGGAGAATGCGGCATGGTATTCAAACGAAACCTGAAATATGGAATGAGGGGAAGCGACGTGCGCTACTGCAAGGATTCGCTCTTTGTGCTCGGCTTCTACGCCGATACGATCCTCTCGATTACGAACGACCGGTTCGGCTCCGGCACACTTGCCGCCGTGCTGAAATTCCAGCGCGCGCACCGCGACGCGGACGGAAAACAGCTGAAGGCGGACGGCGTGATCGGCCGGAAAACCTGGACGGCGATCGAAACCGAAAAGAACGCCGCCGCTGTGGACGCGTCTTTGCCGGACAATCTTTCCGAGGCCGCGAAGCGCGCGATTTCGCCGGATCTGAAACGCGTGACCGGCACGCGGCGCGCGCTCGTGCTCGAAGCGCTGTCCTATGCGTACGATCCGCTCGTGCCGGCCGACGATCCGCTTTCGCTCTACATCCGCGGGGCGAACCTGTATTCGTCCGAGCTGGTGCGCACGGTCGTCACCGCGTCGCGCATCGAGTCGGGCGCGAAGCGGCAGCCGCAATACTACAGCGGCGGGCGCAAGGAGATGATGCTCGCGGCGGTCAGACGAAACCCCGCGATCTCGGGCGCGGACTGCTCGGGCGCCGTGGTCGGGCTGCTGCGCGCGTATCAGCTCGTCAGGCCGACGTTCGACGTAACGGCGGACGCGCTGACGGGCAGCCGGTATTCCGAGAAGATCGCAAAGGCGGACCTGACGGCGGGGGACTGGGTCGGGATGAGCGGACACATCGGCATCTACGCGGGCGGCGGGTACGTCGTGGAGTGGATGGGCGGGGCGTACGGCTGCCAGCTCAGCAAACTCGACACGAGAAAGGGTTATGATTTCGTGGCGAAAAAGCTGGTCGGCAGGTCCGCCTGGACGCGCTTCCGCAGGCCGAATCTTTACTGAACCGGCGCGTTCATGCGGCAAACTGGCAAAGACCGGTCAGCGGTTGAGCAGAAACACCGAGAAATTCAGGTATGCCGCGAACGCGACCCAGAGAAAGTACGGGATCTGCAGATAGCCAGCGACGGGTCGGACCACGATGAACATTGCGATCATCACGACGATGACGGCTTCGAGCAGTATGATCCACACGAACGCCGCGAACAGCAGATGAAAGCCGAAAAACAGGATCACCCAGCCGAAGTTTAAGAAAAGCTGCAGCGCGTAGACCTGCAGCGCGTCCTTCCGGTTGTCGTCGAAGGAACGGCGGACCATCGCGGCGGAGATCCCCATGAGCAGATACAGCGCGCTCCAGACGACGGGAAACACCCAGTCCGGCGGCGAGAACGACGGCGTGACATAATAAGCGGAAAAATCCCGCATGCCGCCGCGGGTGAGCAGCGCGGCGAACAGGCCGACCGAAAGCGCAAGCAGGACGGAGAGCAGGTATGTGATGGACTTGGATCGGATTCGCGCCGCCACGACGAAAGTATATGCGCTTTGATCCGGGTCCATACCCGGATGCGCGCCGAGCAAGGCGTCAGCGCAGCGCGCGGAAGAACTCCGAAAGAAGCGCGGCGCATTCCGCCTCCATCACGCCGCCCCAGACCTCGACCGAGTGCAGGAAGCAGCGGTCGGTCAGGTCCATCCGCGACCCGCAGCAGCCGCAGACCGCGTCGAACGCGCCGAACACGAGCCGTTCGAGCTTCGCGTTCACGCAGGCGCCCGCGCACATGGCGCAGGGTTCGAGCGTAACGAAAAGCGTGCACCCCGGAAGGCGCGGCCCGAGCAGCGCCATGGCGCGCTGCAGGCAGAGTAACTCCGCGTGCGCGGTCGCGTCGCCGCGAAAAACGCACTCGTTGTGCGCGCGGGCGACGATCTCGCCGTTTCGCGTCAGAACCGCGCCGACCGGTACTTCGCCCAGAACGGACGCAAGGCGCGCCTCCATGAGCGCCTCCCGCATGACGGCGGGGTCGAATTCCTTCATCGCAGCCATCCGGAAAGCACCTCGTCGGTATCGAAACCGTCGTACTGGACGCGCACAAGGGAGAGCCCGTGCGCGGGCGCCGTCGCGCCCGCTTCCGTGCGCACGCCGCTGATGAGCGCGCGGGAAAGCGCGTCCTCCGCCAGCCTGCCGGCGCCGATCTCCAGCATCGTGCCCGTCAGGATGCGGACCATATTATAGAGGAAGCCGTTCGCCGTCACATCGTAGTACAGATAGGCCCCGTCCCGCGTCCATTCGGACCGATATACCGTGCGGACGGTGCGCTCCATCGTCGTTCCGGCGGACATGAACGCATGGAAATCATGCTCGCCCAGCGCGCAGGCGGCGGCGGACTGCATGCGTGCGGCGTCGAGCGGCGTATGCACGTGCAGCGCGGTGTCCCGCGTGGCCACGCGCGCGTGCGGACCGGTCTGCACCGTATAGCGGTAGCTCTTTTTTTTAGCTGAGAAGCGCGCGTGAAACGACGCGTCGGTTTCTTCGGAATAGAGAACGCGGATATCGCGCGGAAGATGCGCGTTCAGCGCGAACGCGAACTTGTCCGCCGGCATGCGCGCGTCCGTATCGAAATGCGCGACCTGCGCGCGCGCGTGCACGCCGCTGTCGGTGCGGCCGGAGCCGTGCACGCGGACGGGCGCGCCCGTGACGCAAAGCAGCGCTTCGGCGAGCCGCTGCTGGACGGATACGCCGTTGTCCTGCAGCTGCCAGCCGACATAGTTCGTGCCGTCGTATTCCACGATGATCCGGATCCGCCTCATAACGGCAGCCGCTCCAATACCAGCACCGCCGCGAGAACGGCGAACATCACGACGCACGCCGTCAGGTCGGCGGCATGGAAGCGAAGCTCGCGCATGCGCGTGCGGCCCTCGCCGCCGTGGTAGCAGCGCGCCTCCATGGCCATGGCCAGCTCGTCCGCGCGGCGGAACGCCGAGACGAACAGCGGCACGAGGATTGGGATCATGCTCTTTGCGCGGCGGATCAGGTTGCCGCTTTCAAAGTCCGCGCCGCGCGCCATCTGCGCCTTCTGGATGCGGTCGGTCTCCTCCATGAGCGTGGGGATGAAACGGAGCGCGATGGTCATCATCATGGCCAGCTCGTGTGCGGGGAAACGGAATCGTCTCAGCGGTGAAAGCAGCTTTTCCAGCCCGTCGGTCAAAGCGATGGGCGAGGTCGTGAGCGTGAGCATCGACGTTCCGGCCACGAGCAGCACGAGCCGGAGCGTGATGAACACCGCCTGCCGCAGCGCTTCCTTCGTCATGCGCAGGATCCACCAGCTCCAGAGCACCGTGTCGCCGCGCGTGGCGAAGAGATTGATCACAAACATGAATACGAGCAGCCAGCGCATGGGCTTAAGCGACGAGAAGAAATACGATGCCGGCACGTGCGCGAGCGCAAAGAGCAGAAAAAGCAGCACGGTGGGCAGGATAAATCCCCATATCGTCTGCACGACGAATATGACGACGATGTACACGATCATCAGCAGGATCTTCGTGCGCGGGTCGAGCCGGTGGATGCTGCTCTCGAACGGCAGAAACTGGCCGAGCGTAATGTTAGCGTGCATTGCGCCACCTCCGGATCAGCTCCGCCGTGAGTTCGTCCATGCGGTAGTAGTCGCGCCCCATATCGACGCCCTTTTCCCGCAGCGCACGGACCAGACGTGTCGCCTGCGGCAGGTCGAGCCCCATCTCCAGCAGTTCGCCGCCGCGCGAGAAGATCTCCCCGGGCGCGCCGAGCATGGAAAGCGCGCCGCCGCAGAGCACCGCGATGCGGTCGGCGTAATAGGCCACGTCGTCCATGGAGTGCGAAACCATCACGATGCAGGTCCCGTTCTGCTCCCGGAGCGATTCAACGAGCGAAAGGATGTCCGCCCGCCCGCGCGGGTCGAGGCCGGCCATCGGCTCGTCGAGCACGAGGTATTTCGGACGCATGGCCAGAATGCCCGCGAGCGCCGCGCGGCGCTTCTCTCCGCCGGACAGTTCGAACGGGGATTTTTCCGAGAAGGTCTTCGGCGGCAGGCCGACGCGCTCGAGCGCCTCCGAAACGCGCTCGCGCACATCCTCCTCGCCAAGGCCCATGTTCTTTGGCCCGAACGCGACGTCCGCCTCCACCGTTTCCTCAAAAAGCTGATATTCCGGGTACTGAAACACCATGCCGACAAGCGCGCGGATCGACTTGCGGAGTTTCTTTTCGCGCGTGTCCAGACCGTCGACCCGTACGCTGCCGCCGGTCGGCAGCAGCAGCCCGTTGAAATGCTGGATCAGCGTACTCTTGCCGGAGCCCGTGTGCCCGATGATCCCGAGGAATTCCCCCTCCGATATCGTCAGCGAGATATCCGAAAGCGCCGGGTAGGCCAGCGCGCTGCCCGGCTGATAGGTATGGCTGAGCTGTTCTATAACAATCGGCATAGTTCCTCGCTGAGCTCCTCGCAGTTCATCGCGCCGGGGCTGACCGGCATTCCCGCCTCGAGAAGCGCGTCGCGCAGGCGGACGAACGCAGGCGCGTCCAGCCCGTTCTGCTCCAGAAGCGCGCGCTCGTTGAACACCTCTTTCGGCGTTCCCTCCATCGCGAGGCGGCCGTCCGCAAGCACGAACACGCGGTCGCACCCGAGGGTTTCCTCCATAAACTGCGTGATCATGACCACCGTCATGCCGCGCTCGCGGTTAAGGCGCTGCACGGTGGAGAGCACCTCGGCGCGGCCCCTGGGGTCGAGCATCGCGGTCGCTTCGTCGAGCACAAGCACCTCGGGCTGCATCGCAAGCAGTCCCGCGATGGCCACGCGCTGCTTCTGCCCGCCGGAAAGCGCGTGGCTTGCCTTCTGCGCGTAATCGCGCATATCGACCTCGCCGAGCGCCGCGTCGACCCGCGCGCGGATCTCGGCGGGCGGAACGCCGAGGTTCTCCGGACCGAAGCCCACGTCCTCCTCGACGATGGTCGTTACAAGCTGGTTGTCGGGGTTCTGAAACACCATGCCGACGCGGCGGCGAATCTCCAGCGTGTGCTCCGCGTCGCGCGTATCCATGCCGTCCACGGAGACGGCCCCCTCGGCGGGCAGCAGCAGCGCGTTGAAGAGCTTGCAGAGCGTGCTCTTGCCGGAGCCGTTGCGGCCGACGATCGCAACGGTCTCGCCTTTACGGATGGAAAGGCTCACGCCGGAGAGCGCGGGCCGTTCCGCGCCCGCGTACAGAAACCCGGCGTTCACCGCCTGAATGATCGTTTCCGCCGCCATTTTCCCTTCCGCTTTCATACGCGCCGAACCGCACCGGTTCGGCAGATTCGCCCTTCAAACGCCGCCGAAGCGCGCGAAAAAACGCGCCCGGGCGGGGCCCCTGAGGCAATTCAGTATAGCAAATGCCTGTACAACTGGCAAGGGCTTCATTATAATTAAAAGGGATACTGAATCGGCGGGAAGGGATGCCGAATCGGCCTTTTAAGGAGGTGCGCGCATGAAAACCATCCTCAGGAACGTGAAAACGATCGTTACCTGCAACGACCAAGACGAGGTGCTGCACGGCGCGGACATCCTCATGGAGGACGGCGTTTTTGTCTCCGTCGGGAAGGCGGACGCGCCGGCCGACGAGGTCGTCGAGGCGGGCAACCTGATCGCCTATCCCGGCCTGATCAATACGCATCATCATCTGTATCAGTATTTCACGAGGAATCTGCCGCAGGTGCAGGGCCTCGAGCTCTTCGACTGGCTGACGGCGCTGTACGGCATATGGGCGAACCTGAACGAGGACACGGTGCGCCTGAGCTCCCTCTGCGGCATGGCGGAGCTCATGAAATACGGCTGCACCACGTGCTTCGATCACCACTACGTATTCCCGCGGGGCGCGGGCGATCTGCTCGCGGCGCAGTTCGGAGCGGCGGAAACGCTGGGCGTCCGCATGGCCGCTTCGCGCGGGAGCATGAGCCTTTCCAAGAAGGACGGGGGACTGCCGCCGGACTCCGTGGTGCAGACGACCGACGAGATTATTAGGGACAGCCGCCGCGCCATCGAGACCTTCCACGATCCGTCCCCGCTCTCGATGCGGCAGGTGCTGCTCGCGCCCTGCTCGCCGTTTTCGGTGACGGGCGAAGCGATGAAGCAGAGCGCGGCGCTTGCGCGAAGCTACGGCGTCCGGCTGCATACGCACCTGTGCGAAACGAAGGACGAGGAGCGCTTCACGCTCGAAGCGTTCGGCATGCGGCCGCTGGACTATATGGAGAGCGTCGATTTTATCGGCGGCGACGTGTTCTACGCGCACGGCATCCACTTTGACGACGGGGAACTGAAACGGCTGGCGGACACGCAGACGGGCGTTTCGCACTGCCCCTGCTCGAATATGAAGCTCAGTTCCGGCGCAGCGCGCATCCCGGAGATGCTGCGGCTCGGCGTGCCCGTCGGCCTGGGCGTGGACGGAAGCGCGAGCAACGACGCTTCCAACCTGCTCGAGGAGATCCGCACGGCGTATCTATTGCACCGCCTGATCGGCGGAGACGACGCGCCGACGGGATACGAGCTTCTGAAGATGGCCACGCGCGGCGGCGCGAAGCTGCTCGGGCGCGGCAAACTGGGCCAGATCACGCCGGGGTGCGCCGCGGACCTGTTCCTGATCCGCTCCGACCGGATCGAGCTGGTCTGCGCGGAGCGGGACGAGAAGGACCTGTTCGGCACGGTGGGGTATCACCGGCCGGCGGATTACGTGTTCGTCGGCGGCCGCATGCGGGTAAAGGATGGCCATGTGCTGACCATCGACGAGGAAGCGGTCGCCGCGGCGGCCCGAACGGAGGCCGGGCGTCTGCTCGGGAACCTATGAATATCAATGTGAAGAATCTGGTGCGCGGCGCCGTGATCGCCGCGGTATACGCGCTGCTGACGATCTTTCTTGCGCCGATCTCCTCGGGGCTGATCCAGTGCCGCGTCGCGGAGGCGATGTGCGTGCTGCCGTATTTCACGTTTTCCGCCGTGCCGGGGCTCTTTATCGGATGCTTATTGGCCAACCTGCTAACCGGCGCGCCGGTCTACGACGTGATCTTCGGCAGCCTTGCGACGCTCCTTGCCGCATACATCACCTACCTGATGCGCCGGCGTACGGCGAAGCATGAGCAGATTCCGGCTATGGACGGCAAACAGGCTGCCTGCCCCGTGCGCGGGCGTGTGATGAAATACTTCGCGCCGCTGCCGTCCGTCGTGTGCAACGCGCTGGTCGTCGGCGCGCTGCTCGTGTATGTCTACGGCGTGGGCGTGCCGTACTGGGCCGCCGTGGGGTACGTGGCGGCCGGTCAGGCGGTCGCGTGCTACGCGCTCGGACTGCCGCTGCTGCTGATATTGGAACGGCACGGCAAAAAGCTCTTTTAGCTTTCGTCTGAAAAAACGAAGTCCGGCGCGTTCCGGGCAGCCGGCGTGCCGTACGGGCGCCTCTTTTGCGTTGCGAAGGAGGCTTTTTCATACTGCGCGGTTGCCCGGCATGCTGATGTGAAACGTTTCGAGGCCTGCGTGTGCCCAAGCATACCCATGCAGGAACTCCTGCAACCGTACCGCGTTCAAAATGTAAAACGCACAACAATCTGCCGGATTTCCTGCAAAATATGCCCGCGTTTGATTGACAGCGAAACGGGGGAAATATATAATAGTATCCGGTAAGAATTGGGCTTTTCCGCAGAAAGACCCGAGAGAATACACATCATCTAGGAGGCATCAGAGAATGGCAAAAACCATGACCATCGACGGGAATACCGCCGCGTCGCACGTTGCGTATGCGTTTTCGGACGTAGCGGCGATTTACCCGATCACGCCGTCTTCGCCCATGGCGGAGGTTGCGGACGACTGGGCGGCCAACGGAAGGACGAATCTGTTCGGGCAGAAGGTGCGCATCGCCGAAATGCAGAGCGAGGGCGGCGCCTCCGGCGCTGTGCACGGTTCGCTCAAGGGCGGCGCGCTGACGACCACGTTCACCGCCTCGCAGGGATTGCTGCTGATGATCCCGAACATGTACAAGATCTCCGGCGAACTGCTGCCCGCGGTGTTCCATGTGAGCGCACGCGCGCTCGCCGCGCACGCGCTGTCGATCTTCGGCGATCATTCCGATGTGATGAGCTGCCGCCAGACGGGCTTTGCCATGATCTCCTCCGCTTCCGTGCAGGAGGTGATGGATCTTGCGCTGGTCACGCATCTTTCCGCGATCGAGGGCAGCGTGCCGTTCCTGCATTTCTTCGACGGCTTCCGCACCTCGCACGAGGTGCAGAAGGTAGAGATGATCGACTATGAGGACATGAAGAAGCTCTGCGACTTCGAGGCGGTCAAGAAGTTCCGCGCGCGCGCGCTCAACCCCGAGCATCCGCATCAGGGCGGCACGGCGCAGAACCCGGACATCTACTTTCAGGGCCGCGAAGCGGCGAACAAGTATTACCTCGCCATACCGGACATCGTTCAGCGTTATATGGACGAGGTCGGGAAGCTCACCGGGCGGCCCTATCGCCTCTTCGATTACGTCGGCGCGCCGGACGCGGAGAAGGTCATCGTGATCATGGGCAGCGGCGCGGACGTCTGCGAGGAGGCGGTCAACTACCTCAATGCGAAGGAAGGCGCCAAGCTCGGCCTGCTCAAGGTTCGCCTGTACCGTCCGTTCTCGGCGGACCGGTTCGTTGCCGCGCTGCCCAAGACGGTCAAGCGCATCGCGGTGCTCGACCGCACGAAGGAGCCCGGCTCCCTCGGCGAGCCGCTGTATCAGGATGTGCTGAGCGCGCTTGCGGAGATGGGCAAAAAGGACGTGCAGGTCTTCGGCGGACGCTACGGCCTCGGCAGCAAGGAGTTCACGCCCTCGATGGTCGGCGCGGTTTACGACAACCTGGATGAGAAGCAGCCGAAGAACCACTTCACCGTGGGCATTATCGACGATGTGACGCATACCTCGCTGAGCGTGAAGCGCCAGATCAACGCCGCGCCGGAAGGGACCATCGCCTGCAAGTTCTACGGCCTCGGCTCCGACGGAACGGTCGGCGCGAACAAGAACAGCATCAAGATCATCGGCGACCATACGCCGCTCTATGCGCAGGGGTATTTTGCGTACGATTCCAAGAAGTCCGGCGGACTCACGGTTTCACATCTGCGGTTCGGCAAGAAGCCGATCCAGAGCCCGTACCTCATCGATTGCGCCGATTTCGTGGCCTGCCACAATCCGTCCTATGTGACCCGCTATGCCGTTGCGGAGGGCATCCGCGAGGGCGGCGTGTTCCTGCTCAACAGCCCCTGGACGCTCGAGCAGATGGAAACCGAACTGCCGGCCGACATGAAGCGCGCCATTGCAAAGCAGAAGCTCCGCTTCTACAATATCGACGCGATCAAGCTCGCCCGCCAGGTCGGCATGGGCGGACGCATCAACACGATCATGCAGAGCGCGTTCTTCAAGCTCGCGGACGTAATCCCCGTCGACGAGGCCATCGAATACATGAAGGCCGCCGCGAAGAAGTCTTACGGCAGGAAGGGCGACGAGGTCGTAAGGAAGAACTGGGACGCCATCGACATCGGCGTCAACGCGATCGAGGAGATTCATTATCCCGCGTCCTGGGCAAGCGCGACGACGGGCGCGGTGCCGGCAAAGATCACCGACGATCCGTACTTTACAGAGTATATCCACCCCACGCTCGCGCAGGAGGGCGACAAGCTGCCGGTTTCCAGGATGAGCGTGGACGGCACGGTGCCGACCGGTACCACGAAGTACGAAAAGCGCGGCATCGCGGTGGACGTGCCGACGTGGATTCCCGAAAACTGCATCCAGTGCAACCAGTGCTCGCTGGTGTGCCCGCACGCGGCCATCCGTCCGGTGCTGGTCAACGCGCAGGAGAAGGCGGCCGCTCCCAAGGACTTCATAACGAAGAAAGCCGTCGGCAAGGAGTTCGACGGGCTCGAGTTCCGCGTTCAGGTCAGCCCGCTCGACTGCACCGGCTGCGGCAACTGCATCGACGTATGCCCCGCTAAGGTGAAGGCGCTGGCGTTCAAGCCGCTTGCGGAAGAAGCCGAGACGGAAGGGGCCAACTGGAATTTCGCCGCAAAGCTGAAGGAGAAAAATCTGCCGGTCAACCGTGGAACGGTCAAGGGCAGTCAGTTTCTCAAACCCCTCTTCGAGTTCAGCGGCGCGTGCGCGGGCTGCGGCGAAACGCCGTATGTCAAGCTGGTCACGCAGCTCTTCGGCGACCGCATGGTGATCGCCAACGCGACCGGCTGCTCGTCCATCTACGGCGGCAGCGCGCCGACCTGCCCGTATACGGTCAACGACAAGGGGCAGGGTCCGGCCTGGGCGAACTCCCTCTTTGAGGATAATGCGGAGTTCGGCTTCGGCATGAACCTTGCCAACAAGCAGCGCCGCGCACGGCTGGCCGATGTTGTGGAAAAGCTGATTTCGGTCGAGTACGCAACGGACGAGATCAAGGCCGCCGGCAGGGAATGGCTGGACAACAGGGACGACGCGCAGGGCTCCCGCAAAGCGGGCGAGAAGTTGCTTGCGGCCTGTAAGGACGGCGTGGACGTCGATCTTACCGGAACGCAGTGGGAGGAAGAGTGGGTCAAGAACGGCCGCATCTGCATGTGCGATGCGTGTGCGCTCGCCCGCGAGGTGATTGAAAGCGCCGACCTGCTCACGAAGCAGTCGATCTGGGTGTTCGGCGGAGACGGCTGGGCCTACGACATCGGCTACGGCGGACTGGACCACGTGCTGGCCATGGACGAGGATATCAACGTGCTGGTCGTGGACACCGAGCTGTATTCCAATACGGGCGGACAGTCCAGCAAGGCGACGCCGACGGGTTCCGTCGTGAAATTTGCCGCGGCGGGCAAGCGCACCAAGAAGAAGGACCTCGGGCTGATGGCGATGAGCTACGGCTACGTGTACGTCGCGAAGGTCTGCATGGGCGCGAATCCGAACCAGCTCATCAAGGCGCTCAACGAGGCGGAGGCCTACAAGGGCCCGAGCCTGATCATCGCGTACGCGCCGTGCATCAACCACGGCATCAATATGAGCCATTCCCAGCTGGAGGAGAAGAAGGCGGTGGAGGCCGGCTACTGGCCGCTGTACCGGTACAACCCCGATCTGGAGAAGGAAGGAAAGAATCCGTTCTCGCTCGACAGCAAGGATCCGACCGGAAGCTATCAGGACTTCATCATGGGCGAGGTCCGTTACGCTTCGCTGAAGAAGACGTTCCCGGATACGGCGAAGGAGCTCTTCGCGCGCGCCGAGAAGGAAGCGAACGAGAAGATCGACTACTACAAGAAACTCAGCAAAATGGAATAAGCGATATTTCGAAAGCGGGCTGCGCGGCATCTGCCGCGCAGCCCGCTTCAGCTTGCCGATAAATAGGGAACCATTGGCTCCGCCTCCAAACCACCGTTTCGGGCCGTAACGGCCCTGAAAACCCATCTCCGCAGGCGCCCTGAAGGTGGGGCGCAGGGGTGAACCTCCTGTAAAGGACTCTTTTGACAGCCCGCTTTCTTTGCAAATGGCCGTATGGGGTTCCATACGATCGTCCCGCCGGATACTGCCGGCGCGGACTGCGCGGGCGGCCCGGAAAGATGTTGCGTATTCGTCACATTTGATCCCGGAATGATTTGCTATAATAAGGGAAACCGATCTGGGGGTGAGAGAGAAATGGTGCAGCCGGCGGAGGAGACCGTAGTCGTATGGGGGGATTCGCTTGCCAAGGGCGTCGTGTGGAACGAGCAGCGCAAGCGCCACAGTTATTCGCCGACGACCGCGGCGGAGGTGGCGGGCCAGAAGCTCGGGATCACCGTCGTCAACCGCGCGAAATTCGGATATACCGCGCCGCAGGGACTGGAGATGCTGACGCACGATCTGGAAAACGGCGTCGCGTGCGACGCGGCGGTCATCGAATTCGGCGGGAACGACTGCAACTTCAACTGGGCGGAGATCTCCGAGCATCCGGACGAACATCACGATCCCTTTACGACGCCGGAGAAGTATCTTGCCGCGATGCGCGGCATGGTGCAGTGGCTGTACAAAAAGGGCATCCGGCCCGTTCTCATGACGCTGCCGCCCATCAACGCGGAGCGATACTTCAAGTTCCTGGTCGGGGACAAACTGAACGCGGCGAACATCCTCAAATGGCTGGGAGACGTGCAGCAGATCTACCGGTTTCAGGAGATGTATTCCCTGCTGGTGGAAAAGGTTGCGCGCGAATTTCAGATTCGTCTGCTGGACCTGAGGCAAAGGTGCCTTGCAAGGGACGGATTCCTCCGCGATATGCTCTGCGAGGACGGACTGCATCTGACGGAGGAGGGGCAGCGCTTCGTTGGGGAGCAGATCGCCGAGCTGGCGATGCAGGAGGACGCACCGATCAGATTGAAACCGGATGCGAAGCAGCCGTAACGGCCGGCGCGGCGTAAATAGAATTGAAACGGCCCCGGACGGAATGTCCGGGGCCGTTTCAATCGCGCTGGTCAGCACTCCGCGAGGATGCACTCCACATGGTGACGCGCCGCCTCGGCCGCTTCGTCCGGCGGCAGCGGCGTGTCGCAGATGAGCGCGTCGATGTTGGCGAACGTTGCGAACGTAAACGGCAGAGAGCGCCCGATCTTCGTTGCGTCCATGAGCATGACAACCTTCGACGCCTTTGCGATCACGGCCCGTTTCAGAAGGTTCTCGTTCTGCGACCCGCTCGTGAACCCGTTTTTAATCGTGTAGCCGGACGTCGCCATCAGTGCAACGTCGATATTGATGCAGGAGAGAAACGATTCGGCCTGCGCGCCGGAACACGAGAGCGTGTTTTCGCTGATGTGCCCGCCGGTGAGCAGCACGTCGCACGTGTGGCGCTGCGAGAGTTCGATGGCGATATTCGCGCCGCTGGTGGTCACCGTGTATCGCTCGTTGTCCATGTGATGGGCCACGGACATCAGGGTGCTGCCGGCGTCCAGAAATACCGAGTGGCCGGGCAAGATAAAACGGAGCGCGGCCTTGGCGATCGCGTTCTTCTGGCGCACGTTCTCCCGCGCGCGTTTGCTGTAGATCCCTTCGGTCTGCAGCGGCGTTCCCTGCATCGAGATCACGCCGCCGTGCACGCGGCGGATGTATCCCTGCTCTTCAAGGAGTTTGAGATCGCGCCAGATCGTCATGGAGGAATAGCCTTCGTACAGCCGCTGCAGTTCGGCGACGCCGACCTCCCCGCGCGTTTGAATGTAATCGCGCACTTTGGATATCCGTTCGTTGATCATGCGGCACCGCCCTTCATTTTGCATAACACGTATTATAACACAAATGTTATATTGCAACAACATTATTTCAACGATTATGAGATGGACGCCGGCGGGGCCGTCCGTTCAATTGACAAAAACATGGATGAATTGTATATTGTACAGGAAATGCTGTATCATTTGCACGGAGGTCAACAGGGGTATAATGAAGATCCATATCGGCACGGACGGACAGATCGCCGCGGAGGCGGCGGAGCGGTACAAAAAGCTTCTTTCAGAAAAACCAAACGCGGTGCTGGGGTTTGCAACGGGCTCCACGCCGCTGTTGCTATATGCCGAACTGATTCGCCTGAACAAGGCGGGGAAGCTGTCGTTCAAAAAGGCGGTAACGTTTAATCTGGACGAATACGTGGGCCTGAATGAAACGAATGAACAATCCTATCGCTGTTTCATGAACCGGAATCTTTTTGAACAGATCGATATTCCGATGCGGCAGACGCACGTTCCGCAGGGAAGAGAATGCACGGACGAGCAGGGTGCCGCATACGACAACGCGATCGAGACCGCGGGCGGGATCGACCTGCAGCTGCTCGGTATCGGCAACAACGGGCATATCGGCTTCAACGAGCCGGGCACGCCGTTCGGCACCATGACGCATACCGTCGTGCTGACGCCTTCCACGCGCCTTGCGAACGCGAGATTTTTCCGCTCGGTCGACGACGTGCCGGCCGAGGCGGTCAGCATGGGGATCAAGACCGTCATGCACGCGCGTTCGATCATCCTGATCGCGGAGGGCGAGGCGAAGGCGCAGGCCATTCGGGACGCGTTCTGCGGCCCCGTGACGGAAGCGGTGCCCGCCTCCGTGCTGCAGCTGCATCCGGATGTGGAGCTCTATTTGGATCCCGAAGCGGCAAAGCTCCTGTAAAGCGCAATCTGCAGATTGGCAAAACGCTTCCCCGGTATATCGGGGAAGCGTTTTTTGTAAACGGGCGCGGCGGGTCCGTGGGCCGCGTCAGTTCTTCAGACGACTGAGAATGTCTTTCAGATCCGGCATGGCGGGAATGCCGCCGCGCCGCTCTACGCAGAGCGAAGCGGTCGCGTTTCCGAAGCGCGCGTAGTCGGCGGCGTCCTCGACCGTTACGGCGGCAAGCGCCTTTTTGGAATCGAGGAAGCGGAACAGAAACCCGCCGAAGAACGCGTCGCCCGCGCCCGTCGTGTCGACGGCGGCGGCGCGAAATCCCGGTACGAACCGTCCTTTTTCGCCGATGCGGACGTATGCGCCGTTTGAGCCGAGTGTGACCGCGACGATCCGTACACCCTGATCGATGAGCGACGCGGCGGCCGATTCCGGCTCGGTTTCACCCGTAAGCAGAGGCAGTTCTTCGTCGGAGATTTTAACGATATCCGCGGTGGAGACGAGGGAACGCATAAAGCGCGACGCCTCGCCGCGGCTCTTCCAGAGGGACGCGCGGTAGTTCGGGTCGTACGAAATGACGGCGCCGGCGGCCCGGGCGATGTCGACGGCCTCATAGGTGGCGGAGCGCGCGGGTTCCTGCGTCAGCGAAAGCGAACCGGTGTGGAAGACGCGCGTGCTGCGGAGCAGACCGACGTCGAGCTCGCCGGCGCTCAGGCACGTATCCGCGCCGGGCTTGCGCGCAAACGAGAATTCACGTTCGCCGTTTGGCGAAAGCGCAACGAAGGCGAGCGTGGTGAACACCGCGTCCGTCTCGATCAGCGCATGCAGATCGACGCCCGCGTCAAGCAGGGTGTTTTTGAGAAAACGGCCGTGCATATCGGTGCCGACCTTGCCGATGAAGGCGGTTTTCGCACCGCAGCGCGCCGCCGCGCACAGCAGGTTCGTGACCGCGCCGCCGGCGTTCTGCTCGAAGAGGCGCATGCCGGCCTCGGAAACGCCGCATTCCGTGAAATCAACCAGAAGCTCGCCGAGAGAAACGATATCGTACATAGCCGGATACTCCTTATGTCGTTTGATTTTCATATAAATCCTTTTTTATATTGTAACAGATATTGTGCCGCATGAGAGGCGAAACGTTTCGCTCGTCTGCAATATTCTGCGGCACATGCTGCGGAAAACAGCTGATTTTATAAATCCAGGCGAAATTTATACGGATATAGAGAACGAAGCCGGCTTCCTGTAAAAATCGATCGATTCCGCTTGATTCAGTCGCGGGATTCGTAATAAAATCAGGGAAACCGGCAGCAATGTTTACTATAAAAGATGCGGCAAAACAGACGGACCTGTCCATTGCAGCGATTTCGAATCTATATGACCGGGAAAGCGGCGCAGACGCCGGACTGCCGTGCCAACCGTCACACGCAGAGTTTCGGGATAACCGTACGAAAATGATCAGCAGCATCCGATCCGCGCTGGATCTTATGTTGCGCAGCGCGGATTATGCCTGCGCTGCGGCGAACTGCGATTCCAGCCGTGAGCTGGAGCCGGATACGCTCAGCTCGTTCGCCGGCAGCGGCGGCGGAGAGCGGAGCGCCTGCCAAATTGTCGTTCGGCACGACGGACCTTGAGGGCGCGGATTACCGCGCGTGCGCCACGCTCGGCCCGCTGTATCGGTAACGAAAACTGTGTTCGTGGGCGGCGTCAGACTGCCGTAAAAGTTCTTTTGCAGGGGTTTCACCCCTGCACCCCACCCAAGGGACATGTCCCTTGGGAATTCCTGATCCCGCAAGCGCCCTATTTTGGGCGCTTGCAAAAATGGGTTCTTCGGGCCGTTACGGCCCGAAGCGGTGGTTCGGAGGCGGAGCCTCCAATGGCCTCCCGGTATCGACAAGCTGACGTCCGCTCGAAGGCGGGCGTTTTTGACGCCGAAAAAAGAACGCGGAGACGGAATAAAACGATCAGTATTCGTCCGCGCAGAAGCAGATCTGCGCCTCGAAAAGGTCCTGAAACGGGAGATACCCGCAGAGAAACTGCATGAGGCGTCCGGCGGAGAGCGTGTCCGTCGGGGGAGCGGAAACGCGGCGGCCGGAAGCGTCGAAAACGCCGTTGTTCCAGCCAAGGACGGGATCGAGCACCTCGAGCGCAAGCGACGCGCCGGCGGGGCAGAGGCGGCCAAGCAGATACGGCACGTCCACGGCGATCATCGTGCCCTGCGCGCGCAGAACGCCGGGCAGGCCCGCGTCCGGCGGGAGTTTGACCATCGTGCCGCGCGGCAGGCGCGAAACGAGCGCCGCGTAGGCGGCTTGCGAAATCGCCAGCGCCTCGGGGACGGAAAAGGAACCGTTCTCTTCAAAAGCGAACAGATATCCGTCCAGCGCGCCGTCTGTCCGGTGCGCCATGCACTGTCCGCCGTCGGAACGGAAGTCGTCGATCCTCCGCCGCATCTCCGCTTCGGTCCTTAGAACGCAGCCGCCGTAGCGCTGCGTGGCGAGGCGATAGACGCGCGTCAGATCGGGAACGGGCGGGAGAGGGTCCCATGCCGCGGGAACGGGCGGGGCCGCTTCGCGTCTGTGGAAGAGCGCGTCCGTGCAGGGGTACTGGCCGAGAGAACGGTAGACGGCGAACCGTGCGGGCGTATGGAACGCGACGGGTACGCCGCATTCGCGGCAGTGCGAGAGCAGCCTTGTCAGCACGGCGCGCATGAGTCCCCGCCGTTCGAACCCGGGCAGCGTGGCGACGCCGGAGATCATCATGGCGGGGAGTTCTGTTCCGCGGATGCAAAGCCGCATCGGCGAGCCGTGCGCGATGCTGACGATCCGTCCGTTTTCTTCGGCGCAGAAAGAGGTTTCCGACGAGAAGCGGGCCTGAAAAAACCAGTCGATAAACGAACGGGAGTCGTGAAAGCGCGACTCCCAAAGTTCCATCGCCTGCTGTCTGTCCGCGTTCGTCAGCGCGCGAAGTTCAGCCATGGCGGGTTAAATGATGTAGCGGTCGTTCTTTTCGGCGGCCGCGGAGAGTTCCGCGCGTTTTTCCTCGAAGCCGGGCCGGCCGAGCAGCGCGTAGGTCGCCTTCTTTCCCTCCTCTACGCCGGGCTGGTCGAAGGCGTTGATATCCAGCAGTTCGCCGGCGAACGCGGTCGCAAGTTCGAAGAAGAAGAGCAGCTCGCCGATGGTGAAGGCGTTCACCTCCGGCAGCGTGATCGTATGGCTCAGATGCCCGCTCTTTACCACGGCGTATTCGGTGGCCCGAAACTCCGCGGCGATGAGTTCGTTCTGCGTGTGGCCGCAGAGGAAGGAAACATCCGGCACGTCGAAGTAACCGTCCCGGATCATCGTTTCGCAGCGGTAGCGCTCCACCGCGAGAAACGTGATCACCTTATCGTACGGCCCCTCGGTGTAGAGTTGCACCTGCGAATGCTGATCGGTCACGCCCAGGCTCTTGACGGGCGTCTGGCCAGCGTTGACGACGTTGCCGCTCCAGTCGACCCGCTTGCCGAGCGATTCGGCCCAGAGCTGCGCGTACCAGTCCGCCATGTAGCGGAGCGAATCGGCGTACGGCATCATGATGCTGATGTTGCAGCCGCGCTGCATCGCGGCGATCTGCAGCGTGGCGAGCATGTAGGCCGAGTTCTTCCATACGTCGCGCTGCGAATTGCAGAGCCCGTCCATAAACGCCGCGCCCGCAAGCAGTTCGCGGATGTCGATGCCGCAGACCGCCGCCGCGAGCAGGCCGACCGGGCAAAGCTCGGAAAAGCGCCCGCCGACGCCCTCGGGGATGACGAACGTTTTGAGGTTTTCCGACTGCGCGATTTTGAGCAGGTGCCCCTTCGATTCATCCGTGGTTGCGAACAGATGCGCGCTGATGTCCTTGCCGAGCTTCTCATGCAGCAGCGAGGAGACGATCAGCAGCTGCGACATGGTTTCCGACGTGCCGCCGGACTTGCTGATCACGTTGAACGCGGTGTGCTCCACGTCGATCACGTCGAGCAGGGCGGCCATGCGCTCCGGGTCGACGTTGTCCTCCACATACAGGCGGGGGCCGCTGCGGCGCTCCCTGGGAAGCTCGTTGTAGTGCAGATGGCTGAGCGCCTGCTGCACGGCGATGGGTCCGAGCGCGCTTCCGCCGATGCCGAGCACGACGAAATTCTCGCACCGGCCGCGGATCTCCTCCGCGGTCTCGAGTATGGATTTAACGGTCTCCTCCTGATTGTAGGGGAGCTCGCGCCAGCGCATGATCGGGCGCTTCGCGCGCATGCCCTCGGCCGCGGCGTCGATCTGCTTCTGCATGGCGTCGAGTTCGCGGCGGTACAGGCCGCGTTTTCCGAGCTGATCGGACATCATATTGTTGAAGTCCAGCTTCAGCCGCATGGACTGCCGCCAGGATTCGTCCATATACCGTTCCGTCATGGCTACCTCCTCCGTTCGGGAATCATTTTGTCCAACCATAGCGTACCATAGAAGCGGCGCGGAAAAAAGCGGCTAACTGTGAACAATCCCGTTGACCCGCGCGAGGCTTTCGTACAGTTGCGGAATTTCGCTGTACATATCGCTGTACACCTCGATAAACGCTGGGCCCGCGTACCCGTGCGCGCCGAGCGCGCGGAAAAGCGCGGGGAAGTCGTAGCCGCCGTATCCCGGCATCTCATACCGGACGGCGCCGCCGCCGAGCTCCGTGGCGTCGCAGAGGTGCACGTTCCGGATCGAATCCCCGACCGTATCGACGAACGCGACCGGGTCGAAGCCGCTGCGGAGCGATTGCTTCACATCGAGCGTAAAACCGATGGTTTCCGGACCGATTTTTTCAAGCAGGCGCGCGCCGTATTCCGGCTCGTGGAACACGCACCAACTGACGTTTTCAAGCGTGAGCTGAATCCCGTATTCCCGCGCGAGCGCGGAAAGGTCGGCAAAGATCGGCGCGATCCGCTCGAGGTCGATGTTCTTCGCCGTTCCGGAAAGGTGCGCCGGCCCGTGCATGACGTAGTACGACGCGCCGAGGCGCTTCCCGCCGCGCAGCACGGTTTCGTAGAGACGCCAGGCGTCGCCGCGCTGCCGCGGATGGATGGAAAACAGCTGCGGTTCGAACTGCATGCTCATCGGATGGATGCTGAATACGGTAACGCCCGCTCTGTGCACGCGTTCGTAGAGCAGTTCGATAAACTCCGGCTCGTATTCGGAGAACGAATTCAAAAACAGCTCGCAGATCGGCACATGGTGCGCGCCGATGTCGAGGATCGCGTCCTCGATCTGCAGTTTGCCGAAATAGCTCGCGGTGGAAATCCCGATTTTCATTTGATACCTCTGCGCAGTATTGTAACACGGATCGCGGTCCGCCGCCAGCCGTCCCGTTCAAAACGCGGCGAACCACGGGTGAAACGGTATGCGATCGCGCCTGGAAATGGTATAATCGGCGCATGGAAAAGAAACCGACCGATTCGGTCTCCCGGCGCGAGATCGTTATCACCGCCGCCGTTGCCGCCGCGCTGATCGTGCTCGGCCTGCTGTGGCCGCGCATCCTCGCCGGCCGCGAGGCGCTCGTGGAAACCTATTACAGCAACACCGTCTACCAGGCGATCCGCATCGGGTTTTCCGCGGCCACGTCGCTGGTCCCGTTTTCGATTGCCGAGCTGCTGCTCTACGGCATCGCGATCTCGGTAACGGCGCAGCTCATCGCGCTTCTCGTCAGGCTGATCCTGCGGCGCACCACGTTCCGGCGGCTGCTTTCGTTCCTCGCGTCGCTCGCGCTGACGGCCGGCATCCTTCTGAATCTGTTTTACGTCACCTGGGGGTTCAACTACTTCCGGCAGCCGCTCTCGGAACGTATGGGCCTGACGGTCTGCGCGCGGAGCGCGGACGAACTGGAACAGTTCGTGCTGAACACGGCGGCGGAAGCAAGCGCGCTGCGTGAAACGCTGCATGAGGATGAAAACGGCGTGTTCTGCCCGGCGGAGAGCCGGCGCGCGATCTTCAACGCGCTGCCCGACGCATACGACGCGCTGGCGGAACGCTTCCCGGCCGTATACGGAAGCGTTACGCGCGCAAAGGCCGTGCTCTGGTCGAAGGGGCTCTCCTGGCAGGGGATATCGGGCGTCTATATCGGTCTTACGGCGGAGCCGAACGTCAACGTCGATCAGCCGCCGCTGCTGCTCTACGAAGCCGCGGCGCACGAGATGGCGCACCAGCTCGGCATCGCCTCCGAAAACGAGGCGGAGTTCAGCGCGTATCTTGCCTGCCTGAGTTCCGATGATCCGAACGTTCGGTATTCCGGGCTGATCTTCGCGCTGATCATCGGCGGAAACGCGCTCTGCAGCACCGATGCGGAGCGCTACCGCGCGGCGGCAGAGACCTACGGGGACGCGATCTGGCGGGACCTGGCCGATTACGACGCGTACTGGGATTCGTTTGAGGGCGCGGCGCGAGAGAGCGCGGACAAGCGAAACGACGCCTACCTCAAGCACAATTCGCAGGAGAGCGGCATCAAAAGCTACGGGGAATCGGTCGACCTGATGCTCGCGTACGCCGCAGAATACGGCGGCTGAACGCAGTTTGAGTCGCCTGCAAAGACGGACGGGGCCGGCGGAAAGTCATTTCGGGCGAAAGAATCTAAAAATAAGTAAGAATGCATAAAAATGTTTCATGTTTTCGCCTGTTTTTTATTTACAAACCGGCGGCGTTGTTATATGCTATGGAAGGTAGACAGTAAGTTTTACAGATTTAGGAGCGAAACGTATGATTGATCTGACCATGAATCGCGAAAATCTCAAGCGCAGCGTCGAACGGGCGCGCGAGAAGGGAATCATCATTCCGACGTTTGCGCAGATGCGCAACCCCGATCTGATTCCGGACAAAATCAAGGAAAAACTTCGCAGCGTGGGTTTGTGGGACGTCAATCCCCTGAACCTTTTCCGCATCACCTGGCATAACGAGCCGAAGGATTTCGGCGGCACGTACGGCAAGGTCAACTATATCGAAGTCCCGCAGGAACTCAGCGGCGTCAAGGCCCGCATCTTCCTGCTGGTCGGCAAATGGTTCCCGACCGGCTGCCACAAGGTCGGCGCGACGTTCGGCTGCCTCGTTCCGCGTCTGATCACGGGCCAGTTTGACCCGACGTTTAACAAGGCCGTCTGGCCGAGCACCGGCAACTACTGCCGCGGCGGCGCGTACAACGCCGTGCTGCTTGCCTGCGAGTCGGTCGCCATCCTGCCGGCGGGAATGAGCCGCGAACGGTTCGACTGGCTCAAGACCGTCGCCGGCGAGATCATTGCGACCCCGGGCTGCGAGTCCAACGTCAAGGAGATTTTCGACAAGACGTGGGAACTGCGCAAAACGCGTAAGGATGTCGTGATCTTCAACCAGTTCGACGAGATGGGCAACGCCCTCTGGCACTATCAGATCACCGGCGAGGCGATCGAGGAAGTATATGAGCAGATCAAGAGGGACGGCGACACCTTCGCGGGCGCGGCCTTCACCTCCGGCAGCGCGGGCACCATGTCCGCAGGCGATTACCTGAAGGAGAAGTACCCGCAAGCAAAGCTCGCCGTCGGCGAAGCGCAGCAGTGCCCGACGCTGCTCAGCAACGGCTTCGGCGGACACCGGATCGAGGGCATCGGCGACAAGCACGTGCCGTGGATCCATAACGTGAAGAACACCGATATGGTCATCGACATCGACGACGAGGACAGCCAGAAGCTGCTCCGCCTCTTCAACGATCCGGTCGGACACAAATACCTCGTCGACGAGGTCGGCGTGCCTGCTGACTTTGTTGAAAAGCTCCCGCTGCTGGGCATTTCCGGCATTGCGAACCTGCTTTGCTGCATCAAGATGGCGAAGTACTACGAGCTGGATGAGCACGACGTGCTCGCGAGCGTGCTGACCGACTCTTCCGATATGTACAAGAGCCGCATCCGGGAGCTTGAAGAATCCGACGGCGCATACACCGAGGCGATGGCCGCCGCGGACTACGCCGAGCACCTGCACGGCATCCGCACGGATTATCTGGAAGAGCTCACATACGAGACCAGGAAGCGCATCCACAACCTCAAGTACTACACCTGGGTGGAGCAGCAGGGGAAGACCTACGCGGAGATCAACAAGCAGTGGTACGACAAGCACTACTGGACCGACATGCACGCGCAGGCGGACGAGATCGATGCGCTGATCGACAGCTTCAACGATCAGACGGGGCTGCTTAAAAAGCTGTAAGCAGAACAGACATAAATAAGCAACCGCCCGTATTACGGACGTCCGGCCCGTCGGCGAAAACCGACGGGCCGGATTTTTTATAAAAACTATTGCAATCGGATTCTGTGCATGCTAATATATCTAACGTACGATAGATATGGAGGAAATGCGATGGATGCCGGCGATGTGAAATCAAGAATCAAGGAAACTGCGGTCCGCCTGTTCGATCAGAACGGCTATCACGGGACGACGGTCCGCGAGATCGCCGGCGAGGCGGGCTGCTCTCTGCCGATGATCTACTATTATTACAGAAGCAAAAAGGACCTCTTTCACGAGATCATCGAAAGGGACTTCTTCGATATCGTGAGCAGGCAGGCGGAGAAGGTGACGGCGCGGGATATCGTTGCGCTCTATACGGAGTTTGTCTATGAACTGAATCACCTGAGCAGCCATGAACGAAAGATCTATCGCCTCGGCGTGAAGGTCTATCTTGGATTCGACGGCGACGGCGAACTGATGGATGTGATGGACCGCTGGGAAAAAACGATTGCGGCCAGGCATGCGAAACTTGTGCTGCCGCAGCTGAGAGAGCAGGAGAACGGGGCCGTGATCGTGCGGACGCTGATCCACCTGCTGGAAAACCTCATCGAGAGCATCGTGGTAAAAAACAGGCGTATCCCGAAGAATGAGATCCGCGGGGAAATCGCGGCCGTTCTTGATGGAAAAATATAAGGGGGGAATCAATAAAATGGAAAATGAAAAAAGACTGGCGCTGCTGCAGTACCTGTACGCGGCTTCGATCGCCGAAACCGTGAACACCTATGAGCGCATGAACGCGCTCGACGGCATTGTGGCGCGGAGGAAGGAACGGCAGGCACTCTCGGCGCCGGCGCTGAACCAGCAGCTCGGCGTGGAGAACGCGGAGGATGTGTTCATGAAGCTCTCCGA
Source organism: uncultured Oscillospiraceae bacterium (assembly GCA_964541465.1). Classification (GTDB taxonomy): domain Bacteria; phylum Bacillota; class Clostridia; order Christensenellales; family CAG-138; genus UBA7703. The sequence goes on from CAZIQO010000005.1 coordinate 36,009, forward strand.
GGTGTTCGGCTGCGCAAACTGGACGGTGGAAAAGACGGACGACGGGTATACCGCCGCCGCGACGGCCTGTAGACTGTGCGCGCTGTCGAAGAAAATGGGCGGCGCGGGTCCCTGCCGCGGATGGTGCCTGGACCCGATGGAAGCGATGATATCCGCATTGGACGACGGCGCGGAGATGCGCGTGGAGAGCACGCTCATGAACGGCCCATGCTGCACGGTGCGGATCAGCCGGACCGGCGGCGAAAAGACAAACGAAGCATGAAACGGCAGGGAAGCGTATGGAAATCAGAAACGGCGGAAAAATCGCCGCATGGATGTTCATTCTGGCCGCGCTGTCGTGTTTTGCAGCATGCATGGGGGTATTCGACAACGCGCTTTATTTCGACGTGTACCGCGCGGGAACCATTCCGCGGGCCCTGATCTGGGGGGCGCAGGCGCAGGATATCGTGTCGATCCCGTTCGCGCTGCTGCTGGCCGGGTCCACGCTGGCATTCTTAAAGAGACGGTCCTTAAAATTCTATATCCTGATGCTGGCGCTTGACTGGTACTTTTTTTATGCCTTCGGGTTATACGCCATGCAGGGGCAGTATACTTCGATCTACCTCGTTTATCTGGCGATCTTCGGATTGTCGTTCTACGGGCTGCTCTTCGGCGTGCTGAGCATCGACCGGCAAGCGGCGGCGCGGTATCGGCTGCCCGAAAGGCTGCAAAAAGCCATCGGCGTGTTTTTCCTTGTGATGATCGGGCTGCTGTATCCCGCCTGGATTCTTCGGATGCTTCCGGATATCGCCGGCCACATTCCCGGCAGCACCTACGCGGTCTTCGTTCTGGACCTGAGTCTGGTGTTCCCGGCGATCGGGATGATCGCGTACCTGCTGTTGAAGAGAAAGCCTCTGGGCGACGTTCTCGCCGGCGTCGCGCTGTTCAAGATCTTTGCGCTCTGCCTGAGCTGGGCGTTCGCCGAAATCAGCAATCCCTTCGTCGGAAACGAGTTTACGACGGAAACGGCGCTGATCTCCTTCCTGCTCACGGCCGGCAGCCTGGCGCTTCTCGTTCCGTATTTCATCAAACTGAAACGGGACGACGACGCCGCCGGCCGGCAGAGGGCGAGCCGATAACCGCCGAAAAAGCAAGGAATCGGTCCGTATCGTTCCGCAGGCGAATCCCCGTGCGGCGTGTTCCGGCGAAACGTCAGTTCGTATGGGGAAAAAGAAATCAAAAACGGTTTCGGCTTTGATTTTTGCTCCGCTTGCAAAATCTGACGCGTTTCGTTTCGTTCCGTTCGCGAAATGCTATCGGTATGAACAGGCGACCGATTCTTCTACTATGGATCACGGCGCTTCTCGTCCTGTTCGGATGCGCGGGCGGAACCGGCGCGCCGAAGGACGAGGAGCGTTTCAAAAACGATATTTCGATCGACGGCTTCAACGTTTCCGGCATGACGGTCGCGCAGGCGCGCGCCGAGCTGACGAAGCGTTCGGACAAGCGCCTTGCGGACGAGGCCGTAACGCTGGTGCTCGGCGGCGAGTCGGAGCGGATTCCGCTCTCCGAGCTCGGCGTGTCGTTCGATACCGAGAGCGCCGTTTCGCAGGCCTCGCACCTGCGGCGCAGCGGCGGCGAGCGTTCGATCGTTTCCGCCGTGCGGATCGACCGGGCCAGTCTGGAGGACAGAATCGACCGCTATATCGCCGCGCAGGAATCCGCGCCGACCGACGCGTCGGTGCTCGTAGATGCGACGCAGCAGCTTCCCCTGACCTACCGCAGCGAATCGAGCGGGATTGAGATCGACCGCGACGCGCTGCTTTCCGACGTGTATGCCGCGGCGGAACTCGGCGCCGCCTCCGCCGTGACGGTATCGTACGCGGTGGTTCCCGCCGCGGTCACGATCGCTTCGATCATGGAAACGCAGTCGCTCGTGGCGCAGTATCAGACGTCGTTTGCCGCTTCGCCGTACAACGCGGCAAACCGTGTGTTCAATATCAAAAAGGCGGCCAGGGCGATCAACGGGCTGGTGCTCGAAGCGGGCGAGGAATTCGACTGCAACGCCGTTCTCGGCGACCGCAACGCGGAGAACGGATGGAAGGAAGCGGCCGGCATCCGGAACGGCAGGTATGAAACGGAGTACGGCGGCGGCGTCTGTCAGGTGTCCAGCACGCTGTTCAACGCCGTGATGATGGCCGACCTGACCATAACGGAGCGCCACCCGCACAGCTGGCCGATGGGCTATGTGGAGATCGGGCGCGACGCGACCATCAGCACGGGCGGCAAAAACTTCAAATTTATCAACAGCAGCGGCTCGCGCATCTACCTGTTCGCGCACGTGGACGAGGAAAACAAGGTCCTGACCGTTACGATTTACGGAAAACCCCTGCCGGACGGTATGTATATCGAGATCGAATCGGAGCATACGGGTTCGATCGAGTCGGCCGGGGAAATCCTGATGCTGGACGAGTCGCTCCCGTTTCAGACGCGCGTTGTCGAGCGCGAGGCGCGCGACGGCAAAACCGCCGTCACCTATAAGGTGTACCGCGCAAAGGACGGCTCCCTGCTCCGCCGCGAGGTCGCCTATGAGGATACCTACCGCGCCATCGACGGGCTGGTGTACGTTTCCACCGATCTGTATTACCCGTAATCTCCGCAGCCGGAACGCTGCCCGCTCGCGGACAGACAGATCCTGCAGGCCGCGCGGCCCGATCCGACGGAATCCGCGGGCCGGAGTATCGTTATCATAATATTCATAGAAACGAAACGCTTGTTTTTCTTTTTTCCTTACGCCGAATGAGATATAATGTAGGAAATCGTTTTGGGAGGATAGTATGAATCTTTCCGTCTTGAACGCTTATGCGGCGGCCATGCGGCTGCCGAAGCGCGTGGCGTTTACCGTTTTCGGCCTGGACGTGTACTGGTACGGCGTTTTTCTCGCGGCCGGGATCCTTGCCGCGATCATTCTTGCGCAGATCGAGATCCGGCGCAGGAAGCTCGACGAGGATACCGCGATCGACGTCTGCCTGATCGGCATCCCGCTCGGCATCGTCTTCTCGCGTCTGTTCTATGTGTTCGCGTATTTTTCCTACTTCAAAAGCGACCTTCTCAGCATTCTCTATCTGTGGGACGGCGGAATGTCCCAGTACGGCGCGTTGTTCGGCGCGTTTCTCGGGCTTGTGCTCTATTCGCTGAAAAAGAAGGTTTCGATTCTGCGCCTGACCGATCTGATCGCGCCCGGGCTCGCGCTTGCACAGGGCCTGGCCCGCTGGGGGGACTTCTTCAACCAGCAGGCGTACGGGCCGGAGGTTACGGCCGGCGCGCTGCAGTGGTTCCCATTCGCGGTGAAGATCGAGGCGAGCGGCACGATCCATTACGCCGCGTTCTTCTATGAATTCCTCTGGTGCACGGCCGTATTCGCGGTGCTCTGGTTCTATGTGCGCAGGCGCAGCGCACGGGACGGCATGATGACGCTGTGGTATCTGGTGCTGTTTTTCGCCGGACACGCCGCGATTCTGCTGCTTCGCGGGGACACCGCGCCCGTTCTGGGCAGGCTGAGCGTTGCCGAGGTCATCTGCTTCGCAATTTTCCTGGCCGCGCTCGCCGCGTTGATTCTGGTCAGAAGAAAAACGACCGCTGCAAAGCGGCCCGCCGTCTGCGCGCCTGACGCGGCGGAGGCCGCGGATGAAACGACGGAGGCCGCACCTGACACGGCGGGGACCGCGGCGGATGCGGCCGTTCCCGAACCGCCGGCCGAAGGCGGGGAAACGGGCAGACCGGAACCGCGGGAATAACCCGGTTCCGGCACATTAGACAAGCAAATCTTACCGGGCGGAACACCCGATTCCCAAAAGGAGGCGTATCCCAATGCGCAACTTAACCATGCTGACCGACCTGTATCAGCTGACCATGGCGTACGGCTACTACAAGGAGGGCATGCAGAACAACGAAGGTGTGTTCGACCTGTTCTTCCGGCCGAAGGAAAACATCGTGTATGCGGTGATGGCCGGAACGGAGAGCATCGTCAACTACATCAACAACTTCCATTTTGCCGAGGAGGATATTTCCTACCTCCGCTCGCTGAATCTCTTCGACGAGGACTTCCTTTCATATCTCGGCAAGCTCCGCTTCACCGGCGAACTCTACGCGATGGCCGAAGGCACGGTGGTATTCCCCTACGAACCGCTGGTGCGCGTGCGTGCGCCGATCATGCAGGCGCAGATCATCGAAACCGCGATCCTTACGTTCGTCAACCATCAAACGCTGATCGCGACCAAGTCGAGCCGCATCTGTTACGCCGCCAAAGGGGATTCCGTTCTGGAGTTCGGGCTGCGGCGCGCGCAGGGCGCGGACGCGGCCATCTACGGCGCGCGCGCGGCGATCATCGGCGGATGCTCCTCTACGAGCAACGTCCTCACGGGCCAGATGTTCGGCATCCCCGTTTCCGGCACGCATTCACACAGCTGGGTGCAGAGCTTCCCAAATGAGCTTGAGGCGTTCCGCGCCTATGCCCGGATCTTCCCGGACACCTGCCTGCTGCTGGTCGACACCTACGATACGGTCCACAGCGGCGTGCCGAACGCGATCAAAGTGTTCGACGAACTGCGCGCCTCGGGCCACGAGCCGGTCGGCATCCGGCTGGACAGCGGCGACCTTGCGTATCTGAGCAAGAAGGCGCGCGCGATGCTCGACGAAGCGGGCTACCCCAAAACGGTCATCGCCGCGTCGAGCGATCTGGACGAATATCTGATCCGCGATCTCAAAACGCAGGGCGCGCGCATCAACGTATGGGGCGTCGGCACGCGGCTGATCACGAGCGACGGGAATCCCGCGCTCGGCGGCGTTTACAAGATGTCCGGCGAGGTCGTCAACGGCAAGCTGATCCCCAAGATCAAGGTCTCCGACAATCCCGCGAAGATCACGAATCCCGGCTATAAAAAGGTGTACCGCTTCTACGACAACAGCGGCATGGCCATCGCGGATCTGATCTCGCTGCAGCACGAATCCGTCGATCCGTCCAAGCCGCTCAGGATCTTCGATCCCGTGCAGACCTACAAGAGCATGACGCTGACCGATTTCACCGCGCGCGAGCTGCTGATTCCGATCTTCCGGGACGGCAGGCAGGTCTACGAATGCCCCGATATCAAGACCGTCTCCGCTTACGCAAAGAAGGAATTTGCAACCATGTGGGATGAATACAAGCGGCTGCTCATGCCGCATACCTACAAGGTCGACCTCTCGGACGAGCTGTACGATCTGAAAAAGAAACTTCTGCACGACGCGGTGGGGGACCGTCCGTGAGCCGCGTGCCCCTTGCTTTGCTCTGCGCGGCGCTGTGCTGCGGCATGGCGCTGCTTCCGCTTGGGTGCGACAACGTTGAGCCCGAGCTTTCCGGCACGCCGACGCCCTCCGCTTCGCCGACTCCGCTGCCCGATCCCTTCACGGCGGAGATCACCGCGGAACCGGTCCCGACCGATCTGCTGGGAAACGAAATCCTCTCGGACGATCATTACTGGCAGTATCTTTCGTTCGGCGAACTGCGCGTGTACGAATACGAAGAGGGGACGTTCCTGGACGGCATCTGCGTCAACGCGTTTCCGCTGCCGCTGGACGGTCAGGTCGATATCGTATACTACGCCGACACGGGCAAGATCTGCGGCATCGGCACGATTCATAACACGGAAGGCACCTCGGTGCTGCAGACCGGCACCAACGCCATCTACGCGGAGATCAGCACCGATATCGACGTATGTTCGATGGACTTCACGCTCGTGGTGGAAACGCCCTTCCAGCCGGTGGAAACGCAGGAAACGCCCACGCCGTAACGGAACCGGCGCACAAAACGGATTGACACGATCGGGCGGCACGCTCTGCGTGCCGCCCGGCTGCGCTGCGGTTCGTGCAGGGCACAGAATTTAAAAACTAAAAGATGGAAAAGACGAAAAATAAAAAAGCCCGCGAATACGGACTTTTTTCTGGTCTGGGTGGTGAGATTTGAACTCACGGCCTCTTGAACCCCATTCAAGCACGCTACCAAGCTGCGCTACACCCAGAAACTGCTTCAAACCTTGCCTATCATAGCATCAGCCACGGAAAATTGTCAAGTGTGCGTTCATGGGAAAACGACAGCGGGCGCAGGGTAAAGGAGACGCTTTTTTCGGGAAAAAGGAATTGACAAGAAAAACGTCGGCGGCTATAATCTTTAAGTGCGCGGCAGTGCTGGAATTGGCAGACAGGCACGTTTGAGGGGCGTGTGCGCGAGCGTATGGGTTCAAGTCCCATCTGCCGCACCAAGGGAGACCCACCGGTTTGGCGGGTTTCTTTTTTTATAAAAACAGTTGCATTACCTGCCGTCATCCGGCTTTTTTTTACATGCGATCTGCCGTTTGCCGCTGAGGACGTCTTTCAAGCCCAGCGCGCGGCGCAGGCGGTTTTTTTCAAACGTGCGGCCTTATGCGCCGTACGTGCACACGCGTTCAAAAAAGCCGAATAAGAAAGATTGAACGGCGGTTCCAGGCCTCAGGACAATCAACATTGTTTGGGGGAACCGTTTTCGGCCGATTCCCAGTATAATACTGCAGCGGCAAAACAGCGACCCTGGGAAAGCGGTTGTTTCGTTAAAAAATATTGCTTTTCGCGGCCAAAGCATTGCGCAACAGCCGTAATGCTGATAAGGTAAATACAATCTTCGTTATGATTTTGCTGGGGGCACCGTTCATGAAAACGATCATAGTCGGCGGCGGAAAGGTCGGGCAGTCGCTGGCGCAGCAGCTCTTATTGGAAGAATATGACGTTACCATTGTCGATAAGAGCAGCCGCGTTGTGGAGCAGGCCCGAACAACATTGGACGTGATCGGCATCGTCGGCAACGGCGCGGCCTACCCCGTGCTGGAGTCCGCCGGGGCCAAAGACGCCGACCTGCTGGTTGCACTTACCGCAAGCGACGAGATCAACATGCTCTGCTGCCTCACCGCGCACCAGCTTGGCGCGAAGCATACCATCGCCCGCGTCCGGAACCCGGAATACTATGAACAGCTTTTTTTCCTGAAGGAATGCCTCGGCCTTTCCATGACGGTCAATCCGGAACTGGCCGCCGCGGAGGAAATCGCCCGCATCCTGCGCTTCCCATCCGCAACAAAAGTAGAGCTCTTTGCGCACGGCCGGGTGGAACTGGTTTCCTATCATGTTACGGAAAGCAGCGGGCTGTGCGGGACGATCCTGTCCGATCTTCCGCACAAGACCGGCATAAAAGTGCTCATCTGCGTGGTCGAGCACGGAGACAGCGTCGTGATTCCTTCCGGTAATTATCGGATCGCCGCCGACGACACGCTGTATTTTACCGGCGCGCCGGAGCAGATTACGACCGCGTTTCGAAAACTGCATCTGCTGACGGAGCGCGTGCAAAACGTTTTGACCATCGGCGGCGGACGCATTTCCTACTATCTTGCAACGCAGCTTGCGAAGGATAAGATCAACGTCAAAATCATTGAGCAGGACGCCGCACGCGCCGTCGAACTGGCGGGGCTCCTGCCGAATGCGAACGTGCTGCAGGGGGACGCCTCCAACCACGAGCTGCTGATGGAGGAGGGACTAAGCAGGCAGGACGCGTTTGTTGCGCTGACCGGGCTGGATGAGGGCAATATCCTCTCCTCCCTTTATGCGCATCGACAGCAGGTGCCGAAGGTCATTGCCAAGGTCAACAACGAAAATCTCGTCTCCCTGGTGCGCAACAGCGGACTTGAAAGCGTCATCTCTCCCAAGCGGATCACGACGAACCAGATCCTTCGCTTCGTGCGGGCGCTTTCCGCCGGCCGCGACAGCGACGATATCCTCGCGCTGTATCAGATCGTCGGCGGCCGCGTGGAGGTGATGGAGTTCCGCGCGGCGCCCGATGCTTACTGCAATACGCCGCTGAAAACGCTGCCGATCCGGCCGAACATTCTCATCGCCGGGATTGTACGCAAGGGAAAGGCGATCATCCCGGACGGCGACGATGTGATCTGGCCGGAGGACAGCGTGCTGGTGGTCACCGCCGGACAGCGGCTGATACGGCTCGCGGACATTCTTCAGAGCGGCATATGAACAGAAGAATGATCGCCTACATCCTCGGCTGGATGCTGATTACCGAGGCCATACTGATGGTGCCTTCCCTGTTGATCGGGGTGGTCTACCACGAACAGTCCTATCGCTATTTTTTGCTTCCCATGCTGCTGTTGCTGCTTCTCGGGGCTGTTTTCGTGATCAGGCGTCCGCAGAACACCGCGATTTTTGCGCGGGACGGCTGCGTTGTCGTCGCGGCTTCGTGGGCTGCGCTGTCGATCTTCGGCGCGATTCCGTTCTATCTGAGCGGATGCTTCCAGACGGTCTGGGACTGCATCTTTGAAATCACCTCCGGCTTTACGACGACGGGCGCTTCCATTCTGGCGGAAGTGGAATCCCTCCCCAAGTGCATCCTGTTCTGGCGCAGTTTTTCGCACTGGATCGGCGGCATGGGCGTGCTGGTGTTTGTTCTTGCCATTGCGCCGCTTGCCGGCGATCGATCGCTGCATCTGCTCCGCGCGGAGGTCCCCGGCCCGGTCGTGGGCAAACTGGTGCCGCGCATTCGGGCGACGGCGAAAATACTCTACGGCGTATATTCCGTCCTTACCCTAATCCTGATCGTCCTTTTGCGGCTGGGTGGGATGCCCCTGTTCGATGCCGTCTGTCATGCGTTCGGTGCGGCAGGCACGGGCGGTTTCTCCATAAAAAACGCAGGCATTGCCTACTACGACAGCGCCTACGTTGAAATTGTTCTTGCGATCTTCATGCTGCTTTTCGGTACGAATTTCAACCTCTACTATTTTCTGCTGATCCGGCATGCAAAGGAGGCGCTGAAAAGCGAGGAACTGCAGTGGTATGTGATCATCGTGGCGCTTTCAACCGCTGCGATTACGGTCAATGTATTTTCGCTGTATCGGAATTTCGAGGTTTCGCTGCGCCACGCATTTTTCCAGGTGGCGTCCATTCTGACCACGACGGGGTATGCCACCGCCGACTTCGCGCAGCGCTGGCCGGCGTTTTCACAGCACCTGCTGGTGATGCTCATGCTGATCGGCGCATGCGCCGGGAGCACGGGCGGCGGGCTGAAGATTTCGCGGCTGATCCTTCTGGTGAAATCCTTCTATCAGGAGATTCGTCATATCATTTCGCCGCGCGCCGTGCGGGTCGTTCGGCTGGACGGCGCGGTTGTCGAGGACGAAATGCTGAATTCCACGCAGGTTTATTTCATCAGCTATATGCTGATCATATGCGCTTCGACGCTGCTGCTCTCGATCGACGGATTCGATTTCACAACGAATCTTGCCGCCGAAATCGCCTGTTTCAACAATATAGGACCCGGGATCGGCCTCGTGGGTCCCACGGGGAACTACTCCGCCTATTCCGCGTTCTCAAAAATGCTGCTGTCGGTGAATATGCTTTTAGGCCGCCTTGAAATCTATCCGATACTGATCGTCTTTTCACGATCGACCTGGAGAAAATGACGCAAAAAAGCTGCCATTCGGCAAACGGCAGCAACGCGAATTTTTCCGGCGAACGACGCGAAATGCGCAACCAAAACCTGCAGAACCGGTTCGCTTGAGCGAATACATGCTCAAAAGGAAAAAGAAACGACATCCGGCTGACGCGAAGTCACAGAGATCGGCCGCAAACGCTGCCTACTCTACGGATGTCACGATCAGGATATTCGATTATTTTGGTCCCGTCAAGAAATTTCAGGCGGGCGCCCCGGCCCGCGATATGCCGCTCCGTCGGTGCCGCCGGCTGCGCCTTTTCGCTGAAACGGCACATGTTTTTTCCGCCCGTTAGAATTTTACGATAATGAAACGCCGTCCGCTCACAATCGGACGGCGCGAACAGCGCGGTTTTTTCAGGCGTGCGGCTTGGGGGGCGCCCCGGTCCGGATGTCCTCGTAGAAACCGAATTTCAGCCCCGCCTGACGGATAAGCTCGATAGTGCCTTCCTTGCTTGCGGGGGTTTCGCCGCCGCCCGAACAGAGTACGACGGAGACCTCCATGCCGTGCGGGATCAGCGCGAGCGCGGCGTTGAACGCCGGCGCGGGATATCCCGCCCAAACGGGGCAGAAGAGGAAAATGCAGTCATATTTTTCCCAGTCGATCGAAAGCGGCAGTATTGTGGACGCTTTCCGGTGCATGCCCTGCGGCGCGCCGACAAGAAACGTTCCGATAAAAGAGCGCTTCTTTGCTTCGCGTATTTCAAACAGATCGGCGCCCTCCGCCTCGGCGCGCGCCTTGGCAAGCCGTCTTGTGGAACCGCTGTACGAATAGTAGAGGACGGCGTTCATGGATCGGCACCTCCGCATGAAAATTTCTGCTTCACTACGATTATAGGCGAGCGCGGAACGGACTGTCAAGCACGGTGCGCGGCCTTGTTTCGGGGCGTCTTTCATGGTATATTGTAGGAGCGCGGTTTGATAAAAAAACGGCGCAGAAATCATGGGAGAACGGCATGCAGCTATACGATTTACATACGCACACGAATTTTTCGGACGCAAACTTTTCCCTGCAGGAGCTTGTGGAGACGGAGCAGGCGCAGGGGCATATCCTCGGCGTTTCCGACCATATCTTCAGCTACGGCATCTATACGAATTACGACGTTCTGAACTATATCGAGGCGCTGAAGCCCTACAATATCTACCGCGGCGCGGAGGCGAACATGGAGCAGCGCTTCGATCTGCCGGACGAGCTGGATTCCCAGCTCGACTATGTGATCGCAAGCGTGCACAGCATGCCGGACGGGCGCGGCGGACTGATCCCGCTGGGCCAGTATTTTACCAAGCGCTCCGGCTACTGCAGCGTATATGAGAAGAACTACTCCTCCGATTTGAACCGTTACTATCTTGCCTACATTCTCAGAATGATAGAAAAGACGTTTTCCACGCAGCGCGTCGACATCCTCGGGCACGCAACGGTGCTGCCGTGTTACGACGAGCTGTACGGGACAAAGTTTGTTCTCGACTGGGAGAACGCGGTGATCGGGCTCTGTAAAAAGCACGGCATCGCGATGGAGATCTCCGGACTGTGGCGCGCGCCGAACATGGATATGATCCGCCGCGCGAAGGAAGCCGGCGTCCGGTTTTCCATGGGGAGCGACTGCCACGACCGGCTGCAGATCGGCGTGCTGGACTACGCCGAACGCGCAGTCGAGGAAGCGGAGCTTGGCGAGGAGGACTTTTTCGTGCCGTGCCGCGCGCTCCGGTGAACGCCGCGCGAAGCGGAAAATACAGCGAATCGTTTGTATTTGGGAGGAAACCGCATGCGGAACGTCAGGGTTGCGCTCTGGGGCTTCGGCGCGATGGGCAGCGGCGTCGCGCGCGCGCTGCTTGAAAAGAAGGGCGTCGATATCGTCGGCGTATGCGACCTGCATCCGGACCGCGTCGGAAGGAGCATATTTGCGCTGCTGAAGGCGGAGCGCGGCGGACGCGCGGACGTGATCGTTTCGGACGAGATCGACCGGGCGCTGCCGGAGCGGGGCGCCGACGTGTGCGTCGTGGCGACGGATTCGTTCACGCGCGCCGTGTGCCCGAAGCTGCTTGCCGTACTGCGCCGCGGCGTGAACGTAATCAGCACGGCGGAGGAGATGTGCTTCCCCGCCGCAAAGGAACCGGCGCTTGCCGACAAGATCGACCGCGCGGCAAAGGAAAACGGCGTGACCGCGCTCGGCACGGGCATCAACCCCGGACTGATGATGGACCTGCTCGCAATCTGCCTTTCCGGCTGCATGACGGATGTGCGGAAGGTCACCTGCAAACGCGTCAATTCCCTTTCGCCGTTCGGGCCCGCGGTCATGCGCGAGCAGGGCGTGGGCCTGACGAAGGAGGCGTTCGAGCGGGGCGTTTCGGACGGTTCGCTCGCCGGGCACGTGGGATTTGCCGAGAGCGTGGGCATGATCGCAAAGGCGCTCGGCTGGGAGATCGACCGCTTCGAGCAGCAGATGTCGCCGATTCTGACCGACGTGGACCGCAGATCCCCCCACGGCTTCGCTGCGAAGGGCGGCGTGGTGGGCGTGAACATGACGGGGCAGGGCAGCCGCGGCGGCGAAGTGCTCATCGACATGATCCACCCGCAGCAGATCGAGCCGGAGCTCGGCGGCACGCAGACGGGGGACTATATTACGCTGGAGGGCACGCCGCGCGTGAATATGACGATCCGGCCGGAGGTCGACGGCGGCGTGGGGACGATCGCCATGTGCGTGAACATGATCCCGCACGTGATCAACGCGCGGCCGGGCCTGAAAACCATGATCGACCTGCCCGTGCCGCACGCGATCATGGGCGATATGCGCGCATACATCGAGGAAGGCGTTCTCGACTGATCATAATAAAATACCGAATGCAAGCGAGGTGCTTTTCATGGCGAAGAAGGGCGACTGGGTAAGGATCCACAGCGTCGTGCTGACGCCGGGGGAACGCGCGGCGGCGCTGCCGGACGACACCAGAAGGGTCCCGCTGGAGCTCTGGACGAAGGGCTATCTTGCAGCGGACGCGTCGCCTGGCGACGAGGTGGCCGTGACCACCCGCACGGGCAGAACCGTGCGCGGCACGCTGATCGACGAAGCGCCGCACTACGAGCACAGCTTCGGAGATTTCGTGCCGGAGCTGCAGCAGGCGGGCGACGAGGCGTTCGCCTTTCTCTTCGGGGGTGACCGGCCGTGACGAAGGATATCGGCTACGGCGCGGTCATGTCCCGCCGGAGCGAAATCATGAAGGCCGCCGTCGGCATGGACTATTCTCAATTTGAGAGCGGCTCGATCGCGTTCGACTACGAGGGCATGATGCGGGCGACCGGCTATTCGCTCGAGGACGTGATTGGAATCCAGAAGGATTTCGCTATCGGGAACACGCCTCTGATTGAACTCAAGAACATCACGGCGCTGGTGCGGAAGCTGTCGAAGGACGGCTTCGGCGCGCGCATCCTCATCAAGGACGAGGCGGCGAACCCGAGCGGGAGCTTCAAGGTGCGCCGCGCGGCGACGAGCATCTATCACGCCAAACGCATGGGATACCCCGGCGCGCTGGCCGCCACAAGCGGCAACTACGGCGCGGCGGTGGCGAGTTGCTGCGCAAAAGCGGGCATCCGGTGCATCGTCGTGCAGGAGTGCTACGATTCGCGCGGGATCGGGCAGCCGGAGATCATAGAAAAGGCGCGCAAGTGCGAAGCGCTCGGCGCGGAGGTCGTGCAGCTTTCCGTGGGGCCGGAGCTGTTCTATGTCTTTCTTCGCATGCTCGAGGAAACGGGGTATTTCAACGCGTCGCTCTACACCGCGTTCGGCGTGGTCGGCATCGAAACGCTCGGCTGGGAGGTGGCGCGGCAGTGCCGCGGGCAGATCGGCAGGGACCCGGACGTCGTGGTCTGCACGAACGCGGGCGGCGGGAACCTCACCGGCACGGCGCGCGGACTTAAAAAGGCCGGCTGCCGGGCGCAGATCGTGGCCGCGAGCGTCAACCTTAAGGGCCTGCATATGGCGAGCGACACGCAGTTCAACCGAAAATCGTTCACGACCGGGCACACGGGGTTCGGCATGCCGTTTTCGACCTGGCCGGACCGCAGCGACGTGCCGCGGAGCGCCGCAAGGCCGCTCCGGTACATGGACCGCTATGTGACCGTGACCCAGGGCGAGGTGTTCTATACGACCGAACTGCTCGCGCGGCTCGAGGGAATCGAGCGCGGGCCGGCCGGTAACACGTCGCTCGCGGCGGCGATCTCGATCGCGCAGGAACTGCCGGAGGAGGCCGCGGTGGTGGTGCAGGAGACGGAGTATACCGGCGCGGGCAAGCACGGCAGCGCGCAGCTCTCGTTTGCAAGGCAGAACGGGATCCGCGTTTCGCTCGGCGATCCGGCCGACGAGGTGCCGGGCGAAAGTATCGTTCTGCCCGCGCGCCCGGGGCTGCTACGGGCCAGGGACGCGGACCTGAACCACATGCGCGCGTCGCTGATACGGCACGCGGCCTCGACGGTGGACCACGCGCCGACCGACGCGGACGTCGCGTTCCTCGCCGAGGAGACGAAGACGGACGGCGCGTTCGTGCGCATTGCGCTGAAACAGTAGGATTTCCGTTCGATCTGTTTGATCGGGAGGGGACAGGCATGCTGAAACGGGAAGACGATTATCCGCAGAGGCGGGAACATCTTTCGTCGCTGACAGACGAGGAGCTCAGGGCGCGCTTCTGGTCGCTCACCGAAACGCTCGTCGATCCGCTCGTTCAACTCGGCAGGGAGAACACCACGCCGGCCATCGAACGGAGCGTGCTGCTTCGGATGGGGTTTTCCTCGCTGGAGGCGAAGGCGATCGTGGAGGGCTGCATGGAACATAACCTCCTCGGACACGGCGCGGGCAACGTCGTGTACCGCTACGCCAGGCAGACGGGGCTGGAGATTCGCGAAGCGGGACTGCGCCTGCAGCAGCCCGCCGCGATGGACGAGGCGGCCGCGCTGTTCGGAGGCGACCAATGAGCGAATACAGGCTTTCGCCGGACGAAAACATCGACGTCTCGAAAATTCTCGAGGATCTGGAGCACTACCGCCCGCGCCGCCAGGGCTGGACCTGGCGCGAACCCGCGCCGGACCTCGTGATGGGGCCGTTTAGCTACCATGACTGCAGCAGGCCGCTCAGGGACGGCGTGCCGCTGCCGCCCGCGCACTATTTTGAAGACGTCGATCCGCAGCCGATGCCGGTCATCACGACCGAGATCGCAAGCGGGCGCTTCGAGGACGACATCCGCCGCATGCGCATGGCCGCGCACCACGGCGCGGACCACATCATGGTCATCCGCACATCCGGGCAGAGCCATTTCGACGGGCTGATCGAAGGCACCCCACAGGGGAGCGGCGGCGTGCCGATCTCCCGCAAGCAGGTGCGCGCGCAGCGAAAGGCGCTCGATCTCATCGAGGACGAGGTCGGCAGGCCCATCAACTATCACAGCTACGTCAGCGGCGTGGCCGGGCCGGACATCGCGGTGATGTTCGCCGAGGAGGGCGTGAACGGCTGCCATCAGGACCCGCAGTACAACGTGATCTACCGAAACATCAACATGGTGCGTTCGTTTGTGGACGCGGCGGAGAGCAAGCGCCTCATTGCATGGGCGAACATGGCGCAGATCGACGGCGCGCACAACGCCAACGCCACCGCGCGGGACGCCTGGAAGGTCATGCCGGAGCTCATGGTGC